>LJDB01000020.1 GCA_001983455.1 Candidatus Epulonipiscium fishelsonii
TAATACTGCTAATGTAACAGCTATGAAGCGTATATTTCTTAATTGTAGTGCTTTTATAAGACTAATACTAACAAAATTAAAGATATGAGCTCTATGTTCTATGATTGTAGAAATCTTAAAAAATTAGTCTTCAGTAAAAAAATTAATACTAGCAATGTAACGACTATGCACAGTATGTTTGAGGAATGTAGGGCCATTAAGACACTAAACTTAACTAAGTTTAATACCAGCAATGTTACAAATATGGAGCGTATGTTCTTATATTGTAGTGCTCTTACAGCACTAAACTTAACTAATTTTGATACTACTAATGTTACCAATGTGTATGGTATGTTCTTCTATTGTAGTAGTCTTACAGCACTAGATCTAAGCAACTTTGATACTACCAATATTACCGATATGCACTCCATTTTCAATGGTTGCAGTGCTCTTACAAAGCTAGACTTAAGTAATTTTGATACTACTAATGTTACCAACATGTGCAGTATGTTTGAGAGATGTAGTGGTCTTACAGAACTAAACTTAAGTAACTTTAATACTACCAATGTTACCAATATGCGCAGTATGTTCTCTAGGTGTAGTGCTCTTACAAAGCTAGACTTAAGCACCTTTGATACCACCAATGTTACCGATATGAGCTGGATGTTCCATATGAACTATAGGTTGGAGTTAAATATTGGCCATCACTCTTTTACAGAGTTAAAATTAGGTAACTTTGATACTGCCAATGCAAAGAATATGAAATGGATATACAAATGGATATACGAGATGTACAATGAGTTTGGACATGATTATAGTGCTCTTACAGAGTTAAACTTAAGTAACTTTGATACTGCCAATGTTACATATATGCACGGTATGTTTGCATGTTGTACGAATCTTACAAAAATAGACTTAACTAACTTTAATACCAGTAGTGTAATAACCATGGCCAATATGTTCAGGAGTTGTAGTACTCTTATAACACTAGACTTAACTAACTTTAATACCAGCAATGTTACAACTATGAGTAATATGTTCGAGGGATGTAGTTCTCTTGAAAACCTAGACTTAAGCAACTTTGATACATCTAGTTTAGAAAAAATAAAATATATCTTTTTTAAGACTAAACCAAATGAATCTGTAAAAGAATTTATTAATAGGCTAGAAAATTTAGTAGGAGTTGGCAAGCAAATTACTCCTGATAACGCAACATCATATAATGAATATTGTTAATATGTATAGAGGGTGCTGGATGAAAAACTTAATAAATACCAGTTAAAGAATGATTTATACAATTTTGTTTATAACCTAGAATGTATTCATAGTAGGCTCTAAATAAATTATTTTAGGCCTATTTTTATTACCGCAAAATAGATTTGTAATGCAGTATCATCTAAAACATTTTCTTATAAACATATTTTTAAGATATATTAGATAGAATAAGCTAAAGAAAATACTAATATCCATATAATGAATAGGAAATTATGATTTTAAATATTAGGAGGATATAGGATGAACAAAGAATTAGAAGACAAATTAAAAGAAATAACAAACAAATTTAAAAGTTTAGACATAGAAAAGAACCAGCTAGAACCAAACAATGCTACTCAAACCCTAGAGTATAGTTTTAAGGATTTAGAAAAGAACCAAAAGTTATGTAGTGAAATATTTGATTTAATCAGTAGAGAAAATTTGAATTATAGATTAACTGCAATAGTCAGTGTAAATAATGATTATATTGGTGGTTATGAAATAGAAATTGCAGATGACGAGAGTATAAAATTTCTAAGTATCCCTCTATTAAAAAAACTTATAAAAGTATATAAATGTGAAAACGCTTGGATAGATAAGTATAATAATATAAAAGTTGATGATGATTTAGAATATAAAAATATAAAAACAGAAGAACCTTGTTATTATAAATACCATAACTATAACAACGAAAAAAGTGTAACGATCTCTAAAGAATTTTCCGAAAAATTAAATTCTAACGATTGGGAAGGACCTTTGCCACAGCCTTTAATTAAGCATGAAAATGAAACAGTAACAAGTATGTTTTATATGTTTTTAGGATGTGAAAGAATGAATGAAGCAGACTTAAGTAATTTTGATACTAGTAATATTACGAATATGAGCTCTATGTTCGATATGTCCGATATGTTTAATGTTAGTTATAGTGCTCTTACAGGAATAGACTTAAGTACCTTTAACACTACCAATGTTACCGATATGCACTTTATGTTCATTAATTGTAGAGCTCTTACAACACTAGACTTAAGCAACTTTAATACTACCAATGTTACCAATATGACAGCTATGTTCCAAGGGTGTAGTGCTCTTACAACTCTAGGCTTAAATAACTTTGATATTGCTAATGTTACCAATATGAGCTGTATGTTCTCTTGTTGTAGTGCTCTTACAACACTAGACTTAAGCAACTTTGATACTACTAATGTAATAGATATGAGAGGTATGTTCTCTCGTTGTAATGCTCTTACAAGACCAGATTTAACTACCTTTGATACTGCCAATGTTACCCATATGAGCTATATGTTCTCTTATTGTAGTGCTCTTACAGAACTAGATTTAAGTAGCTTTGATACTAGTAATGTAACGGATATGAGCTCTATGTTCAATATGGCTGATAAAGTTGATATGCAAATTAGTTATAGTGTTCTTACAAAGTTAAGTAACTTTAATACCACCAATGTAACGGATATGAGCTCTATGTTCCATGGTTGTAATGCTCTTACGACACTAAATTTAAGTAACTTTGATACTATCAATGTAACGTATATGAACTGTATGTTCTTTGGTTGTAGTGCTCTTACAAGTCTAGACTTAACTACCTTTAATACTGCCAATGTTACCAATATGAGATCTATGTTTCGTAGTTGTAGTGCTCTTATAGAATTAAACTTAAGCAACTTTAATACTATCAATGTAACGGATATGAGCTGTATGTTCTATGGTTGCAATGCTCTTACAAGTCTAGACTTAAGTAAATTTAATACTGCCAATGTTATAGACATGAGTTATATGTTTTATGGTTGCAATGCTCTTACAGAACTAGATTTAACTACCTTTGATACTACCAATGTTACCAATATATCTAGTATGTTTAAGGAATGTAGTGCTCTTACAACTCTGGATAATACTGCTAATGTAACAGCTATGAAGCGTATATTTCTTAATTGTAGTGCTTTTATAAGACTAATACTAACAAAATTAAAGATATGAGCTCTATGTTCGAGGAGTGTATTGCTCTTAGAACACTAGATTTAAGTAACTTTAATATATTTATATTGGAGCAATGTTTAGTGGACTAAGCTTATATGCGATGGTTGCTATGTATATCGTGTTCTCTGAAGTTGGATTGGCACAAGAAGGCAGATTTGTTATGAACACACTAGTGTGGCTTGCAGACTCAGGTGTAATTCTTAGAGGAATACCTCTTATTATTCAAAACCAATTAAATAAGTAAACCATCCTAATTTAATTGGTATGGTACAGATAAGACTAGTAATATGTAAAATTTTACTAGTCTTTATTAATTGGTAAATTACAAGAAATAAATTTTCAAAAATATGTCATATCTAAAAATGTATATTATACTTAAAAACTATGTACACTATAAATTATTAAAAGATATACTTATCGTTTTATATCTTCATATAACAGCAACTATATTTGCTACCGCACCCTATATGTTTATATATTAATATTCAAGCTTATAAAAGGAGTAAATAATATGTCACAAAACAATAGAGAACAAGAAAGAGCAGAATTGCACCGCAGTATATGGACAATTGCTAATGAATTGCGAGGAAACATAGATGGCTGGGATTTTAAACAGTATGTGCTAGGAATACTTTTTTATAGATATATTTCTGAGAATATCACAAATTATATTAATCAAGATGAGCATGAAGCTGGAAATACAGATTTTGATTATGCCAATTTATCAGATAAATATGCTGAGACAATAAGAGAAGATATGATACAAACAAAAGGTTTCTTTATTTTGCCTAGTGAATTATTTTGCAATGTACAAAAAAATGCAGAGCAAAATGAGAACCTAAATGAAACACTAGCTAATGTATTTAAAAGTATTGAACATTCTGCTATTGGTAGTGAAAGCGAAAGTAACTTTAAAGGGTTATTTGATGATATTGATGTAAACAGTAATAGACTGGGAGGAACAGTTGCGGAGCGAAATGAACGTCTTGTAGCCCTTTTAGATGGTATTGCAGAGATGCAACTTAACAATTCAATGGATGAATTTGGTGATGCATACGAATACCTTCTGGCAATGTATGCATCAGGTGCTGGAAAAAGTGGTGGAGAATTTTTTACTCCTCAAGAAGTATCGGAATTATTAACTAGGATTACTTTGGTTGGGAAAACAGAGGTTAATAAAGTTTATGACCCTTGTTGTGGCAGTGGCTCATTGCTTTTGAATTTTGCTAAAATACTAGGGAAAGAAAATGTTATAAATGGTTTTTATGGGCAGGAAATTAATCTTACAACATATAACTTGTGTCGTATAAACATGTTTTTGCATGACATAGAGTTTGCGAACTTTAATATAACTCATGGAAATACATTAACAAACCCAATGAATGAAGCTGATGAACCATTTGATGCCATTGTGTCCAATCCACCTTATTCTGTAAAATGGGAGGGGAATGATAGTTCGGTTCTAATTGATGACCCACGTTTTTCGCCAGCTGGAGTGCTTGCACCAAGGTCAAAAGCAGACTTAGCATTTGTGATGCATTCTTTATATTGGCTTGCAGAGGGAGCAAGAGCTGCAATAGTATGTTTTCCTGGAATAATGTATAGGAGTGGAGCTGAGAAACAAATTAGAAAATACCTAGTTGAAAACAACTATATTGAAAGTATAATTCAACTTCCTGCTAATCTATTTTTTGGCACAAGTATTTCAACTTGTATAATGGTTCTAAAAAAAGGAAAACTCGATAACAATGTATTGTTTATAGACGCTTCTAAAGAATTTAAAAGAGTGACTAATAACAACAAACTTGAGCCTAATAATATAGAACATATATTAAACACATTTGAAGCTAGGGAAAACAAACAATATTTATCTTACTTAGCAAATGTAGCGGAAATCGCACAAAATGCTTATAACTTATCTGTATCCATGTATGTGGAGAAAGAAGATACTAAACAAGCAGTTGATATTAGTGTTTTGAATAAAAAAATTGAATACATTGCGGACAGACAACAAACCTTACGAAAAGAGATAGATACGATTATTGTTGAAATTAATTTAGATGTTGTGTCTTAAAATTTGAATGGATAACATGTGTCCTGAAAAAGTAGTGAAAGGAGACAAAATGTATCAAGATAAAACTACAGAACAAGAAAGAGCAGAACTACACCGCAGTATATGGGCAATTGCTAATGACTTGCGTGGAAGCATAGATGGCTGGGATTTTAAACATTATGTACTAGGGATGCTTTTTTATAGGTATCTTTCTGAGAATATCACAAGTTATATTAATAAATATGAACATGAAGTTGGAGATACAGATTTTGATTATGCTACTTTATCCGATGAAGATGCTGAGACAGTAAGAGAAGATATGATACAAACAAAAGGCTTCTTTATTTTGCCTAGTGAATTATTTTGCAATGTACAAAAAAATGCAGAGCAAAATGAGAACCTAAATGAGACACTAGCTAATGTATTCAAAAACATTGAAAGTTCTGCTATTGGTAGTGAAAGCGAAAGTAACTTTAAAGGACTATTTGATGATATTGATGTAAATAGTAATAAGCTAGGCAAAACAGTTGCACAGCGAAATGAACAACTAGTGAAACTTTTAAATGGCATTGCGGATATGAAGCTTGGGAGTTTCAAAGATACTTCTATAGATGCCTTTGGTGATGCGTATGAATACCTTATGGGAATGTATGCATCAGGTGCTGGAAAAAGTGGTGGAGAATTTTTTACCCCTCAAGAAGTGTCTGAGTTGTTAACTAGGATTACTTTGATTGGAAAAACAGAGGTTAATAAAGTTTATGACCCTTGTTGTGGCAGTGGCTCATTGCTTTTAAAATTTGCTAAAATACTAGGGCAGGAAAATGTTAAAAACGGTTTTTATGGACAAGAAATTAACATTACAACATATAACTTGTGTCGCATAAACATGTTTTTGCATGATATAGGATTTGAAAACTTTAATATGACTCTTGGAAATACATTAACAACTCCACTAAATATAGATGATGAACCATTTGAGGCAATTGTGTCCAATCCACCTTATTCTATAAAATGGGAGGGAAATGATAATCCACTTCTAATGGACGACCCACGATTTGCACCTGCTGGAGTGCTTGCACCAAAGTCAAAAGCAGACCTAGCATTTGTAATGCATGCATTGTCTTGGCTTGCAGAGGGAGCAAGAGCTGCAATAGTATGTTTCCCTGGAATAATGTATAGAGGAGGAGCTGAACAACAAATTAGAAAATACCTAGTTGACAACAACTACATTGAAAGCATCATCCAGCTTCCTGCTAATTTATTTTTTGGTACAAGTATTTCAACGTGTATAATGGTTTTAAAAAAAGGAAAACTCGATAACAAAGTGTTGTTTATAGATGCCTCTAAAGAATTTAAAAAAGTAACCAACAATAACAAACTTGATACTATTAATATAGAAAACATATTGAAAACATTTGAAGCTAGGGAAAACAAGCAATATTTATCCTACTTAGCAAATGTAGAGGAAATCGCACAAAATGATTATAACTTATCTGTATCAATTTATGTTGAGCAAGAAGATACTAAACAAGCAATTAATATCAGTGACTTAAATAAAGCAATTAAAGAGAGCATACAAAGACAACAGATTTTGACAAAAAGGATAGAGCAGAGTATTTTAGAAATTTTATAATCTTCAAACTATGCAAAAGATTAATTGGAGAATTAGGAGGGGTTACCAATGAGTAAATTGCAAGACTTGATAGATAAATTTTGTCCCGAAGGAGTGGAATGGAAAACACTAGGCGAAATTGCAACTTTAGTAAGGGGTACTGGATTACCTAAGTCAGATTTTACAGAAAGTGGAGTTGGTGCTATACATTATGGACAAATTTATACTTTTTATGGAACATATACAAATTCAACAAAATCTTATGTGTCTAAACAAATAGCTAATACATTAAGGAAAGTTGAACCTAATGATATCATAATTACAACTACAAGTGAAAATTTAAATGATATATGTAAAGCTGTTGCATGGCTTGGAAAAGATACAATTGTAACAGGTGGTAATGCAACTATAATTAAACACAATCAAAATGCAAAATTTTTGGTGTATTATACTCAAACTAAAAAATTTGGTAAAGATAAAAGAAAATTAGTTACTGGCACAAACGTAATAGTTGCATATGCAAATAATTTAGCTAAAATTAAAATCCCTGTTCCACCTATAGAGGTTCAAGAGGAAATTGTCCGTATTTTAGATAACTTCACAGAACTTACTGCAGAACTTACTGCAGAACTTACTGCTCGAAAAACCCAGTACGAATATTATAGGGATAAACTATTTACTTTTAATAAAGAAGTGGAATGGAAAACACTAGGCGAAATCGCAACAAAAATGTATAGAGGTAGTGGAATTAAGAAAGATGAAGTTACTACAGAAGGAACACCTTGTGTTAGATATGGAGAAATATATACCAAATATAATATTTGGTTTAATGAGTGTATCTCAAAAACTAATATCACTTCAAATAAAACTTTTGAACATGGTGATATATTATTTGCTATTACAGGTGAAAATGTAGAAGATATAGCTAAATCTTGTGCTTATATGGGTAATGAAACTTGCATAGCGGGTGGTGATATTGTTGTAATGAAACATAATCAAAACTCCAAATATATTTCTTATGCTTTATCAACTGAAAAATCATGCTCTCAAAAAAGTAAAGGGAAAGTAAAAAGTAAAGTAGTACACTCTAATATTCCAGCATTACAAAAAATTAAAATCCCTGTTCCGTCATTAGAGGAGCAACAAAGAATAGTAGACATCCTAGACCGTTTTGACACACTAGTAAACGACATAACTATCGGTTTGCCTGCTGAAATTGAAGCAAGACAACAACAATATGAATATTATAGAGATAAACTATTTGCTTTTAAAGAAAAATCAAATTATAAAGATAAACTTTTAGTTTGATTTCATAAGAAATCTTTGCATATATAAAACAAACCTCTAATTCTTCATAAAATTAGAGGTTATATTTTAATCAAAAAAAATCCTTATCTACATAAAAATTAATTTTCAACATATTTATAATAGAACGCACATTTTATAAATATTTAATAAACAAAAAAGGAGTCAAATAATGAATATAATAACACAAAACACCCAATCAACAGTATTATCTGAATATACACCAGAGCCAAGAACTGACACTGCATATCAAACTGAGGCAGCACTTGAGAAAGATTTTATCAACCGTCTTATTTCTCAAGGATATGAATATGTTTCAATAACAAATGCTGACAAATTAGTTAGCAACCTGAGATTGAAAATAGAAGAATTAAATGACTTTAAGTTTAGTGATAAGGAGTGGGAACAATTTTATTCTAAGATACTTTCTAATAAGAAGGATAGTATTTTGGAAAAGACCCGCTTAATTCAAGAAAATAATTTACAAACACTATCTTTAGAAAATGGCACATTCAAAAATATCAAGTTAATAGACACCCAAAATATTCATAACAATTCTATACAAGTATTAAATCAATATGAAGAAAAAGGTGGAACTCATAACACCAGGTATGATGTTACAATTTTAGTAAATGGATTTCCCTTGGTTCATGTTGAACTAAAAAAACGTGGAGTAGCTATAAAAGAAGCCTTTAACCAAATTAGAAGATATCAAAGAGAGAGTTTTTGGGCTGGTTGTGGATTGTATGAATATATACAGATTTTTGTTATATCAAATGGGACATATACAAAATATTACTCAAACACCACAAGAGATAGACATATTAAAGATATAACTTCATCTAGCAACAAAGCGAGAAAGACAAGTAATACCTTTGAATTTACAAGCTATTGGGCAGATGAAAAAAATAATAGAATTGAGGATTTAGTAGATTTTACAAAAACATTTTTTGTCAAACATACTTTGCTTAATATCTTGACTAAATATTCTATTTTTACTTCCGAAGAAATATTGTTGGTTATGCGACCATATCAAATAGTAGCTACAGAAAAAATATTAAACCGTATATTATGTTCTTATAACTCTGGCAAAATAGGAACAATAGATGCAGGTGGTTTTATTTGGCACACAACAGGAAGTGGCAAAACCTTAACAAGTTTTAAAACAGCACAGCTTGCATCAAAACTAGAATATGTAGATAAAGTATTATTTATTGTAGATAGAAAAGACTTGGATTACCAAACAATGAAAGAATATGATAGATTTGAAAAAGGTGCTGCTAATAGCAACACTTCCACTGCTATATTAAAAAAACAACTGGAAAGCAATAGTTCTAAGATAATCATTACGACTATACAAAAACTGTCTACATTTATAAACAAAAATAAAAACCATAATGTTTACAAAGAACATATAGTGTTTATTTTTGATGAATGTCATCGCTCACAATTTGGTGAAATGCATTTAAATATTACTAAAAACTTTAAAAAATATAATTTGTTTGGCTTTACAGGAACACCTATTTCCGCAGGTAATTCTGGAAGCGGAAAATATGCTCATTTAAAAACAACAGAACAAGCATTTGGTAAACAACTACATGCATATACAATAGTTAATGCAATAGATGACAAAAATGTATTGCCATTTCGTGTTGATTATGTAAACACAATCAAAAATGCAGAGATATTTGATGATAAGCAGATAAAATCTATAGACAAAGAAAAAGCTTTGCTTAGTGATGACAGAATAAGAGAGATTGTAAATTATATATTGGAACACTTTGATCAAAAAACTTACCGAAACAAAAGTAACTCTTCTTATGAGCACAAAACTACTGCAAATACCTTACAAATGGCTAATTCAAAAAATAATACTATTTCTGAAAAACAGCTTAAAACTAAAGTTAATGGATTTAACTCTATTTTAGCAGTGTCCTCAATTGCTGCTTGCAAAAAATATTATTCGGAATTTATGCGTCAGATGAGAGAAAAAAATAAGCATTTAAATATAGCTACCATATTTAGTTTTTCTCCAAATGAAGAAGAAAATACTTATTTGGATGAAGAAATTGAAACAGATGCACTTGACGTGACATCAAAAGAATTTTTAAACAAAGCAATTTCTGATTATAATAACATGTTTTTTACAAACTATGACACATCGGCTGATAAGTTTCCTAGTTACTATAAAGATGTTTCTCTAAGAATGAAAAACCGTGAAATAGATTTGTTAATTGTAGTAAATATGTTTTTAACTGGATTTGATGCTACAACACTAAATACTTTATGGGTAGATAAAAACCTACGCTATCATGGTTTAATTCAAGCATTTTCAAGAACTAACCGTATATTAAATTCCGTAAAGACATTTGGTAACATTGTATGTTTTAGAAATCTGGAAGATGCAACAAATGAAGCACTAATGTTATTTGGAGATACAGAAAATAAAGGTATTGTAATACTTAAATCATATAATGATTATCTAAATGGTTATGTTGATGATAAAGGAAACGAGGTACAAGGTTATTCCCAATCTATAAAAGAGCTACAAAATAAGTTTCCATTGCAAACTGATAATAAAACAACGCATAATATGGAAGGTGAACAAGCAAAAAAAGAATTTATTAATTTATTTGGGTCAATTTTAAGACTAAAAAATATATTAAGTTCATTTGATGAGTTTGATAATGCCGACATAATTTCTGAACGTGATATGCAAGACTATCAAAGTAAATATATCGATTTATATAACGAATTTAGAGATAAAAATGACAATGAAAAAGAAGATATTTCAACTGATGTTATATTTGAAATAGAATTAATAAAACAAGTTGAGGTAAATATTGACTATATTTTGAGTCTGCTACATAAATACCAGCAATCCAATTGCAAAGATAAAACAATAGTTAGTGCAATTAATAAATCTATTGATGCTAGTGTTAGCTTAAGAAGTAAGAAAGAATTGATCGAGCAATTTATATCACAAATTAATATTTCTTTAGATGTAGATATAGAAAAAAGTTGGATACAATTTTTTGAAGCACAAAAAAGTTATGAAGTAAATACACTCATTAAAGAAGAAAATCTTAAAGTAGATGAAACTTTAAATCTTGTTGAAAATATTTTTAAATATGGTCTATTACGAACCAAAGGCAGTAACATTGATAACATTTTGCCGAGAATGTCCAGATTTGCAAGTAATACAAATAATGCAAGAATGCAAAAAAAACAACTAGTAACAGCTAAAATTCATAAATTATTTGAAAAATACTCATAGATATTATTGTAGGGGCATTCCTCGTTATGAGGCTTTGCCCCTACATTGCAATATAAAACATATAAGGAGGAAAGAAATGAGAATTTTGATATGCGAGGATGAAAAACAATTAGCAAATATATTGGTAGCAATTTTGCAACACAGTAATTATTCAGTGGATGTTGTAAATGATGGTGTTAGTGCTTTAGAATATATTAAATCTGACAATTATGATGGCGTTATATTAGATATAATGATGCCAAAACTTGATGGAATTAGTGTTTTAAAACAAGTTAGAGCAAGCGGAAACAAAATTCCAATTATTATTCTTAGTGCAAAGTCACAGCTGAATGATAAAATTCAAGGATTGGATTATGGTGCAAATGACTATCTAACAAAACCTTTTGAAGCTGGAGAATTGTTGGCCAGAATAAGAGTTATGACTAGAAAAGAAAATCAAAGTAGTGCAGTTTTAACTATAGGCAATATCACTTTAAATTTAACTAACTTTGAAATATCTTCTTCAGCAGGAAATTTGACCTTACCAAATAAAGAGTTTCAAATTTTAGAGATGTTAATGAGAAATAAGGGACAGATTTTATCTGCTGAAAAGTTTGCCGAAAGAATTTGGGGATATGAAAGCGATGTAGACATAAGCACAATATGGGTGTATATATCAAATATAAGAAAAAAACTTGCTTCACTTGATGCAAATGTAAATATTAAGGCTATAAGAAATATTGGTTATAAGATGGAGGAAAATTAGATGCAACAAACTTTAAAAAAACAGTTCATACGATGTTCAATAAGCATAGTGTTTTTTGTTATACTTACGTTGATAATTGTATTAAATGCACTCAATTTTAAACATATTGCAATACATACTGAAAATGTTTTGGATATGATTATAGAAGACACTCGGGAAATATCTAATAAGCCTGTAAATATTATTCCAATTCCTACAATTCCTATTATGGCTAATTCTTATTCATTTGGACATTTTATTATTAAACTAGATAATTTAGGAAACATAATTGACTTTAATACCGAACTTAATTATTCAATATCTGAAGACACAATAAATTCCTATGTTAATCAAATTATGACAAGCCAAAAATCTAAAGGAATTATTGACCAATATAACTATGCTGTCTTTTCTAGTGGAGATGTAACAAATATATATTTTTTGGACTGTAGCTTAGAACAAACTCTATTTTATACTTTCTTGAAAAATAGCATCCTTATAGGTACTATCGCTTTTATCGCCATATTTAGTCTAATTACCATATATTCAAAGAAAGTAGTGCGTGTTATTTCTCAAGCGTATGATAAGCAAAATCAATTTATAACGGGTGTAACTCATGAATTAAAGACTCCTATCACTATTATAAAAGGAAATGCTGAAGTTATCGGTATTCAAGAAGGGCACACTATGTGGACTAAAAGTATAATTGAGCAAAGTAATCGTTTAAATAGTCTAATTGATTACCTAATCTCATTGACTAAACTTGAAGAAACTACTTCTATTAATAAGGAAGAATTTGATATTTCCGAACTAATGACTGAAAGCTGCTTATTTTTTACGGGCGTGGCAAAGAGCAAAAATAAAATTATTGACTATGAAATTCAGCCAAACCTATTTTATGAAGGTGATATTCAAAATATAGAACTATTGATTTCTATATTGTTGGAAAATGCACTCAAATATAGTGAAGCACAAAGTGTAATCCATGTTAAGTTAAGACATATTAAAGGAAAAAATACTATTATTATATTAAATAAAACGCAAAACTTGGATATTAGAGAATATGAAGAATGGTTTGATAGATTTTATAGAGCAGATTCTTCGAGAAATAGTGATAGTAGTGGATTTGGAATAGGTCTTGCTATGGCCAAAACCATTGTACTTAATCACAAAGGAAATATTACGGCAGAAAGTTTGGACGGCAAAACTGTAATGATTAAAATAATTTTATAAACTTAAGGTTTAATTAAGGTTAAAGTTTTATAATGTATCTTGTAAAGAATATAGAAACATAAAGGAGGATTTTTAATATGACAATTTCAGCCAATAATACAAATATTTATAAAAATAATTATCCAACAAATCAGGCAGCACAAGCACCACCTCCAGCTCCAAAGGAAACTGAAAATACTAAACCAGAAGGAAAACAACCGCCCCCACCAGAAGGAAAGCAGCCACCTCCACCAGAAGGAAAACAACCTATGTCTGCACAAGGATTAAACAACGCACAAGGCATGTTAGCATCAAAAAGCAGCGTATCCTCACAAAATTTAACTTCGGAAACTTCAACTGTTACAGAATTGACTAGTGAAGTTGAAGAAGACAATGAAGCAAGCGAACTTGAAATGTTAAAGTCTCTGACTGAAGATACAGAAGATACAGAAGAAACGGAAGAGGAAACAGAAGAAACAATAAATATAAGTAATGCTATAAATCAATATGTTAAAACAAATGCTACTCAAAATTATTCACTTAGTCTAACAGTTTAAACACTCCCACCTCTTATGATGAATTACAAGAAAATGCCGTTGACCTTTTCTTGTAATTAAATTGCATGTAACTTATAATATAAATATCTTATTAATAAATTCATAAGGGGAAAACTATATGATTTTGCTATCAACTCAAGATATCTCCAAGACGTATGGAGATAAAACTATTTTTAAAGGCATCAACCTTACTATTAATAGTGATGATAAAATTGGCCTAATTGGTATAAATGGTACTGGGAAATCCAGCTTACTTAGACAACTTGCGTTACAAGAAATGCCTGACAAAGGTGAAATTGTTACTTCCAATCAACTAGTTATTGAATATTTACCGCAAACACCTAGTTTTGATAATAAATCGAACGTCATTGAGCAGATTTTTAAAGGGACTTCACCTTTTATGAAAGTGCTTCAAGAGTATGAATTAACTCTAGCTTTAGTAACTGAAAATCCGCATGATGAAAAGTTACAACAAAGATTAATTGCTCTTAATGATAAAATGGATCTAAATAATGCTTGGCAAGTTGAAAGTGAAGCCAAAGCAATTTTGACTAAACTAGGGATAACTGACTTTCTACAAAATGTACAACAATTATCTGGAGGTGCAAAAAAGAAAATCGCACTAGCAGGAGCATTAATTCGACCATGCAACTTGTTAATCCTAGACGAACCTACCAACCACCTTGATAATGATACTATTGCTACATTAGAAGAGATTTTGAAAGCCAAAAAATGTGCCATCATAATGGTAACTCATGACAGATATTTTCTTGATAGAGTAACAAACAAAATTGTGGAACTGGATAGCGGACATTTGTATAGTTATGATGGTAATTATAGCAAGTTCCTAGAGCTAAAAGCTGAAAGAGAAGCAATTCAAGCTAAAATGGAAGATAAAAAACATGCGTTATATAAGCAAGAGCTAGAGTGGATGCGTAAAGGTGTTGAGGCACGAAGGACTAAACAAAAGGCCAGAAAAGAAAGATTTTACGAACTGGAAAGTAATTTGTCTAGTGGAAATAAAGATGAATTGTTGATAGACCTTGCGACATCTCGTCTTGGAAAAAAAGTAATTGAAGTTGATAACGTTAGTAAAAGTTTTGACAATAAGTGTTTACTAAAACATTTCAGCTATATATTTACTAGGTATGAACGAATTGGCATTGTTGGAAACAATGGCGTTGGCAAATCTACTTTACTAAATATGCTAGTAGGTAAAATTGAACCTGACAGCGGAACTATTGATATTGGAGACACTGTAAAAATTGGGTATTACACACAAGAAAACATCGGCCTGAAAAATGAGCTACGTGTTATAGACTTTATAAAAGAAAAAGCTTCTTTTATAAAAAGGAAAGACGACACATACGCATCAGCAAGTAAGATGTTGGAATTGTTCTTATTTACACCAGCAATGCAATATACTCCTATTAGCAAACTTTCTGGTGGTGAAAAGAGACGGTTGTATTTACTTAGTGTGTTGATGGAAGACATAAATGTGTTGTTACTAGACGAGCCCACAAATGACCTTGATATACAAACGCTTCAAATATTAGAGGACTATATTGATAATTTTGAAGGCCCAGTTATCGCTGTCTCTCATGATAGATATTTTTTGGATAGAATTGCAGAAAGATTATTTATATTTGAGGGAAATGGAGTTGTTACAAATAGCGTTGGAAACTATAGTGACTATGTGCAGTTTAGGCAAAATGAAATAAGTGTTACTATAAATAATGAAGAAACACATACTAAGAAAGAGAAATCCCCCAGAAAAGTAAAGTTTACCTATGCTGAACAACGTGAGTTTGACACCATCGAAGATGACATTTCTGTTCTTGAAGAAAAAATTGCCGATGTTGAAAGCTCAATGGTTGAAAATAGTACCGATTATGGTAAGTTGCGAGAACTACAAGACCTAAAAAATAAACTGGAAGATGAGCTTACTCTAAAAATGGATAGATGGGAGTATCTAACTTTGTTGCAAGAAGAAATCCAAAACCAGTAAAAATATAAAAATACCTATAGGGAGCAATACCGCTCCCCCTATGTAATCTTACTTAGCTATTTAAATCCTTTCTCAAATCAGCTACAGGATATTTAAACTTATTATCAAATTTTTTAACATAATTATTGTCTACCCAATACTTGGGATTTAACCTTAATTCAAGTCGTTTCTTAGATTTATAAATTTTTCCATTTCCAAATTTTTTGTCAATTAAATTATCTATTCCAATTGTGGTAAGAGTTATTTTATTGTTAGGCTTCATTGCTGATATATTCTTTATATTAACTTTTGTTCCACATAAATAAAATACAGTATCGGCTCTTAGTATAAAAATATAATAAATTTCATTTAGTTTAAACTCTTGCTGAGCTGTTGATAATTTATCTTTTAATATAGTGCTCCAAGCATAAACAATTTCATCATATTTCTCCTCTTCAAATAGTGTATCCAAATTGGCACCTATTGATTTGAAATTTTGAGCTAGTGAAGTTTCCCCAGATTGTTCATTTTTTAAATTTCCATCCTCGGACACCTCGCAAGATAGCATCTTAACATCTATTCCAAACCTAAACTTATATGTTTCTTTAATAACATCTATTGGATGCGAGCCAGCCCCCACTGAATCCCCTCCAATAGCCTGTGTTACCCATTGTTCAACATGTTCTTTTGGAATATGAATGGGTAAAGCTTTTTGATTTGGTAATAAAGGTGGTTGACCTTCAAGACTTATATCTATACATTCCCTAAAAACTTTTAAGCTTAGTTCATCAAATATTTTATCTAATTCTTTTTGTACTAGTGGTTCTAAAATCACAAAAATCCCCCTCTAAATTCTAAGCAAATATTGTTGTTTCTTTAACTGCACACATAATATTAGTAGCAATTTTTTCTATTACAGATACTGTTACAGAGTTACCTGCTTGTTTGTATAGATGGCTGTTTGCAATTGATGGTAGCTTATATTTCTCAGGAAAGCCTTGTAACATAAAACATTCTTTTGGCGTTAGCTTTCTGAATCCAAAATCATCAATTACAAGCGGTACATTATGACCACCTGTACCCATATTGGCTGTAAGAGTGGGGCATACGTTGCTTTTATTCTCCCTTACATAAATTCTCCTAAGCTGATAAACTGTATCTCTATTTTTCATTGCTGTATCCAACATATTATAATACTTCGAGTTGTTATAATAAAATTTATCGTCCTTTTTCTCATCTGGTTTAATGATATTTTTAATATTTAACCTTAGTGCAACAGGCTCTGGGAAATCAAAGTTATCACACTCTTCTTTGCTTTTAAAACCAACAATATATATTCTCTCTCTATTTTGTGGCACATTTCCATATTCCATACTGTTTAACACTTTATATTTAAAGAAATACCCTTCTTTACTAAGACTTTCTTTTATAACTCTAAACGTATTTCCTTTGTCATGAGATACCAAATTTTTAACATTCTCTAAAAAAATAACCCTTGGCTTCTTAGCTTTAATAATCCGTAACGTTTCTAAGAACAAATGTCCAGACTTCTCATCTTGAAATCCCTGCTGACGACCAGCTATACTAAAACTTGTGCACGGAAACCCTGATGTTAATATATCAAAGTCTGGTATATCTGTACACGACACATCCTCAATCTTTGATTCTAACAATGTATGAGAAAAATTATTTCTATATGTTTCACAAGCCCACCTATCAGCCTCATTTGCCCAAACAACATCCATTCCAGCATTTTTAAATCCTAAGCAGATGCCGCCCACACCTGCAAATAAACTTCCTACTTTCATAAAACATTCCTTTCGTTTTAAGTCTATGAATAAGTGTACCACTTTTTACAAGATATAGCAATTTGTGAATGTCAATATTGCTTGCATTATTGGGAAAAATCAGTTAAAATTTAAGTAGAATTAATGGTAATCTGTCATATTAAAATGATAGGGGGGAAAATAAATGAAAAATTTTAAAAATGCTAATTTAGTTACAAAATTATCAACGTCTATTGGAATTATAGTTATAAGTATACTAGCGACTGTAAGCAGTATAGTAGCAATTCAAATATATTCAAATAGTAAACTTTTAACAGATAGTCTCTTTAACACTAAGGCTCAATCCAGTGCTCAAGCAGTACAAAATTCTATAGATAATGCGTCAGAAACACTTATTGATTTAAAAAATCAAATTGAAAAAGAATACGGAAATCTTAGATCTGCACAAGAAACTGACCTCAACCTCAGTATACCTTATGGTGTGCCCCTAAGTAAAGTAAACCTTGAGTTAGAAGAATACTTTCTAAACACATCTTGGGCAGAATTGTCCAAAGATGAAAATATGGTTGGTATAGGTGTATATTTTGAACCATATGCGTTTGACCCAAACATAGAAATATATGCTTTAGAAATTCATAAAGCATATGCGTCAACCCACAGGGTTGCAGGATTACATAATTATAACGAATATGATGGATTTATATATTATGATATGTCAAAAGATACTGGTAAACCTTATATGAGCAATCCCACAACAAATCCAGCTGGCGACTTTCTAGTTTATTTATCATATCCAATTACATATAAAGGTGAAGTAAAAGGTGTTGTTTCAATGGGTATTTTAGCAGAAGAATTTAATATAACAGGACTTTATGAGGAAAATTACCCAACAGCGTCTTTGAGTATATATAGTGATGATGGGAGTGTAATATTTGACACTTCAAATTATGATCGTATATCCGAAAATCTTTTTACTAATTTTGACGCTAAATACAAAAATGAATGGATTGATAAAATTGCTTTGAAACAGCCTTTTCATATGTCAGTATCTTTTGAAGGTACAAAATATGAAAGATTTGCATACCCTATTTCTGTTGCGGAAAAAACTTGGTGGATAAATATAAAAGTTGAAACCGCTGACTATAACAAAGATACAAAATTTATTGCTATAGTAATTTCAATTTCATCAATAATAGCTCTAACACTAGTAATGGTTGTAACAAGAAAACTATTAAAAACATATTTACATCCAATTAATCAACTTCTAGATGGATCAAACAAAATGTTGTTAGGGGATTTTAATATATCTATGAAATCAAATTCTACAGATGAAATAGGAATATTGAGCAATACTTTTATGGAGATGTCATCATCACTAAAATCAATTATTTTGGACATAGAAAATATACTTTCAAATATGGCAAATGGAGATTTTAGCAATGTTGCAGCTATACAGGCAAATTACGTAGGTGCATTTAGCCCAATTAAAGTTTCATTAATTGAAATAAATAAAAATTTAAGTGCAACAATAGGAAAGATTATTAAATCAGCAGGAGAAGTTAATGCAGCTGCTACTGATATTGCAAAAGGGGCCACTGACCTTGCAAAGGGAGCTACTGATCAAAGTCATATTCTTCAAGGTTTTGTTAAAATAACAGACCAGATGAATAATGAAATAAATGTAGCAGTAGATCGAGTGCAATATTCTGCTCAGATTTCTGATGAAGCTAAAATTAAAGCTAATGAAGGTAATTTAGAAATGAAAAAAATGCTTGATGCAATGCAAGATATTTATACATCCAGTCAAACTATTTCTATTGTACTTAAAACTATTGAAGATATTGCATCACAAACTAATTTATTAGCACTTAATGCCACTATTGAAGCAGCAAGAGCAGGTGAGAGTGGAAAAGGTTTTGTTGTTGTTGCAAACGAAATTAGAGCTTTAGCAAACCGTAGCAGTGAAACTGTAAAGGAAATTGAAGACATAATTAAACAAAGCATTCAAAGTGCAAACCGTGGACAAGATATGGCAAATAATACAGCTCAAAGTTTGCTTACAATTATAGAAACTATTGAAACATCCGCAATAATTTCAAAAGAAGTTCTTGAATTAACAGTTAATCAAAAAGATAATATTAATTCATTAGCACAAGGTATTAGGCAAATTTCAACAGTAGTTGAATTAAATGCAACAACTTCTCAAGAAAGTGCAGCCTTAAGCCAAGAGCTTGCAGCACAGGCTGATTTTTTAAGAGGTATGATTGAAGCGTTTAAAATAGAGTAATGTAAGGGAGCACAGTTTGCTCCCTTTATTCTCGTTAATGAACAAAATTTGTAAATTCACGTTCTTGCATTTCTGGATGGTGCAATCCATTTTGTTTGCCCATTTCAATACACTTTAGAAGCCATGCCATATTTTGTCCAAGAATTCGCATGGTTTGTAAACCTTCTTTATCTTGCTGTGTTTCTTCAGCGTTTAGCCCATGCACTGCGTTCCAATAGTTTGAACTTACAACAGGCATATTATTTATAGTAAAGTATTTATTAATTTGGTCAAAAGTTGCTGTTGTTCCAGCTCTTCTTGCTGCTATAACACATGCTGCTGGTTTATAAGCTAACTTTGATCCACCACTAAAAAATACTCGATCCATAAATGAAGTAATAGAGCCTGACGCTGCCGCATAATGAACTGGTGTCCCAAAGATAAATCCGTCAAAGTCTGTTGCCTTTGCTACAAATTCATTTACTTTATCATCCATAAAACATTTGCCTAGTTTTCTACACGCCATACAGCCTATACATTCACAAATTGCCTTGTTTCCAAGCCAAAAAACTTCTGTTTCAATTCCACTAGCGTTTAAAGACTTTTCTACTTCACTTAACGCTGTACAAGTAGTGTTGGACTTATTTGGACTTCCATTAACCAATAAAACTTTCATATTATATACTCCTTTTTATATTAACTAAATTTTGAAATTATATTATTTTGCATTTTTAAATATATTAAGAGCTTGTTGTTTTTGTAGTGCTTCTTTTAAATGAGGATTAGCTATAGTTCTATGAATAGCAAGCGAAGCAAGAGTTTCAATTTGTTCATCTGTTGGCGAAATACCTAGTTCTGTCATATTAATTGGCATTTTTATCTCTTTAAAGAAATTTTCTAAAGCTTCAATTCCAGCTATTGCAGTTTCTTTTTCTGTAGACTTTTTCTCTACACCCATTACATCTGTTGCAAACTTAGAAAGTCTGTCTGAAAGTATTGGAAGCATTTCACGTGCCCAACTTCCCCAAATTGCAGTAAGTCCTGCTCCATGAGTTACGTCAAACATTCCACCTAATTCATGCTCAAGCATATGAGCTGGAAAATCTATTTCATGCATTCCACATCCTGTAATTCCATTGTGAGATAAACTAGAAGCCCACATCACTTCCCATCTAGCTTTTTTATTCTGCGGATTATCTACTAGCATTTTAGCATGTTTAATTACAGTTTTCATCAGCCCTTCACTAATGCTATCTGTAATATCTAACGAATCATGTGAACAAATATAACGTTCCATAGTGTGCATTAAAATATCCGCACAACCACTAGCTGTCTGATATGCTGGTAGTGAAAGTGTGATGTCTGGGTTCATAATAGAAAATCTACAAGCTACATTAGGATGTCCACAGTCTCTTTTCAATAAATTTTCATCTTTTGTAATAACTAGTCCACTACTCATTTCACTACCAGTTGCGGCAATTGTTAAAACACATGACACTGGAAAACTGTCTTGTGGATCTGCTTTCCCAATAAAGAAATCCCACACATCTCCTTCATAGCACATGCCAAGAGCAATAGCTTTTGCTGTATCAATTACACTACCGCCACCAATTGCCAAAAAGTAATCTACATTTTCTCTTTTAGCAATCTCAATGCCTTCATATACTTTTGACAAACGTGGATTTGGAACAACTCCACTAAGTTCAATTGTTTCAATACCTTGTTCTTCAATATTCTTTTTAACTCTATCTACAAGATTTACAAGAGTTGGAATAGGTTGGCCAAAATGAACAATCATAACTTTAGTTGCACCAGCTTCTTTTAACAGCTGACCTGTTTGCATCTCTGTATCCGTTCCAAAAACAACTTTGGTAGGTGTGTAGTAAACAAAATTATTTAACATAAAAATCCTCCTATATGATTAAAATTTTATATTTTTTCCACATTAATATTCTATAAAATTTTTAAAGCAATTACAAGCCCTTATATTTTAAATGTTGAAGTAATACTAAATACTACAAATTATATTTAATCACAAGAACAACCATCTTTCCTTACAAATTTATTACTAGATAATCTATTTTTTTGTTGTACAAACTATGTTGTCCACATATAAATATAAAAACAAAAAAAATAGGAGGGATATAATGAACAAAGATGGATTATTAGCTAAGACTATAACATCTGCTATTGGTTCAGTTTTAACACGTTTAATTGGAATGTGTCTAACAATTTACATATCAAACCAAATTGGAGCTGAAGGTGTCGGGTTATACCAACTAGCAATGACAATATACATGATGGCTTATATGGTTGCATCAGCAGGGATAATTACATCCATATCAAAATTGTTGGCAGAAGAATTAAGTAGAGGATGGATTTTTAGAGCAAGAAGGATAATGAACATATTCTTTATAATGGGATTTACTGCAAGTATTAGTATTACCGCATTAGTATATGGATATGCTGATTTTTTAAGTGAACTCATAATTAAAGATGCCCGAATTGTAGCCGGATTAAAGGTATTATCTTTAAGTATTCCGTTTATGACTATTTCAGCTTGTTTTAAAGGATACTTCTATGCTTTAAAAGACATAATGAAACCTGCTAGTGCAGAAGTTTTTGAACAAGTTGTAAAATTTACTTTAATGGTTGGATTACTAGCTAAATTTGGTAACTCAGAGTTAAGCATTGCTTGCACCGCAATGAGTTTATCTATAACACTTGGCGAAATCATTTCATTTTCATATTTGTTTATATTATATTTTATGAATAGACAAAAGGGCGGCAATAGAAAAGATGAAGGCGACGAAAACTTAATGCCAAAAATTGCAAGTGTATTAATGCCAATCACAGCATCTTCATATTTAACAGCAGTATTTGTTTTATTAGAAAATACGCTTATTCCTATGGGTCTGCAAAAATATGGAATGTCATCCGCAGAAAGTGTAAGTTTATATGGAATGGTAAAAGGAATGGTTTTGCCTTTAGTGTTATTTCCAACAGCATTGCTTTCAGCTTGTTCAACTGTTATGACACCGGAAATTGCACGAGCTACAACATTAAAATATAAAGGACGAGTGGAAAGTTTATCATCTCGAATAATTCATATGACATTACTTGTAGCGTTTTTTGTTATGTGTATACTTGTAGTGTATGGACAGCATTTAGCTATTGCAATATATGGCGATATAAAAGTTGGAAAATTGCTACAAATTACAGTACTGATGTCGCCATTTGTTTACCTTGAAATTGTAATTGATGGAATTTTAAAAGGAATGGGTGAACAGAAAAAAACTCTAGAATATAGAATAATTGATGCTATATTAAGAATTTTAATGATGTATTTCTTGATTCCAGATATTGGAATATTTGGATTGATTGCTACAATTATAATTACAAACGTTATTTCAGCAATTTTACATCTTAATAGGCTTATGAGGCTTACAGGCCTTAAGATTGATATTAATAGATGGATAGTTGAACCTTTAGTAGTATCAATGGCAGGTGCTTTATTAGCAAAAACATTTATTATGGATATAATTTTAAGTTCATTTAGTTCACATGTTCAGTTGTCTATTAGTATGATTGGAGCAACATTATTTTATATAGTGGTAATGAGTATGTTGGATGATAATATAAGAACTATAGGATATGCCCAAAAAAGTTAATTATATTGGCAATATTTGCCGATATATTATACGAGCTCTCACAGACACAGCCGTGGGGTTTTAGATAACAATTGTTAAAAAGGAGGAATAGTTTTGCATAAAAAACTTGCTAGGCCTATATCTAGGATATTAATGTTAGGGTCAATAATAATGTCTATAGGGGGATCAATATATATACCAACTACAAGTATTAGTGGAATACTAATTATTGTTTTAGGGGGAGTTGTTACAAGCGTAACATTTATTATAAAGCCTATTGGAGATCTTTATAATACATATAGACCAAGGGTATCTGAACTTAACAGATATGCATCTTTTGCTGAATTATATTTAAAAGATAGACAACTAAAAAATACAAGAGCAGATTTTGAAAAAGCATTGAGAAATGACTGGCATGATGTGGTTACAGCTTATATATTGTTAAGCTATTTAAACGATAAAGAGGAATTCGCTAAAGCTGTTACAATTAGTATGAGATATGAAAGTATTAAATCATTAACTGTATTAATTAATACTGGTAAGAAAATGGACAGTGGCCCTGCACAATTTTTGTTCAAGGAAGCTTTATTTAAAGAATCCCTAGTATATATGGAACTGTTATATAAACTAGATATTGACATAGACTTCCGAGATTCTGTAGGCGATACTTTCTTAATTATTGCATCCAGAAATAACTTAGAAGAGCAAGTAGATTTTCTATTAGATAAAGGTGCTAGTTGGAATATTAAAAATACTGATGGAGATACTGCATTATTCATTGCACTAGCTAACCAACATATGAATATATATAAGAAACTATTAGCTAAGGCTGAACAAATTAGAAGCGAAAAATATTTTATTGAAAAAAGAACTTTTTCTGAAAGAATTATTTTAGAAAAAAAGAGAGTAGCATTAAATCCTGTCGAACTTATCAATAGAATAATTCCTGGTGCTAAAGACTCTATGATACCTGTATTAGCAGATTATTTGAATAATAGAGAGTCCTATTCATTAGACATAAAAAACAAATATGAATTGTATGTTCGTAAAAGTAATATTATAGTTGATATGATAACAGCAACTGACTCAACTAAAAATGCTCTAGTAACAATTAGCAAAGATAGATATACTAGTGATTTAATTGAAAACATTCAGAAAAAATATAGCTTTTGTATGGATGGACAATTTTATGTAGATAGTATTTATGATTCTCCAAAATGTATTGAGTCAGAAAGGGTCATGTGTCTAGAGTGCAACGGAACTTCACAATTGTTGTGTTCTGAGTGTAAGGGTGAAGGATACATTCCTTGTAGTGTATGTGGAGGCGATGGTTCTACAACATGTCCCGACTGTAAAGGCACAGGAGAACTTAGCTGTGAACAAGTTCAACCATATGAAGAATGTAGATCATGTAAAAAGGCTGAATATACATGTATTAATTGTACTAACGGAGAGCAAGTTTGCCCTACTTGTGAAGGACATGGTACCAAAAGATGTGTTTGTCCTCCAGGTAAACAGGTTAAGTGTACAAAATGTACAAATGGCACAATTATAGAATTTGATGGGACTAAAAAAAGATGTAGCTATTGCGATGGAGGTATGATATGTACTTTATGTAATGGAACAAAATGGGTTTTGTCTCACTATGTTGACCAAGGGTATGCATGTAAAACTTGTAAAGGCAAAAAAACATCTATCTGTAAAATATGTAAAGGTAAGAAAAAGCTAAAATGTAAGCGACTATTTAAGAAAGCATGTTCTTGTAAAGATGGACAAATTCCTTGCAAAGCTTGTGGAAGCAAAGGCAAAAAATTATGTCCAAAATGTTTGGGTGAAAAAATGAAGCCTTGCAGAAGTTGTGATAAAGGATATAAATTTAGTAATACATATGCAGATTTTAAAGCATATAATATAATTCAATCAGAAGCTATAATAAGTAATGAGCAAATGCCAGTATTAATAGATTTATTACCTTCAATGGCAGAGAAAATTCTTACTCAACATCCTTACTTAACTGCAGTATATACAGGAATAAAAGTTGAATTTAGTAAGGATGACATATATTTGTCACCTGATAACTTCAAACAAAAAATAATGAGTATACTGGAAGATAAAAATCCAGACAGTATTGTGGATATTTTAGAAGTGGCACCAATAGAGTATCAAGAAATAAAATTTTATAAAGAAGGAAAAGAAGCATTAAGCTGTATTATGATAAACGATACCTTTTATAGATAGGGGACACAATGTGTCTCCTTCTTTTTTTAATCTTATATTCAGTTTACAATTTATTAACAATTTATTTAACATTTATTTAATTAATCTGCATATTTTATTAAATAAATTTGGTTATACTTATAATAAATGAACAACTTATAAAATTATTTAAAGGAGCTAAAATATATGGATAATAAAAATGACGATAAAAATAACGACTATAGTCTGAATCATGAACCAAATTATTACTACGAAGTTGTTAAATCAAATAGACCGAAAAAGAAATCCTCTAGTGGAATAAAAAAGTTTATACTAGGAACAGTTATTGTAAGTCTAGTTGGAGGAGTAGCTATTGGAACATCCTTTGCAGTTGTTACAAATCAGTATAATGATAACCTGATGGCTCCAAGAATATCTCTGCCAACAAGTGTTCAACCCACACAAATGTCATTTGTTGAGCCAATACAACTTAATAATTATAACACAATAAGTGAAATTGCAGAAGATGTTGGGCCTTCAATTGTTTCAATTGTTTCAGTAGTACCCACAGAATATTCAAACTTTTGGATTAGTGGAATTTATCCTGAAACAGGATTAGGCTCAGGAGTTATATTTTACGAAGATGCAGAAAAAATCTATATTATGACAAATTCACATGTTGTTGAGGATGCCAACACTTTAACAGTTACCTTTTTGGGAAATTATAAAGTTTCGGCAAATATTGTTGGCCAAGATGCACTAACTGATATAGCGGTAGTTTCTGTAAATAAGTCCGAATTACCTGAAGAAGCTAAAACTGAAATTAAACTTGCACCTCTGGGAAATAACGACAGCTTGCGAGTGGGCGATCTAGCTATTGCAATTGGAACTCCACTTGATGAAGCATATAGTAACACGGTAACGGTTGGAATTATAAGTGCTTTAAATAGAACAATTACTTTGGATGCACAAAATAAAATGGAACTTATCCAAACAGATGCAGCAATTAATCCTGGGAATAGTGGAGGAGCACTAATTGGCCCTACTGGGGAAGTTATTGGAATTAATACTATTAAACTTGTGGATGATCATGTTGAAGGAATGGGCTTTGCTATACCTATAAATAATGTGAAACCTATTGTTGAAGAACTTATTAGTTATGGCAAAGTTCTGAGACCATCTCTAGGGATTAGTGGAATTACATTTACACAAGAGCTGTCTCAATTTGATATCCCTGTTGGAGTTTATGTACATCAAGTAATGCCAAACAGTAGTGCAGAATTAGCAGGAATTTTGGCTGAAGATATAATCCTAGAGTTTGATGGAGTAAAATTAAGTACTATGGAAGAATTAAAGAGTATGATCGAGGCTAAAAATATAGGTGATAATGTAAAAATGAAAGTTTCCAGAAACGGAAAAATATTGGAATTAGATGTGGTTTTAAGTGCTTATGAACATTCAAATACTTCACAACCAACTCCAAAACAAAATATACCCTTTAGCATACCAAATTTCTATAGTAATTAAAATTTATGATTTAAACTTTCAAGCACAACTGAAACAGCGTCTTGTAATCCTGTTTCAGTTTTTATTTTTCTACCTATCTCACTAGCATTTGTGACAATTTGTTTATCAAAAGCCGCTGTAATGGCAGTCACTAGCTTATCTGATGTTAAATCCTTTTTATGGATCGGTCTTACACCTATTCCTAGATCAAAAGAACGATACGCCCAGGCAAACTGGTCATTTGAAAATGGTACAATAATACTAGGCACTCCTGCTCTAAATCCTTCTGCGGAAGTCCCAGCACCTCCATGGTGACAAACTGCTGCCATTTTGGGAAATAGCCATGAGTGAGGTGTTGTTTTAACAGTAATAATAGTTGATGGTAAATTTTCTATTTCACCAAATCCATAAAGTATTCCACGTTTATTAACTTTTTGTAAGGCATTTATAGCAATCTGTGCATATTGAAGCTTTTCATTTTCTTTTAACATAGAACCAAACCCAATATAAACAGGTTTTTCACCACTGCTTAAAAAAGTCTGCAATTCTTCACCTGGAGTGTAGTCATCTTCGTCTAGGAAAAAATATCCCGATTGATGTATATTTTCATTTAAGGTAGTTGGTCTATTAAAAATGTAGTTACTACATGAAATTATAGCTGGATTTCTAGGATTGTTGTGCAGATCAAAAGTACAACCATAATTTCTAGGCAACCTTCCATACTTCTCTTGCCAAAGTTCTTTAATAGAAAGAGATGATGCCATCCAAAGCATTTTGTAAAGTAATTTATAGCTTAAAGCTCTTTTCTTTTTTGTATTCTTAAATTTTCCGTACATTACCACTGATAAATATTCATCATTTTTATGTATTGGAAAAGGAGATGCTAAAACTGATGGTATTGCCATTTCTTCAGCTGCAAAATATCCTACTGCACAGCCAGGATGATATATAATAAGTTCACTACCTTCACAAGCTCTAGCTGTTTCTTTTAACATCTCATGACCCAAATGTTTCATTTTGTTAAAGGTTAGTAACATTTTAAGTGGATTATCAGAAGAACCAGCAACTTCCAATAGCTTAGGATCAACATTTGCATTTGAAATGTCTATTGAAATTGGAAAAACATCAATTCCATAGCTTCTTACAAAATCTTCTTGGCTTTTTCCAGCAGTAATTCTTACGTCTTTTCCTCGTTTTTTTAGCTCTTTAGCAAGAGCAATATATGGTTGAAAATCTCCCCTTGATCCTGAGCAAATAATTGTAATCATAACCTAGTCCTCTTTTCTTATTCTAATATTTCAACAACTGTTGTATAACGATATTATATGTATATTTTGTACTTGATAATACTTAAACCACTTGAAAACAAACAAAAAAAGATAAGAAAGGATGGCATGGGGGGACGCTATCTTTTCTTATCTTCTAATTACATTATTACCACTAGATACATGGTTTATACATAAAAAATAAAATTTTTTTTAGATCTTGCATAACTAAAAAATTATAGTATTTTTAAGCCTCTAGTTTATAATCACCTAGCTTTATCAGTCCAGCTTTTCGCATAATTTCTGAAACTACTAGACTGACAATAGCAGGTACTACTACGCACACCATCACTAATCCTATGTAATCTATCAGTGTTGGTTGTATTGCAACTTCACCAAGTGCTTGTGCTGTCTGTGAAGGATCTATCCATCCTGCTAACACCCCGATAGGCCCTACCAAGCCACATGTTCCCATGCCAGATGATATAGGTTCACCGTTCATCTTTAATCCAAATAATACCGTAGCTATTGGCCCATTAATTGCCGATGCAACTACTGGTGGCAACCACAGGATTGGCTTTTTAAGCAAATTTGGAACTTGCAACATCGATGTTCCGATGCCTTGACTTACTAGTCCCCCTAGTTTATTCTCACGATAAGAACATGTTGCAAAACCTACCATGTGTGCACAACAGCCTGCCACTGCTGCACCTCCTGATAGTCCAACCAAACCTAAAGCAGCACATATCGCCGCAGAGCTAATTGGTAGTGTAAGTATGATACCTACCACAACTGATATGATAATACAACTGATATGATAATACCCATAAGAAATGGCTGTTGTTCGGTTGCCCACATAATAATAGTACCAAGTGATGATGCAAATGCACCTACTGGTGGAGCAATAATAGTAGCTATCCACACACCGCCTACAATCGTTACTGCTGGGGTAACTAGTAGGTCAATAGGTGTTTACAACAGTTTTTAATAAAAATAAAATAAGTAAAAAATTTTTTTAAAGTTTTTGTTTAAACTGCATTTAATTAGGCTATAATCAAATACATTATAAAAATATTAATGAATTACTTAGTTTCTTCCTGAAATTTAGTGGAAACAACACATTAATGTATAAAAAATCTATAATGTTAAAGACAAGATTAAAAGGAGTGTGGAACGAGAAAATATTCTCTGACTGCATAGAGGTGTACAGTACGCCGATATTAAGAAATATTTAATATAAATAGTATTTCGTATTTTTCGCAAAATCCTGAACTGTCTATATTGAATTAAACTAAGGACGTGATTTTCGCTTTAGTTTAAAACATAGCTTACTTTTTTAATTTATGATAGCAGAAAAAGCACTTTTGATTTTTCTTATTCGTGATAACGGTTTTAAGAACAACGTGACTGTTGTATTGGGTTGTTAACCAGGTGCTACTTATTGTTTCACGTCTGCTCTACTACTTATTTTTTCACCTCTTGGCTACTTACTGTTCGTGAGTAATCTGCTACTTGTTTTTTTCACATGGGTTAACTATTAAAGTATATACCTATATCGAACAAAATGCAATTAGCAAAATACTCTAGTATATTTCTTCTGACTAGTGAATTATATCCAATATCATTGGCATTATTCCAAAATGCATAATTATGTATGGATATGCAATTTATATACACAATTAATTCTAATGGTTGCCTGCAATATTACATTGCTATTTATATTGAAGTACTAAAATGTTTAATCGACAAATTATTTGTTTTATGATATCATATACTGTATTGAGAGAGCCAGTGGATGCTGGCTGAAAAAGGTGCTTCTTTAGGGGAGTGCCTTTTTTGCGTTTGAAAAATGAATCTAAAAAAAGATTAAGCGACTTTGCCTTCCCTTTCAACTTTGCCTTCCCTTTCGACTTTGCCTTCCCTTTCAACTTTGCCTTCCCTTTCGACTTTGCCTTCCCTTTCGACTTTGCCTTCCCTTTCGACTTTGCCTTCCCTTTCGACTTTGCCTTCCCTTTCGACTTT
>LJDB01000021.1 GCA_001983455.1 Candidatus Epulonipiscium fishelsonii
GATAAACTAGGCAAATCATTTTTAGCATTTGTACATCTTGCTTCTATATTTGTTTTGGTTAAATAATACAATACTAGAGACTTTTAAGAAAGCCCCTAGTAAATGAATATAAAACAATAAAAGATTGTAAATTTGGTGTAGCAAAAATTCTTAAGCAAAATTTGTTTGATTTATCTAATCTTATTACATTTTTACAGGTTTTGCAAGAAAAATCAAATTAGATTGATGTGTCAGCAACTATATCATATTGACAGTAGTACTGCTTGTTCCTAGCATATTTAATACACAAACTCTATATCGTATGTCTACTACTTCTACCATCTAACTTTTTCCAATATTTGTGCCATTCACTACTAATAAAAAATTCACAGCAACCTGTGAATATAGCTTTTTGTAAATCTATTGAACTATATTCAAAATCTATTCTGTTAATTATAAATTGTGACTTATAATTAATATAATTTAGTAATTTTATCATTTCAGATTTTGTAAATTCCTTCTCATTATTTAAACTATAGTCATCATCATCAATTTCATCAAGTTGAATTTTTTCTGGTTTTAGTGTAAATACATAAGCATTTTTTGAGCAATGTTCTATCAGCTTATCATAACGCTCTTCAATATAGGCAGCCCTTATATCAGCCATATCTTTATCAGAAATTTTTTCTAATTCTGTTAACTGCTCTCTTCTCAACTCATCTAAACATTCTCTAAAACTCTCAACTAAAAATTTTTTTCTAGAATCAAACTTGGATCATTAACCGTAGCATCAAAATGTGTAATTGCTAAAATAACTTTAGTAGTCCATTTATTATTAACAATTTCTTTGATCGTTTTTTTCTCATTATCTCCAATAACTACATTATTGTCCTTCACGAATAAAATATAGTCGCTAGTCTCAAAATCCTCTATTACATCTTGATTATAGGCACTATTATGACCTAGTCCTATCTCATCAACTAGAGCATAAGAAATCGTATTATCACTCAAAGTTGTAAGAAAATTTCCTTTTATTCTAATGCCCTCTACTAATGGGGTTATTATTTGCCCAGAATACTTTATCCTATTGCTAGTAAACGGGTTTAGTATTTCCTCTAGTGAACACTCGGGATTTACTGATGATATTACAATGCTCGAGTGTAGATTGTCAGTGTATTTTATATCAATATTCAAGTTACTATTTTTCTTCTTCCAATCGTCTACTATAGTGATTACTTTTTCAGTGATTAAATAAATAAATTTATTAACAACAACTATCAAATCATTAATATTTATTTCATCCTCTTCAGTTTTACTGCAATTGCTTTTAGTCAGATAATTTTTACGGACATATTCTATAAGTTCACCCTGAATTTCTTTTACCTCATCTAGCTTCAGCAGTAAGTTTGCTTTGAAAGTTTGATTTGATATATATCTATATTTTTCATATAACTTTTTTTGTAATTCCTCATTACTAAATCTTTCTAATTTAATTATGTCTCTTGTTAGTGTTCTAACTAGTTCTTCAACTTTTGCTTGGATAAATTGCCTATTAAATAATGTAATCGCAATATTATAATTTTCTGTTTCTGTTTTATCACATATTACTTCAAGATTGGAAACGGTGCATTTTCCACTCCCTTCAGATATAAAGCTAAATGTTTCTTTACCTAGTAAATATTTAGTAAGTGTAGACTTCCCTTTACCCGATTCGCCTGCAACTCTAATCTTTACTTGATTATTGTTATAGGGGATATAGAATTTGTCATGTTGTTCACGCTGTTTCTAAATCCGTTATCAAGAATAAAATTTTATTAATAATGAGAAAAAACTTATATTTTTTGTCACTATTTTTTTTATATTGACAATATTATACTTATATATTTTATCCTATAAAAATTTACACTTGAAAAAATACAAATTTATTATAAATTATGATAAAAACGATAAAAAAAATATACTTCAAAATTATCAGTTATTAAAATTAACCATTGTGCTAATTTGCAACTATCACTAAATTTAAATATAATTATATTTAATATTACTACTACTTTTACTATTTTAATTTATGGGGGAAAATAAAATGAAAAGAATTTACAAAAAACTTATTGCAATATTAGCTGTTAGTGCTATAACAACAAGTACATTTATAGGGTGCAGCTCTTCTGATGCAGAAAGTAATGTGTCAGACGGAAGTATTCAAATTGGGATAAAATCAGACTTGACTTCACTGGACCCACATGGTCAAAATGACGTAGTGTCTGGATACGCAGTGCGTCATATGTATGATACTTTGATTGACGTTACTTTTGAAAATGAGTTTGTGCCAAAACTAGCTGAAAGCTGGACAATTAGCGAAGATGGAACCGTATATGATTTCAAGCTAAAAGAAAATGTTAAGTTTCATGATGGATCTATTCTAACAGCAGAAGATGTTAAATTTTCTTTAGAAAGACAAAAAAACTCAGCAAGAGTAGGACATCTAATTGCAATGATTAAAGATATTGAGGTAATTGACAACTTAAACTTCAAAATTATAATGGATACGCCAAGTAACTCACTAATTTCTTCAATGGCTCATATGGGATGTTCCGTTTTAAATAAAGCATATGTTGAAGCACTTGAAGCAGAAGGAAAAAAATTAGCAGACGCACCAATGGGAACAGGCCCATATAAGTTTGAATCATGGACACCAGGCTCATCTTTTTCTTTAGTGAAAAACCCAGACTATTATGATAGTGCAAATTCGGCTAAAAATGATAAATTAGAATTTAAAATAATCCCAGAAGATACATCTCGTACAATTGCACTTGAAAATGGTGAAATTGATTTGATGATGGGCGTACCAACAATTGATGCTCAAAGAATTCAAGACAATTCTGATTTAGCACTAGATTTGTTTGACCAAACACGTATGGAATATTTTGCAATTAACCATGATAAAGAACCATTTGATGATGTATTGGTACGTGAAGCTATGAACTATGCTATTAATAAAGATGATATTCTAACTGTTATGTATGATGGTAGAGGGGAAACTATTAATTCTTACTTTACACCTGTTACAATTGGATACCATGAAGTGGACTCCCCATACACATATAACCCCGAAAAAGCAAAATCACTATTAAAAGAAGCAGGCTTGGAAGATGGATTCACATTTAACTGCTATGTTTCAAGTGCAGAAAGAGAAAAAGGGGCAACTGTAATTCAAGCAAACCTAAAAGAATTTGGTATTACAATGAATATTGAAATGATGGAATCATCAACATTTTTTGATAAAACAGGAAAAGGTGACCACGACGCATGTATGACTGGCTGGTCTGCAAATGCTGACCCTGATAATACATTCAGACCACTATTTTCATCAAGCACAGTTGGAGATGGCGGAAACAGATGCTTCTATAGAAACGAAGAAGTAGATGCCCTAATTGATGTTGCAGCAACAAACCCAGACCCTGCAGCGGTAGTGGATGCACAAACAAAGATGTTTGAAATATTCACAGAAGATGCTCTATGGGTACCACTTGTTAACCCTGACGGAATGGTTGCACGTGATGCGGATTTAGAAGGACTAGGGATGTCTTCAATGGGAATGGAAAGATTTGAAGGACTACATTTTAAAGAAATAGCAGAATAATCATTGAAAATTTAGCGGGAGTACAGTGTGCTCCCGTATAAAAAAATTTTTTTATAAAATGAATAGAGGGGGCTTAGTATGCATCGCTACATATTAAAACGTTTATTAATGTTAATCCCTGTTATAATTGGCGTATCTTTTCTAGTGTTTTTTATTATGGCATTATCTCCAGGAAATCCAGCAAGGACTATCTTAGGGGAATCTGCACCAATTGAAGCAGTAGAAGCTTTGGAAGAAGAACTAGGGTTAAACGACCCAATCATCCAACGATACGCCAATTATATGCTTGACTTAGTTCAAGGGGATATGGGAGAGTCATATAAATCTGGAAGACCTGTATTTGGTGAGGTTATGAGTAGATTTCCAGCCACAATGCAATTGGCAGCTGGCGGAATGATATTTGCAATTATGTTATCAATTCCAATTGGGATAATTTCTGCAACAAAACAATATTCCGTTTTGGATGGAGCTAGTATGATATTTGCTTTACTTGGCGTAGCTATACCAAACTTTTGGCTTGGGCTTATGTTAATAATAGTGTTTTCCTTAAATCTTGGATGGCTTCCTTCTGGAGGAATGGGAGGATGGCAAAACTTTATATTGCCAGTAATAACTTTGGGAACAGGGTGCATGGCAAACATTACCCGAACAACACGTTCATCAATGCTTGAAGTTATTAGGCAAGACTACATAAGAACAGCAAAAGCAAAAGGCGTTAAACAAAAAATTGTAATTGGCAAGCATGCTTTAAACAATGCGTTAATTCCTGTTGTAACAGTTATTGGTTTACAATTTGGGGCGTTGTTGGGCGGCGCTGTTTTAACGGAAACAGTATTTTCTTGGCCTGGAGTTGGGTCATTTTTGATAAACAGCATAAAAGCAAAAGATACGCCAGCAGTTATGGGGTGTGTAATAATCTTTTCTATATGTTTTAGCATAGTGAACTTATTGGTGGATATTTTGTATGCATATATAGATCCACGTATCAAATCACAATATAGTTAAGGGGGTGTGTAGTTATGGATAAAAAAAGAAGTAATGCTTCAGAGATTTGGAAAAGACTTAGAAAAAATAAGATGGCTATGGCAGGCCTAGCGATATTACTAGTGTTAGTGTTTGTTGCTATATTTGCCGATGTTTTAGCTGATTATGATACAAAAGTAATTGCACAAGACCTTAGCAAAAGGCTAAAGGGGCCAAGTGCAGAAAATTGGCTTGGAACAGACGAGTATGGTAGAGATATTTTGGCTAGGATAATTCATGGCACTAGAGTTTCTCTAATTGTCGGATTAGTTTCTGTTGGTATTTCACTACTTATAGGTGGAGTGTTAGGAGCTGTAGCAGGATATTATGGTGGCAAAGTTGATAATATAATAATGAGATGTATGGATGTTTTGCTTGCTATCCCTAGTATATTGATGGCAATAACAATAGTTGCAGCCTTTGGTTCAAGTCTAGTATATGTGATGCTTGCCATTGGTGTGTCTGGAGTTCCATCATATGCAAGAATTGTAAGAGCAGCGGTTTTGAGTGTAAAAGACCAAGAGTTTGTGGAAGCAAGCAAAAGCATTGGGGCAAACACTGCTACAATTATATTTTTAGAGATAATTCCAAACTGTATGGCACCAATAATTGTTCAAGCAACTTTGGGAGTAGCTTCTGCAATTCTTTCAACATCTGCATTAAGTTTTATTGGGCTTGGAGTTCAACCACCTGACCCAGAATGGGGAGCTATATTAGCTGGTGGACGTAACTATATGCGTGATGCAATACACTTAACATTGTTTCCTGGGCTTGCAATTATTATAACAATTTTATCTTTAAACTTATTGGGAGATGGACTTAGAGACGCTCTTGACCCTAGGTTAAAACAATAAAACTAGATTATCATGAATTATATCGGGAGCACTACACTTTGTGCCCCCACTTAACAATAATATAATTACATAGGAAGGATGAAAATATGTCTGTAAAAATAACTAATTTAAATGTTCAATATAATACTGGGGACGAAGTCGTTAAAGCTGTTAATGGTATAAACTTATCTATAGAAAAAGGAAAAACACTAGGGCTTGTTGGAGAAACAGGAGCAGGAAAGACAACAACAGCACTAAGCATTTTAAGGCTTATTCCAAATCCGCCAGGAAAAATTATTTCTGGGTCAATTGAATTAGAGGGAAAAAACATTTTTGATTATAGTGAAAGTGATATGGAGAAAATTAGAGGAGACCAAGTGTCTATGATATTTCAAGACCCAATGACTTCTCTTAACCCCGTTATGACAGTTGGAGACCAAATTGCTGAAGTAATTGCAATACACCAAAATTTGAAGAAAACAAATGCACTAGAGAGAGCAAAAGAAATGCTAGAGATGGTTGGAATTTCTGGTGAACGTGCTTGTGAATATCCTCATCAGTTTTCTGGTGGAATGAAACAACGTGTTGTAATTGCTATGGCACTAGCTTGTAATCCAAAACTTTTAATTGCAGATGAGCCCACCACTGCTCTTGATGTTACTATTCAAGCTCAAGTTCTAAATTTAATGCAAACTTTAAAAGAAAAGTATAATACATCTATGCTTATGATTACTCATGACCTAGGAATTGTGGCTGAAGTATGTGATGAAGTGAGTATAATGTACGCTGGTAAAATTGTAGAACATGGAAATTTAGTTGATATATTTGACAACACTTCTCATCCATACACCAAAGGCTTATTTGCATCTTTGCCAAATATAAATAAACGTAGTGAACCTTTGCAACCTATTCCAGGCTTGATGCCAGATCCTGCTAATTTGCCAAGTGGATGTTCTTTTCACCCCAGATGTAAATATGCAAAAGATATTTGTAAAACAAAAGTGCCTGTTATAACTCAAATATCTGATACTCATAATGTGTCCTGCTTGGCATATGAAAAAGAAACTATTGATGAATTTGGAGGGATAAATTAATGTTAGAGGTTAAAAATCTAAAAAAATATTTTACATCTAAAAAAGGAATGTTACACGCAGTTGACGATTTATCCTTTTCTATTGAACAAGGAAAAACACTAGGGATTGTTGGCGAAAGCGGATGTGGAAAGTCCACAACGGGCAGAGCAGTGTTAAGATTGCATGAACCAACATCAGGAGAAGTTCTTTTCCAGGGAAAAGATATAACCAAAATATCTAGTAATGAAATGAAAAGTTTAAGACCAGAAATGCAAATGATATTTCAAGACCCATTTGCGTCTTTAAATCCCAGAAAATCGGTTGGTGAAATTATTGGTGAACCTTTAAGACTACATAAACTTTGTAAAAATAATAAAGAAAGACAACACAAAGTACTAGAGCTTATGGAAACGGTTGGCTTAACAGATAGATTATACAACAGTTATCCACATGAGCTTGATGGTGGTCGACGACAAAGAATTGGTATTGCTCGTGCACTAGCTATGAACCCAAAGTTTATTGTGTGTGACGAACCTGTCTCTGCTTTGGACGTTTCTATTCAGGCTCAAATTTTAAATTTGTTAAAAGAATTACAAGCTCAACGTGGACTAACCTATATGTTTATCACTCATGACCTTTCTGTTGTAAATTATTTTTCTGATCATATTATGGTTATGTATCTTGGAAAAATGGTTGAGTATGCTTCTGCTGAAGATTTGTTTAGTAATCCCACTCATCCATACACAAAAGCACTACTTTCTGCAATTCCTGTGCCAGACATACACCAGAAAACAGAACGTATTCTTTTAAAAGGTGAAATTACGTCTCCGATTAACCCAAAACCAGGATGCAGATTTGCTCCTCGTTGCAACTATGCTACAGAAACATGTTTTAAAGAAGAACCTCCAGTTGTGGAAGTTTCTTCAAATCATCAGGTTGCTTGCAACTTAAATGTTTAACAGTCAAAGCCACTCGTCTAACGGGTGGTTTTTAGTTTGATAATACTCACTTATGTCTACTTGATTATATAGTTTCAAAATATAGCATTACATATCCATGTATATTTTGTTAAAAAATCATATTTTAAAATTATATCTTTTCAACAAAAAAAATATAATTCTCAAATTTTAACTTGATAACATGTTAACTTCATGTTACTATCTTAATATAATGTTAAAAGGAGAAATAATATGGTTATTCACAACGGAAATGTTTTTTGTGATGATGGAATATTTAAAAAAATGGATATTACTATTACCGATAATTTAATACAAGATATATCAGAAGTAAAAAAAGAAACAGCATTTAATATAGATGCCACTGATATGTATGTATTACCTGGAATAATTGATATTCATTTACATGGAGCATTAAATAAAGATTTTTCAGATGGTAATATATTTGATCTAATAGAAATTGCTAAATATCAGCTTAATAACGGTATAACTTCTTTTATGCCAGCTGCAATGGCAATACCTTATCCTCAAATAGAAAAAGTTTGTAAGATGGTAGCAGATTATCAGCAAAATGACTTATGTTCAACTTTTCTTGGAATTAATTTAGAAGCCCCATTTATATCAAGCATAAAATGTGGAGCACAAAATCCCGAAAATGTATTGCCATTAGAAATAGATTTATTTGAAAATCTATTCAATTTATCTAATAAAAAAATTAAAATTGTTGGAGTGGCTCCAGAAAAAAATGGAATAGAAGAATTTATAAACGCAAATAAAGATAAAGTTATAATTTCAATTGCACATACAAATGCCAATTATAATGAAGCAAAAAAAGCAATGGATTTGGGAGCAACGCATGTAACACATATTTTTAATGCAATGCGTTTATTTCATCACCGAGATGTAGGCGTTGTTGGAGCAAGTATAGATAATAAGGAATGTTTTATTGAAATGATAGGTGATGGAAACTTTGTATCAAAAGAAATGATGCGATATATGATGGCTCTTATAGGTACAGATAGACTAGTAATTATTAGTGATTCAATGCCATCAACTGGGAAAGAGAATGGAAATTATGTTTTAGGTGGATTAGAAATTTATATTAAAGATAAAGTTGGGTATTTATGTAAAGATGATACTCTGGCTGGACCTGCGATAAATTTATTTGAAATTACAAAGAAAATGGTTTTAGAATTTGATTTTCCTCTAGAACAGGTTATAAAATTAGTTACTCATAATCCTGCAAAATCACTTAATATTTATGATGTTGTAGGTTCAATCACTAGAGGAAAAAAAGCCGATTTATTAGTTATAGATAAGGACTTTAATTTAAAATATATAATTCATAATGGAAATATTATAAGGAAAGAGGAAATTTAATGAAATGGGAAATTTATAAAACTTTAGAAGAAGCAAGCAAAAAAACAGCTCAATATATTGTAAATGAACTTAATTTAAAACCGAATCTTAACTTGTGTTTGCCAACTGGTTCCACTCCAATTAATTGTTTGAATGAAATGGTTAAGTTGTATGAAGAAGGTAAAGCTGATTTTAGTAAAGCAAATATTTACAATATGGATGAATATGTTGGGCTTGGTAAAACACATCCAGAAGGATATTACTATTTTTTACAAAATCATTTATATAGTAAAACAAATGTAGATTTAGCAAAAACTTATTCATTTGATGCTTTAGATGTTGATTTAAACAAACAATGTAAAGACTATACAAATATTTTTTATAAAAATGGTGTAATGGATGTAATGTACCTAGGAATTGGAACAGATGGTCATATAGCTTTTAATATGCCAAAGGAGATACATTATTTAAATGCTCATTTAGAAAACTTATCTTCTGAAGCTCTTAGTGCTAATGCAAAATTTTTTAATAATGTTGATGAAGTGCCAACCCAAGCAATTACAATAGGAATTGGAATGATATTAAAAAGTAAAAGAATAGTTTTAAATGCTTTTGGTAAAAGCAAAGCTGAAACAATTAAACAATTATATGAAAATCCAGTTATTGACCCACAACTGCCAGCAACATTTTTAAATTTGCATGAAGATTTAACAATTATTATAGATAAAGATGCAGCAAGTTTAATTAATGAATTTAAATAAAAAGGAGAGCTATTATGGAATTTTTAAGTTATAAACCAAATAGTAATGAAGTGGATTTCAACAGAATAGTTGCTTTACAAAAAAAGATGAATGATAGAAAGGCAGTTATTTGTCCAGAACGTGCAGAAATTATAACAAAATGTTTTATTGAAACTGAAGGAGAACCAATTGTTATTCGTCGTGCAAAAGCACTAGATGAAATCTTAACAAATATGTCTATTTATATTGAAGAAGATTCAATTATTTTTGGAAATCAAGCAAGTAGCAATTTTGCCGCACCTGTATTTCCAGAATACTCCTTTAATTGGGTAATCAATGAATTGGATGAATTTGATAAAAGAAGTGGTGACAGCTTTGAAATTTCAAAAGACACAAAAGAAAGATTAAAAAAACTACAACCATATTGGCGAAATATTACTCATCAAGATGAAGTTTTAAGAAATTTACCAGAAATTAATAGAAAAGCTGAAACCCAAAATGTTCTTCACAGAGGCGGAATTAGTATGTCTGGAGATGGTCATATTATCCCAAATCATGACTTTGTGTTAGAGATTGGCTATGGTGGTATGAAAAAAATAGCTGAAGAAAAACTTTTACATAAAGAAAATTTAACCGATGAACAAATTAATTATTATGAAGCTGCTATTATTACTATGAATGCAGCACTTACATACATTAAACGATTTAGCAAATTACTTAAAGAAGAAGCCAAAAAAAGTTTAAGCGAAAAAAGAGCAAATGAACTTTTACATTATAGCGAAATTTTTTCAGATTTTATGGAAGGTGGAGCAAGAAGTTTTTATGAAGCTGTGGAATGTGTATATTTAACTCATTTATTAATGATGATTGAAAGTAATGGGCATTCTTTTTCTTTTGGACGTTTTGACCAATATGTATATCCATTTTATAAAAAAGATATTGAATCCGGTTTGATTACAAAAGATAAAGCACTTGAAATTATTACACACTTCTTTATAATGACCAATAGTTTAAACAAAGTACGCCCTTGGGGACATACTCAATATAGTGGAGGATATCCTTTATATTCAAACTTAATTGTAGGCGGTATGAAACCAGATGGTTCAGAAGGAACAAATGATTTATCTTATATGTGTTTAGAGGCTATGAATATGTCAAAATTACCAGAGCCGAATTTAAGTGTTAGATTTTGTAAAGAAACTCCTAGAGATTTGCTAAAAGATTCTGCAAAATTAATTAGACAAGGATTTGGGATGCCATCTGTATTTTGTGATGAAGTAGTAATTCCTGCTATGATGACATTAGATCTAAATATTGAAACTGCTCGTGATTATGCTTCGATGGGATGTGTTGAAACAGCTATTCCTGGGAAATGGGGGCATCGTGCAACTGGAATGACTTATATCAATTTTGGTAAAATTTTAGAGATCATTTTAAATAATGGGGTTGACCCTGCTTCTAAAATTCAACTATTTAACATTACTGGTAAAGATGGTGATGAAATTGAATATACATCATATGATGAACTTTGGTCAGCTTGGGAAAAGGCATTAAAATTCTATTTTGAACTTGCAATTGAGTGCGATAATGTTTGTGACAATGCTTTAAAGTATCATGATGCAGATGCGTTTGCTTCTTCAACAATTAATTGTTGTTTAGAAAGAGGAAAAACGTTGAAAGAAGGTGGTTCAGAATATGACTACATTTCACAGTCAAATATTGGTCCATCAGTAATTGGAGATTCGTTAGCAGCAATTAAAAAATTAGTATTTGAAGATAAAAAATTATCATTTAAAGAACTTATGAATGCTCTTAAAAATAATTTTTCAGATGAACGTGGTGCAGAGATACAAAAAATGTGTAGAAATGTTCCTAAATTTGGAAATGATGAAGATTATGTAGATTATATAGTAGCGGATGTTTTTGAATCATATTTAGCATTATTGCCAAATTATTATACAACACGTAAAGGGAAAGGTCCTATTGGGTGCAGATATACAATGTCTACATCAAATATTACTTCATATGTTCCTAATGGATTTGATGTAGGTGCGACACCAGATGGAAGAAATGCTGGCCTGCCATTAAATGAAGGTGCATCACCTTGTATTGGAGCAGATAAAAATGGCCCAACAGCTGTTATCCACTCAGTTTCTAAATTGCCAAATCAAAAAATTGCAGGTGGACAATTATTAAATATGAGATTTGCGCCAGACGCTTTGAAGGGTGAAGAAAATCTTGAGAAATTCACCTCATTTATTGAAAGTGCCAGAGAATATAATATTTTCCACAATCAATTTAATATAGTTGATGGTGCAGCACTTCGTGCAGCAAAAGAAAATCCAGAAGAACATAACGACATTATGGTGCGTGTTGCGGGATATTGTGCATTATTTACAACTCTTATGCCAGAAGCACAAGATGCAATTATTGGAAGAACAGAGCACAGTTTTTAGGAGGAATTTATGGCAGAAGGATTAGTTTCACGATTACAAACATATTCAACAAAGGATGGACCAGGAATAAGAACTACAGCATTTTTTATATCTTGTAATTTACGTTGTGTTTGGTGTGCCAATCCAGAGTCCATGTATCCTAATATTAAGTTATTTCATCAACAAAATTTCTGTAAACAATGTGGAAAATGTGTAGCTTTAAGTGAAGGAACAATAACACTAGAAAATAACAAGATTGTTATTGATAGAGAGAATTGCAAAATACTAGGTAAACTTCCTAGTATTTGCAACTATAATGCTTATGTAGAACAAGGACAGTTAATTGATGCTGAAACTCTTGCGAAAAAGCTTGCTCGGGATAAACACTTTTTTTATAATTCTAATGGTGGAGTAACATTTTCTGGAGGCGAACCATTTTTGCAACCAGAATTGTTGCTTGAAACTATGCAAAAATTAAAGCAACAAAATATTCATATTGCTATAGAAACAGCAGGATTATGGGATTTTGATAAAAACAAAGCTATTGTTGATTTATGTGATTTATTCTTGTTTGATATAAAAGCATATGATAGAGATATTCATAAAAAATGTACAGGAGTTTATAATGATAAAATATTAGAGACTGTAATTAAGATTGCAAATTATGGCAAAAAATTAAGAATAAGACTTATCATTGTACCAACGTTTAATGATGCCAAGCAAGATATTATTGATAGAGTACATTTTATAAAGTCATTAGGGAGTGCTGTAGAGCAAGTTGATATTTTAAAATATCATAATTTAGGAGAAGGAAAGTATCATGCTCAAGGGTTACCTTATCCTTTAAAAATGTTAGAATTTGAAGAAGATATATTAGATAATGTTGTTAACGAAACATTTAAATTATGTGAAAGTTTAAATTTAAATACAACCATAGGGGGTTAAAATGAGCATTGCAGAACGTCGAATGAAACTTTTTGATATAATTAAAACAGAAAAAACTATACAACTAAATAAAATTGCAGATTTATTTTGTGTATCATCGATGACTATTAGGCGTGACTTGCAGTTCTTAGAAAGACAAGGATTAGTTATACTAACTCATGGTGGTGCTATTTTAAACGAAGTAACAGAAATTGAACCTAGTTTTGTTGATAAATTAAAAAATAATATACAAAGCAAAAATGAAATAGCAGAAGAAGCTGCTTCATATATCAATAATGGGGACACAATTATATTGGATTGTGGCACAACTGTATTGCAAATGTTAAAATATATCCAACATAAAAAAATCCGATTATTTACAAATTCATATCCTGTATGCCAGCATTTAATTGGCAATAATAAGATTGAAATTTTTATGGCACCAGGGCAATACAGTGAATTATCTGCTGGCTTTTTTGGGTTATATACAATAAATTTTTTTAATGAACTATATGTAGATAAAGTTTTTATAGGAACACATGGATTTGATTATGAATATGGAGCCTCTGTTCCAGATATGTTAGATGCACAAACAAAAAAATCATTACTTAGGGCAGGTAAGCAGAAATATTTATTATTTGAAGAAACTAAAGTAGGAAACATATATCAAAATATTTTTGCTACTGAAATTGAATTTAACAAGATTATAACCAGATAAGGAGCATTGTTATGGAATTATTATTTGATACTGCTAATATTGATGACATTAAAAAATATATGGAATATTATCCTATTACTGGGATTACAAGTAACCCTACTATTTTAAAAGCGGAAGGTAAAATTGAATTTTTTAATCATTTAAAAGAAATTAGAAAAGTTATTGGATTTGATAAAACATTACATGTGCAAGTTATTGGAACCATAGCAGATGAAATGATTAAAGAAGCTTATGCAATCATCAATAATGTCGACAAAGAGGTGTTTATTAAAATTCCTACTACACAAGATGGATTAAAAACTATTATGAAATTAAAATCTGAAGGAATAGGCGTTACTGCAACTGCAATTTATACAACTTTTCAAGGATTTAGTGCAATTATGGCAGGAGCTGATTTTATTGCTCCATATTGTAATCGTATGTTAAATTTGGATGTAGATTTTGAAGATGCGATACGTTCATTTAGAAAAGTTATTGATGATAACAAATCAAATTGTAAGATATTAGCAGCAAGTTTTAAAAATATTACTCAAGTTAATAAAGCCTATATTGCAGGTGCACAAACTGCTACTGTACAACCAGCTTTATTGCGTAATACATTTAATATGGCAACCGTTGAAAAAGCTGTATATGACTTTAAAAATGATTGGACATTAATCCATGGTGATAAATTAATTACTGACTTATAAGGAGAAAATTATGATAATTGATAATTTATTAATGGAGGCTAAAGTTATTAAATAGAAACTTATTAACTCAAAAATACGCTTATATGATGAAAAGTACTAATCCAATTGAATTTAGCAAGATTGAATCACAATTGCCTATAATTAGCAAAGCTAAATCTAATAAAATAGAATAAATTGTTAATATTCAAATAGAAAATATGAAACAAGTTCAAAATAAATATCCTAACTTAGTAAATAAGTCCAGAAAAATATATACTTATGAAGATACTGATAAAGATAATTCCTATGAAACCTATCTTAGAGGAGAACTTTGTACATATAGTTATAAAACGCTTGTTATATATTTAAATTTTCTTAAAGATAGTATTAATTCCAATATAAATGTAGTCCAACAAAATTTAGAAAATATGGTGCATTTATATGGATATAAAGATTTAGCCAGTGCAGAAATCGTAAATTAGTAAGACTTTTAGGAGATATTGAACTCTCCTAAATTAAAATTGTAAAATAATAGTTAAAAAAAGCATAATAATGAATGGAAGTGTATATATATGTTTAAAATGTTTAAGGCAAAAAAAGATATTTTGGCATCTCCTGTGTCGGGAACAGCAATTCCCTTAAAGGATGTAGATGATGTTACTTTTGCTTCAGAAATGTTAGGAAAAGGAATAGCAGTTGTACCTAGTGAAAATAAAGTGGTTAGCCCTTGTGATGGGGAAGTTGCTCTCATATTCGAAACAGGACATGCGGTTAGTGTTGTATCAAAAGAAGGTGCAGAAATTTTAATTCATATTGGTATAAATACAGTTAATTTAAGTGGTAAATATTTTACTAAGTTAGTGACAGAAGGACAAAGTGTAAAAAAAGGAGAAGCATTAATAGAGTTTGACCGAGAAGCTATAAAGGCCGAAGGTTATGATATAACTACCATGGTTATTATTTGTAATTCATCGGAGTATAAGGAAATTAATGCTTTAAAGAAAGGAGATGTTAATAATAATACTGAACTTTTATCTTTAGTCAAAAAATAATTAAATAATTGGAGGGAAATAATTATGATGAGTTTTCTACAAAAATTAGGTAAATCCTTGATGTTACCAGTAGCTTGTTTGCCAGCAGTGGGTATCCTTATGGGTATTGGTTATTGGATTGACCCTGTGGGGTGGGGAACTAATAATCTTTTGGCACTTTTGCTTATTAAAGCAGGCGGTATTCTAATTGATAATATGTCTATTCTTTTTGTAATTGCAGTTGCCGTTGGTATGGCTGATGATGGGGATGCAAGTGCAGCTCTTGGAGGAATAGTTTCTTGGTTAACAGTTCAAACTATGCTTTCACCAGCTGTAGTTTCTACAATTGTATCTGCAGAGGCTAACCCTGCATTTGGTAAAATTAATAACCAATTTATAGGTATCCTTTGTGGTCTTATTGCCGCTACTTGTTATAACAAATTTAAAGGGGTAAAATTTCCAGAATTTCTAGGCTTTTTTTCAGGAAAAAGGTGTGTTGCCATTGTAACAAGTATTACAACTTTATTAGTTTGTATTCCATTATTTTTTACATGGCCTATTATTTATACAGGATTAGTAGATTTTGGTGCAGCAATTGTTTCTACAGGAGCTGTTGGAGCAGGTATTTATGGATTCTTAAATCGTATGTTAATTCCTGTTGGTCTTCATCATGCATTAAATTCAGTATTTTGGGGGAATATTGAAGGAGGAGTGCTTGGGCAAACAGGTATGTATATGGCTGGATTTTTCCCTATGATGATGTTTGGTTTACCTGGAGCCGCTCTTGCTATGGTTCATTGTTCAAAACCTGAAAATAGAAAAGTAACAATAGGTATTTTAAGTTCTGCAGCACTTTGTTCCTTTTTTACTGGGATTACAGAACCACTTGAATTTATGTTTATGTTCTTGGCACCACCACTGTATTTTATTCATTCTGTTTTAACAGGAATTTCTTGTTTTGTAATAGCACTTTTACCTACTCGTGCTGGATTTGACTTTTCAGCAGGATTAGTAGATTATATACTTTCGTTCAATGCACCATTTGCACTAAATCCTATTCTTTTAATTCCTGTAGGACTTGTATTTTTTGTTGTATACTATGTAATTTTTAGATTTGCAATTTTAAAATTCAATTTTAAAACTCCAGGTAGAGAAGATGCTGTTTCATCGCAAGTTAAAGATTTTGCAACTATGGCAGCAACCATTTTAGAAGGACTTGGCGGAAAAGAAAATGTACATACATCAGCTAATTGCATTACTCGTTTAAGAATTGAAGTTACTGATCCTTCATTAGTTGATGAAGATAAAATTAAATCAACAGGTGTTCCTGGGGTGCTTAGACCAAGTAAAAATGGTATTCAAATAATTGTTGGTACACAAGTTCAACAGGTTGCAGATGAATTAAAAAAATTAGTATAACTTTTAAAAGGTGAAATTACTTCTTCGATTAATCCAAAACTAGGATGCAGATTTGCTCCTAGTTTTAAAACATTTTTTAAGAAAGACAAACCCCACGCTTTTTTTAGGCGTGGGGTTTTGCATTATGATTTTCTGGTTGTAACCATAAAGTTCCAGCTGTCTCTACACATTTCATCCAAAGTTTTTGTTGCTTCCCATTTCAACAAATCTTTAGCTTTTTGAGGGTTTGCAAAACAAATGTCAACATCTCCAGCACGTCTTGCTACTATTTCATATGGAATAGCCTTTCCACATTCTTTTTCGTATGCTTTAATCACTTCAAGAACACTAGAGCCGTTTCCAGTTCCTAGGTTAATAGCTTCTACCCCTTTATGTTTAAACACATAGTTTAGTGCAAGAATGTGCCCTCTTGCTAAGTCTTCAACATGAATATAATCACGTACTCCCGTACCATCTATAGTATCATAATCATCTCCAAATACTTTTAATTTCTCTAGTGAACCTTCTGCAACTTGGGCAATGTATGGTACTAGATTGTTTGGTATTCCTCTAGGGTTTTCCCCTAGTAATGAAGAATGATGTGCTCCAATTGGGTTAAAATATCTAAGCAGAGAAATACTCCATTCGTCATCCGAAACATAAATATCCTTTAGAATGTTTTCGATCATAAGTTTAGTTTGCCCATATGGGTTTGTTGCACTAAGTGGTAGGTCTTCTGTTAATGGAGAAATGTTATTTAATCCATAAACTGTTGCAGATGACGAAAAGACTATGTTTTTACATTTATATTTATCCATTATCATACACAAGTTCAATGTGCCAGTTATATTGTTTTGATAATATGCCATTGGAATTTGAACAGATTCACCCACTGCTTTAAATCCAGCAAAATGAATAACTGCTTTAATTTCGTTTTGGTTAAATACACGCTCAACATCATCCATATTAAGCAAATCGATATGATAAAAAAGAGGACGCACTCCTGTAATTTCTTGAATTTTATCTAAGACATCTAATTTTGAATTTGATAAATTGTCGATTATAACAACGTCATGCCCAGCCTCAATAAGTTGCACGACTGTATGACTTCCAATATATCCTGTTCCACCAGTAACAAGTATCATAAAAAATTTCACTCCTTTTAAGCTTGATAAATGTAGTATTCTAAAAATTTCAAACTAAATATACATAGAAAAATTTAACAGTTACTAATATTGTTTAAAAAAAAGCGATGCAAAACTATATAATTGAAATTTATAATGTGTTAGCAGGAGAATCTTACAGTACAAAATACTTCCAAGATTCTCCTGTTACATTTTTGCAAATAAAATATCAGCTTGCTTGGTAAAAGGATTCTTTATAATCTTATCGATATTAAAATTATAAAAAGTTATAAAATCTTGTAATTAAGTTACATGTACTTTATAATAATAGTTATAGGTGCTTTTAAGTAATTAATGTATAAGATTTTGGTAAAGAGTTATGCTAGTATGGTAACCAATAAACTATTATAGAAGGGAATAATATGAATAGTAGAAATATTATAAGTATGATTATTGGACTATCTGTTTTAACACTAGTTACATTGGGAGGATTTATTTATTCAGGCACAAGATATATAAGAAGCGAACAAGCTTCTCAAACGCCAGGCACGGTTTATAGTTCTCCAGTCAATCGAAATGGAGAAAACACACAAATTAGTGTAACTAAGGAAATCATTGGCCCTATTACACAAAAAGGCATGGACACTATTGAAATATATAATATAGAAGAAGGAGTTGAAACACTAGTATGGATAAATGAAGGCACTAAAATAATGAACCAATATAAACATCACATTCCATTTGCAAGCATTGAAGAAGGACAAATTGTTAATATAAAGTTTGATCCAATTAATAAAAAAGCATCACAAATAAGTATTCAAGAAGGCACTTGGGGAAATATTATTGAAGGACATGATTTAGACAAGGCACAAGGTATTGTTGTGATAGGAAAAAACGTATATAAATTTAATGGAAACACAGTACTGATTGATATGAATGGCAAAAGAATGTATTCTATTGATGAAATAGGTGATTTTGACAGTTTATTTATACAAGGAATAAACAAACAGATTTATAGTATGAAAGTTCAAAGCAAACAAGGATATATACAGCTAATGGATATGCCTTCATATAAAGGAAGACTAGAGATTGATAGAACAAGACAAGTATTGCTAAAAGATTTTAAAGACTCTAGACTAATTCCTTTGACGGCAGGAACACACAATCTAGCTTTATATATGGATTCATACGAACCTATATTAGTTCCAGATGTTCAAATTGGTTCTGGACAAACATTCTCACTAGATGGTACTGGAGCAAAATTAAGAGAATATATTTTAAAAGTTATTCCTAATGTAACAGAATACACCTTGACTGTGGATAATATAGAGTACAATCCAGGAGATGAAATTCCTTTAATAACAGGAACATATAACGTTAAAATTGAAGCAGATGGATATAATATTTACGAACAAGAAGTCCCAGTTGCACAAGACACAATTTTAAGACCATCACTAACGGAAAATACGCCTGCTGAAGAAAAAGAGCAAAAACAAATTAAAGCAGCGGAAGCAGAAGAAAATGCAATATATACTTTTAGTGTAAACTCTATTCCAGAAGAAGCTAAAATATTTATCAATGGTGAATATAAAGGGGTAACTCCAATGAGATTTACTTTGGCCGTTGGAACATATCATTTAGAGCTTGAAAAAGAAGGATTTTATAAGTATACTACAACTTTGTTGGTTGAAGCTGAAGATGCAAGAGAAGACTACTCTTATATTTTAGCTCCAGAATAAATAATGTCATTCTAACAATGTATGTCAAATCACAAAAAGTAGATAAGACATACATTGTTTTTACTTTTTTTCTATTCTCTATACATATTCCCATAGGTATTAAAAGTAAGTTTAGTGTTGTCAAGTGAATAAGCTTCATAAATTGTATACATAGGAAGAATTTTTTCCACAATATCATTCATATCACATATAGCAAATCCTGAACGATTTAATTTCATGAGCGACTCATGCAACAGATATTCTTTTCCATCAATTAAAACTTCAAACGCATCCAAACTATGAAATTTATGCATCATATTAGACATACCCGCAAATGTAAACTGACCAAAATATCCAATTTTTGAACTAAACATCTGAATGCTTTTTTCTTGATAAATCATATTTAATTTTATTTCAAGAGTGTTGCACTCAATTTTGTGTTCTTCATAATGTTGTAAATCTAAGGTTAGACCCATAGTATTATCTTCTGAATAAAAATAAAATAAATCTCCAACGTTTGAATATCCTTTAAAATCTAATGTTTCAATTACTTTTAAATAATTTACTGATATTTTTTTAAAATCATTTTTTGAAATCAAATTCATTAACTCTTGTGCATTCATTATTTTAAGCAAGGATAATAATAGCCTTGCAACCTCCTTTCTATTGCCAAGCTTTTTCATAAACTCTTAAATATATTATAGGATAGCCTAAATAATGAGAAAAGACCTCTAGCCTTTTCTCATTATCATTAATAACGTACTTAAATTAGCTTGCACTCTCTTCAACTATAAAGTCCTCATTATTATTTTATAAGTATCAATGCTGTATATTTCTTCAATCATATACATAGGAACTATAACTGATAGCTGGTCTGGCTCTAAATAAATCATAACTCCTGCTGAATTTAAAACTATCTGACTAACATGTAAAACATAGTCTTTGTCATTTATCATAAGCTCCATTGCATTCAATTTATGATATCTCATGCTCATTAAATTGAACCCTGAAAATGAAAGTTGACCAATATGTTCGTCGCTATCATCAAATAGTTGTATAAATCTTTCTTGATAAAGCTTACTTAATTTTATATTAAGTACGTTGTTTTGAACATTATGAGTTTCATAATGAGTTAAATCTAAGCTCACTCCTTCATTTTCATTAAAAAAGTAAAAAATTGTACCTAAAATTTGATAGTTTGTAAAATATATAGTTTTATTTACATGCAAGTAATTTACAGATATAACGTTAATATTGCTTGTTGATATTAGATTTAATAGTTGTATTCCATTCATTATATTTTGCTACTCAATTAATATAATCCGTTCTTATGTTAGTTAGTTTTTGATAAATTTTTTTGTGCTTTGATTACTTGTTTCTGGATATTTTGGAGAGTAGCTCCTCCTTCTTTATTATTTAATTTTTGAAGCTTTCATATTCTCTTTTTAGTTTCTTTTATATTTTTATAAAATTTTAATACTTTAAACTACATCCTTCTGTAATTATAGGATACTTAATTATGTTTGTATATATTTTTGATAACTATTTGTATTTCCCTATATTATTTATAAAATTTTACTACTTTAAACTCCAATTAGTATACCATCAAACACATAAATAATCAATAATAGGCTAAAAGTTTATTATTGATTATAATGAACAAACAAGAATAATATTAATATTTACGTCTTGTGTTAGTTCATTGCATTTTTTATATTACTATTAAAGGCGATTTTATTATTTTTATTATAAATAATATTCATAGTCGATGATTCCAGTGAGATTTTCAGTTTTACTAATAAAATATTTGACTAGTGCGACTAATAAATTCGCAAAATAACTATATATCCCTCACTAGTGTATCCATCGAAATTCCAGCTATGTACA
>LJDB01000022.1:0-10351 GCA_001983455.1 Candidatus Epulonipiscium fishelsonii
ACCATTAAAATTATTCCCTCGGAGGCTTACATAATATACTTAAAGCTATAAGCTTTTTTGAACCCCAGGCCTAGCCTGGGGTTTTCATTATACAACAAATTAGCCCCTAGATAATTATCTGGGGGCTATATTTTGCTAAGCTAAATTTTTTATACTAGGCGTTTATAGCTTTCATATCTTTCTTTAGCGTATTGTTCTGCACATTTAAATAGCTCTTCACTTTCAACAGGATAATTAGCAGCAAGAGATGCATAACGAACTTGGTTCATTATAAAGTCTCTAAAGTTTCCTGTTGGTTCTTTTGAGTCTAGTGTAAATGGATTTTTGTTTTCTTCTTTAAGAGCAGGATTATATCTATATAAATGCCAGTAACCACAGTTAACAGCATCTGCCATACTGCTGATTGAGCAAGCCATAGAAGATTTTAATCCGTGACTTATACAAGTTGCATAAGCGATAATAATTGATGGTCCATCATATGCTTCAGCTTCTTTAATAGCTTTAAGAACTTGATTTTTGTCAGCTCCCATTGCAACTTGAGCAACATAAACATTTCCATATGACATCATCATCATACCTAGGTCTTTTTTCTTAGAGCGTTTTCCATTTGCTGCAAATTTTGCAACTGCACCAACTGGAGTAGCTTTTGAAGCCTGACCACCAGTATTTGAATAAATTTCTGTATCAAATACTAATACATTTATATTTTCTCCACTAGCCATAACATGGTCAAGTCCACCATAACCAATGTCATATGCCCATCCGTCTCCACCAACAATCCATTGTGAGCGTTTAACTAAATGGTCTTTACGGCATTTAATTTCATCAACTAGTGTTTTTGCTTCTCCACTAAAGTTTTTATCTAAAACTGCTAAAACTTTATCACTAGCTTCTCTTGTAGTGTCTCCGTTTTGTTTATTGTCTAGCCAATATTGGAATGCACTTTTAGCATCTGCAGGAATATCCATTGCTACTAATTTTTCCATATTGTCTATAATTTTAGCTCTAACTTGTTTAGCTGAAATAGTCATTCCAAGTCCAAATTCTGCATTATCTTCAAATAAAGAGTTTGCCCAAGCTGGTCCGTTACCATTTTTATTTGTTGTATATGGTGTTGAAGGTGCTGAACCACCCCAAATTGATGAACATCCTGTTGCATTAGCAATTACCATTCTTTCACCAAATAATTGAGTAACAAGTTTGATATATGGAGTTTCTCCACAACCACCACATGCTCCTGAGAATTCAATTAAAGGAGTTTTAAACTGACTATCTTTAACAGTTGAAGCATCTACAAGGTCACTTTTGTCAGAAACTTCTTTTGTATAATACTCCCAGTTTTTGTTTTCTGTTTCTTCAAGCTCTTCAATTGGTTTCATTGCTAAAGCTTTTGTTTTAGCAGGACATATAGTTACACAGTTTGCACATCCAGTACAATCTAGTGGACTAACTTGCATTCTATATTCCAAACCTTCTAGTGCTTTACCTGTAGCTTTTTTAGTTTCAAATTCTTTTGGAGCTTTTTTTGCTTCTTCTGCATTCAATAACGCTGGTCTAATACAAGCATGAGGACATACATAAGCACATTGATTACATTGAATACAATTTTCTTTTATCCATTGTGGTACTTCAATTGCAATTCCACGTTTTTCATAAGCAGATGTACCACATTGGAAAGTTCCGTCTTCATAGCCATTGAAAGTACTTACAGGAAGTGTATCACCTTCTTGAGCATTAATTGGACGTACAATTTTAGTAATAAATTCTGGTTCATTTACACATTTTACTTCAGCATCAGTCGCATTAGCCCAAGATGATGGAACATCAATTTTTACAATGTTGTTCATACCTTCTTCAATTGCTTTATAATTCATGGTTACAATTTTTTCGCCTTTGTTTCCATAAGTTTTCTTAACAGAAGCTTTTAGATATGTTTCAGCTTCATCTGCAGGAATAATTCCTGATAATTTAAAGAAAGCTGCTTGCATAACCATATTTATACGTTTACCCAAACCAATTTTCATACCAACATCAGTTGCATCAACTGTATAGAAATTAATGTTGTTATTTGCAATATATCTTTTCATTTTGCCAGGAAGTTTTTCGTCAAGCTCTTTAGGAGACCAGATACAGTTTAATACAAATGTACCGCCTTTTTTCAATCCTTTTAATACATCATATTGGTCAACATAACTTTGTTTGTGAACACCAATATAGTCTGCTTCGTCAATCAAATAAGTTGCACGGATTGGTGTATCTCCAAATCTTAAGTGAGAAATAGTTATACCACCTGATTTTTTTGAATCATACGCAAAGTAAGCTTGAACATATTTGTCTGTATGTTCTCCAATAATTTTAATTGCTTGTTTATTTGCACCAACTGTTCCGTCAGATCCAAGTCCCCAGAATTTACATCTGTGTGTTCCAGGAGCAGCAATTGTAAGGTTATTATTTCTTGGGATAGATGTATAAGTTACATCATCTTCAATACCTACAGTGAAACGATTTTTAGGTTCTGCACTTCCAAGGTTATCAAATATAGCTTTAATGTCTCTTGGTGTAACATCTTTTGAGCCAAGACCATATCTTCCACCTATAATTTTAATATCTTTTCTATCATATAACGCATTACGAACATCAAGATATAAAGGTTCTCCAGAAGATCCATTTTCTTTAGTTCTATCAATTACACAGATTTTTTTAGCAGTTGCTGGAATAGCTTTAATTAAGTGTTCTTCTGAGAATGGTCTAAATAAATGAACTTTTACTAAACCATATTTTCCACCATTTGCATTTAATTGGTCAATTGTTTCTTCAATTGTTTCAGTAACAGAACCCATAGCTACAATTACTTCTGTTGCATTTGGATCTCCATAATAATTGAATAAGTCATATTTACGACCAGTTTTTTTACTCATTTGACCCATATAATCTTCAACATATTTAATTATATCAACATAATATTTATTTGAAGCTTCTCTAGTTTGGAAATAAACATCGGCATTTTGTGCTGTACCACGAGTTACAGGATGCTCTGGTGAAAGTGCTTTTTGTCTAAATTTTAAAAGTGCATCATGATCAAGCATTTCAGCATACTCATCATATTCTAATACATCAATTTTTTGGATTTCATGACTTGTTCTAAATCCATCAAAGAAGTGTACAAATGGTAAACTACCTTTAATTGCAGCAAGATGTGCAACTGGTGCAAGGTCTGCTACTTCTTGAACTGATCCTGATGCTAACATAACGCAACCTGTTTGGCGAGTAGCCATAACATCTTGGTGGTCACCAAAAATTGATAATGCTTGTGCTGCTAGTGCTCTTGCACTTACATGAAGTACTCCTGGAAGAAGTTCTCCAGCTACTTTATACATATTTGGGATCATAAGAAGTAGTCCTTGAGATGCAGTGTAGGTGCTTGTTAAAGCTCCTGCTTGAAGAGAACCATGGAATGCTCCTGCAGCTCCTGCTTCAGATTGCATTTCTACAACTTTTACTACTTGGCCAAAAATATTTTTTCTCCCTTGAGCTGCCCATTCATCAACTGATTCTGCCATATTTGAGGATGGTGTTATTGGATAAATTGTTGCAACTTCTGTAAATGCATATGATACATAAGCAGCAGCCGTATTTCCATCAACAGTAATTTTTTTCATTAAAAAAGCCTCCTAAAATTTTTATATTATTAAATAAATCTTGCAATTTCTTCCACGGATAATCTTGGTGGAATTTTTGGGTCTTGATCTGGATAACCATAAATAATTAATGCTCCAACAGTTTCATCATCTGGCAAATTAATTATTTTTGCAATTTCCTTATCATTTATTATTCCAAATATACAAGTGCCTATACCTTTTTCGTGAGCTGCAAGACAAAAAGTTTGGCAAGCAATTCCTGCATCAAAAACTTCCCATATTACAGAGTTTTCAAGCTTTTTATCACCCAACTTATCGCCTATATTACCACTTTTACCTTTTACGAAACTTAAAACGGCAACGCCATGAGTATCCTTTAAACTCTTAACATTGTAAACAAAACCGCTTACACCTTTTTCAGCAATTTCGTTAATTACATCTTTATTATCAATTAATGTATAACGTGCAACTTGAGTGTTTGCCCAAGATGGTGAGAAGCGAGCCATCTCAATGATTTCTACCATAGTTTCTCTATCAACTGGCGTATCTTTAAATTTTCTAACACTTCTTCTTGTGGTTAAAAGCTCTGATGCTGTCATTTTAATATCTCCTTTAAATTATCCATGCTATCCTTGAACTTTTGATGTTTTCAAAATTTGTATAGGGGTTTCCTAATTAAACACACAAAAAACACCAGTCTTTATACCTTTTATATGTGTTACAAGATAAAAAGACTTGAACTACAATATCTGTACTAAAATTTTTCATTCATCTTTTTTAGAAGTAAAAATACTTCTTTTTCAAACCATCAAAGTTCGTGGTACAAGTATTTGTTTAAAATTCTTGATAGTTCTTACCAATCTAAATTGATAATATTAAAGCCTTTTTTAAGACAATTAATATACAATAATCAATTAGGATTACACTTATAATAATAAAACTAATTACAATTTATGTCAATGCTCTTTAGTAATAAATTTTAACCATTTAAAAATGTCTTTCAATATTTTATTTATTGTATACTCTTCATCATGAAGAAGATCATGCATACAATCTCTATAAACAATAACTTTTTTATTGAAGTCTGGTATTTTATTTAGAGTTGTCAAAGTATTTTTTATAGGAATTACATAATCACTAGTACCTAGTAAAAACAAGCTATTTATTTCATACTGGTAGGCATGATTTTGTGCATATTCAATTCCACAACGCAAAAATTGGTCAAAAAATCTTGCTGTTCCAAATTTGTTGGATAGCGTGTCTTTCGCAAATTTGTCTGCAAATTTTTTGTTTTTTACAGCAAGATTAATTCCAAAGGGAAGTTTTTTAAATTTTATAACGGGAACAGTCCGACCTATTTTTTGAAATATATTTTTTGGTATATATTTGCATAAAGGAGGAAAACCCAGTGCTGGAGAAGCAAAAATTTGGCCTTTTATATCTTTTGGATAAATTAATCCATACAAAAAGGTAATGAGCCCTCCCATTGAATGGCCATATGTTATTATTAATTTTTTATATTTGTTTAAATTTGTTATTAAATATTTTAAATCTTCTACATATAAAAAAAAGTCATTTATATCTCCATGTTCGCCTTCAGATTTGCCATTTCCACGCCAATCTAAAATGCATACGCCATAATTTTTTTCTACTAATTTACTAGCGAAATCTATATAATGCCCCGAATGTTCCATATATCCATGAGCAATAATAATTATGGCTTTTGCATTACTTGGGATGTCTTGAAGATAAAATATTTTAGTATCTTCTTTTCCTAAAAAAAATTTTTCTTTTAAATTCAAATATATCACCCTATTATTTATTTTGGCTTAGGGATTTTCCAGTTAACTTGTTTAGGAATAAATAAATCTGGATTATCTTCTCCAAAATCTTTGTGTAAATTTAGTAATAAATAATATGTTGCCAAAGCATCTGAATATGCTCTATGAGCGTTTGTCAAATTTATATTATAAAAAGTACATAAATCCCCCAATTTACGACTTTCTAAATGTTTCAGCCCGCTTCGTGCAATTAGTAAAGTATCTATTATTTTAAAGTTAAAATCCAAGTTAAGTTTTATTGCATTTGCTTTTAATATTCTATAGTCAAATAAAGTTATATTGTGCCCAACTAGTACTGCATCCTCACAAAATGATATAAACTTGGGCAAAACTTTGCTTATGTCTGGTGCAAACTTTACCCACTCGTCTTGTATTCCTGTGATATTTGTAACATATGAAGGAATGCTTTGAGTTGGTTTAACAAAAGTATTGAATTTTTTAACTATTTGATTATCTTGAATATATAAAGCTCCAATTTCTATTATTTCACTTTCTGTAGGTTTTGTTCCGGTTGATTCAATGTCTAATACTACATATTTATCCATACTTCCCCCTTAAGGTATCAAACCTTATAATAAAATAATTTCTGTTTCTTGTAATGCGTTTTCTATCATTTCATCTATAATTAAATCCAAAGCTCGTTCTGACTTTTTTATATACTCTAGTTTTGGTTTTGTCTCAGGATGTTTTGGGACAAAAATTGTACAACAGTCCTCATATGGCAATATAGATGTTTCAAACGTATCTATTTTCTTTGCTATATCAATAATGTCAACTTTGTCAAACCCTATAAGCGGTCTAAACACTGGTCGGTCACTTGCTTCGTTTGTCACAACTATACTGTTAATAGTTTGGCTTGCAACCTGCCCTATACTTTCTCCCGTAATTAAGGCTACCGAATTATTTTTGTTTGAAATTCTTATAGCAAGTTCCATCATCAACCTTCTCATAATAATTGTAAGCTGAGCATGAGGGCAATGTTCTTGTATAGCAAGCTGAATTGCAGTAAAAGGTACCACGTGAATTTTTAAGCTACCAGTATACCTAGCTAATTTTTTGCCAAGTTCTATAACTTTGTCTTTTGCACGTTCACTAGTGTAAGGTGGACTGTGAAAATACACTGCTTCAATTTCAACTCCACGTTTTGCTATCATCCAGCCTGCAACTGGACTGTCAATTCCACCTGAAAGAAGTAATGTTGCTTTGCCATTTGTTCCGTATGGCATCCCACCTATACCTGCATATGTTTTGGAATATACATATACTTCAGTTCTTATCTCAACTACTAGTGTTATTTCGGGATTTTTTACATCCACCTTCAGTTGATCTGGAAATTCATCTAAAAGATACGCCCCAAGGTTTGCACTAACTTCCATCGAAGACATCTCAAATCGCTTATCTGCACGTTTTGTCTCTACCTTAAAAGTTCTGTTTTCACCAGATGAAAGTAATTCTTCAATATGTTCTTTCGCTAGTTCTTTTATGGCTTCAAAAGTTTGTTCTTTTCTTTTTGTGCCATATGCAACACCAATTATCCCAAATATATTTGTTAATTTATCTATAACTTGGTCAATGTTAATATTTTCTTCCAAAGGTTCCGCCACTATACGTCCTTGTTCTTTTCTTACTGAAAATACACCTATTTGAAATAAGCTCTTCTTAATTGTTTCTACTAGCTTATTTTCAAACTTATAACGATTCTTACCTTTTATGGCAAGCTCGCCATACTTTATTAAAAAAATTGATTCCATCATTTTCCTCCGTTAGTAACTTTTCTTAGCTTTGGTATTTCTTTTTTAAGAACGTCTACGACTTTATCCAAATCTTTTATATCTGTGTCATGACTAAATGAAAATCTAAGTGCACTATTCACGTACTCTTCACTAGTTCCAATAAAAGATAGTATGTTCTTATTTTTTTTGTGAACAAGACAGGCCGAACCAGGTGAAACATATATATCATTTTGCTCAAGAACATTCATCAAAACTTCTGAACGAATGCTTTTAAAGGAAATGTTCAAAATATGGGGGGCTCCATTACTAGCACCGTTAAATTTTATATCAGATATATTTTGCTCAATGTTTTTCCATAAGTAATTTTTACATTTTTGATAGTGCTCTAGATGTTTGTTCAAATTAGCAAAAACAATTTCTCCTGCTTTGTGCATTCCTACAATACTATATACATTTTCTGTTCCAGAACGAATATTTTTTTGCTGACCACCACCATGAAGCAAGCTAACAATCCTAGTGTTTTTGTTCTTATATAAAATTCCAACGCCTTTTGGACCATACATCTTGTGGCCACTGATTGATATTAAATCAATATTTTTTATAGGGAATAGAATTTTCCCAAATGATTGAACTGCATCAACATGGAATATTGTGTTCTTATTTTTCTTTTTAATTAATTCTGCAATTTTTTCAATTGGCTGAATTGTTCCTATTTCATTATTTACGTGCATTATGCTTACAAAAATTGTTTGCTCATCCAAATTATCTTCCAATTCCTTCAGGCTTACATATCCATCCAAGTCAGTTTTAAGTCTAATAACTTCAAAGCCCTGCTGTTCAAGGTAATTAAAAACTTCTTTTACAGAAGAATGTTCAATAACTGAGGTGATAATTTTGTTCCCATTTCTTTTATAAGCATTAACTGCCCCAAGAATTGCAAGGTTATTACTTTCTGTTCCTCCTGATGTATAGATTATTTCATCTTTAGCACATCCCAACTGGTTTGCAAAAAATATACTACTTTCCTTTAAAAGGTTTGCAGCAAGAAAACCTTGCTTATGCAAAGCAGAAGGATTTGCGTATATATTTTCCATAGCATAACACATAATTTCTTGTACTTCTCTAAACGGCTTGGTGCTTGCCGCATTGTCCAGATAAATCATTAAAAAATAAGCCTCCCTTAAAACATTAAAATAAGCATAAACTCCTTATTCATTATAACGGATTTATTCAGGTATGTTAAATCCGTCATTTATGATAACGGATTTATTCACATTCTTAAATTCGTCCTCATTTGGATAAGTATACCACAAATAATAATTATTTACAATGCAAAGCATAGAAAGGCCTTTACTTTAATGAATACAAATATATCTAAATTCTCCACAAATTAATTTATTCATAAATTATGCATAAGTATGAATAAATATTCATTTTAGAGTAGTATCAATTATGTTGGACATAACCTACTAGTCGGAATAAAAATATTAGGGTATTTTGCTAGTTGCATTTGACTAAATATAGGTATATAATTTAAGAGTTAACCCGTGTGAACAAACCAAGTAGCAGAGTAATCGAAAAAAAATAAGTAGCAAATAGGCGAAAAAATAAATAGTAGAGCAGATGTGAAAGAATAAGTATCAACTGGTTAACAACCTAAACTTAGTATAACAAAACTTAACAACCTAAACCTAATATAACAAAAGCAAGACATTCTTCAAACATCAAGAGAAAGCACTGGCCATTGGCCTTAGTGTTTATAAATATATAGTGTTTATAAATATATAGTGTTTATAATCTCTCCAAAAAAACTAAAAATTTAAGTCCTGGATAATAAACAAAAAATATCGTTAATATTATCCTAAACATAGTGTTATCTTATTAATAATCATACATTTGAGATTATAAACAGATTATATAAAAAAATTTAAAAGTATAGTGCTTACGATAAGTGGCATATCCGCAAGACTACTAATTTAACAATAGAATTCATATCATAAGCAAAATCAAAGTTTCCATCCAGTATTCATATCCCAAACAAAATCAAAGTTTCCATCCAGTATTCATATCTCAAACAAATTCAGACTTTTAATATATCTTCTTTTTAGCAGTATCATTTATAGGTTTATCAGAAAAATAACATATTTATTCACGTTTTCTAAATCCATTATCCCGAATAATGGGAAAAAATCTATAATCTTCTCTCGTTATCACAAATTATAGCTAGTAATTTATGGATCAACAACGATTATTTGTGCAAATTATAGCTAAATCGAATTTATTCAGATTAACTAAAGATAAAAACTCAAAGATTTTATAGCTTTTTTTGCATAAATATTCATTACACTGATGAAAAATAGCACAAAAAGCCAAGCGTTTGTATGTATATGGGATTGTAACTGATGCACTAGTGATGGATGTATAGTTATACAACTAGAGGAAACTGCAGAAGGAGAAGTGTATTTTTGCATAACACTAGAAAGCTAACTACAAATATAAACCTAGTATTGGGCTTTATATGACATAGTAAATCTTGATTATCTTCTTGAGCCACAAGAGCTTCTTGGTTAATGCTTGTGCAATTGTATCTCTGCGAATGTTCTTATATATGTACAAATTACATATGATTTATTCATAAAGATTTAAACTACTTACGGAGGGTTGGATACTTTATAAAAAAATACAATCGATATTAAGAAGGAGATAAAGAAATATGAAAAATAAAACTTTATTTAAAAAACTGACAGGAGTATTATTGGTTGGAAGTATCTTAGTGTTAGCTAGTGTTTATGTTATGGAAGATCCAGCAGCAAATGATATAGACACATCAGTAGAAGAAACAACATTTCAATTAACAGGAGAAGCTTATTCTGATGAGGGTTATTTAAGTTCTTATACTACTTATGAATATGATGCATCTAACAATTTAATAAAATATACTTATTATGAGGATGGTACATTGAAGTATGAAAATATATATGAATATGATGCATTTAACAATTTAATAAAATATACTTCTTATTATAAGGATACATTGGATTATGAAAATATAAATAAATATGATGCATTTAACAATTTAATAAAACGTACTTCTTATTATGAGGGTACATTGGAGCATGAAAAGATATATGAATATGAT
>LJDB01000022.1:10451-24526 GCA_001983455.1 Candidatus Epulonipiscium fishelsonii
ATAGTAAATCTTGATTATATTCTTGAGCCACAAGAGCTTATTTGTTAATGCTTGTGCAATAATATCTCTGCGAATGTTCTTATATCTGTACAAATTACATATAATTTATTCATAAAGATTTAAACTGCCTACAGACGGGAGGGTTGGATACTTTATTTGTTATTTAAATTTGATTGATATGAAAAAGGAGAACAATATGGACACAGATGTATCACAATTATTAGAGGAACCAACATTTAAATTAACAAAAAGCAGTGATTCCTATGATGAATTTAACAATTTAATAAAACAAACTACTTATGAATATGATGTATTTAACAATTTAATAAAACTAACTACTTATTATGAGGGTACATTAGCTATTGAAAATATATATGAATATGATGCATTTAATAATTTAATAAAACTAACTTCATTGAACTCTGAATATATATATAAATATGATGCATTTAATAATTTAATAAAACTAACTACTTATAATGAGGAAGGTAGATTAACTACTGAATATATATATGAATATGATGCATTTAACAATTTAATAAAACAAACTACTTATTATAAGTATGATACATTGTATGAAAAGATATATGAATATGATGAATTTAACAATTTAATAAAATATACTTATTATAATAATGGTAAATTAACTACTGAATATATATATGAATATGACGCATTTAACAATTTAATAAAAAAAACTTTTTATTTTGATGGTGCATTGTATGAAAATATATATGAATATGATAAATTTAGCAATTTAATAAAAAAAACTTATTATTTGGTGAGTGTATTTTATAACCATATATATTATGAATATGATAAATTTAACAATTTAATAAAACAAACTACTTATAATGATGGTACATTGAAGCATGAAAAGATATATGAATATGATGAATTTAACAATTTAATAAAACAAACTACTTATAATGATGGTACATTGGAGCATGAAAAGATATATGAATATGATGAATTTAACAATTTAATAAAAAAAACTTATTATGAGGATGGTATACTGGAGAATGAAACTATATATGAATATACTAGGGTTCAATAAAGAGCCTTAAAATTTATTACAAATCTAGTTTATTTATAACAAGCTTATACGAATGACTAGGAAAAGAAAGTTGGATGAAAATCTGGCTTTCTTTTTTTATTGCACGATATTGAGAATATGGCTAGAGGAAAGTGCAGAAGGAGATTGCGTAGCACTAGAAAGCTAACTAGCTAGTATGGGGATTTATATGATATAGTAAATCTTGATTATATTCTTGAGCCACAAGAGCTTATTTGTTAATGCTTGTGCAATAATATCTCTGCGAATGTTCTTATATCTGTACAAATTACATATAATTTATTCATAAAGATTTAAACTGCCTACAGACGGGAGGGTTGGATACTTTATTTGTTATTTAAATTTGATTGATATGAAAAAGGAGAACAATATGGACATAGCTGTATCACAATTATTAGAGGAACCAACATTTAAATTAACAAAAAGCAGTGATTCCTATGATGATTATACTACTTATGAATATGATGAATTTAACAATTTAATAAAACAAACTACTTATTATGAGGGTACATTGGAGCATGAAAAGATATATGAATATGATGCATTTAATAATTCAATAAAACTAACTTCATTGAACTCTGAATATATAAATGAATATGATGCATTTAATAATTTAATAAAAAAAACTTTTTATAATGAGGAAGGTAGATTAACTACTGAATATATAAATGAATATGATGCATTTAACAATTTAATAAAAAAAACTACTTATAATGATGGTGCATTGTATGAAAAGATATATGAATATGATGCATTTAACAATTTAATAAAACAAACTTATTATAAGGATGGTACATTGAAGTATGAATATATATATGAATATGACGCATTTAACAATTTAATAAAAGAAACTAATTATTTTGATAGTGCATTGTATGAACAGATATATGAATATGATAAATTTAGCAATTTAATAAAAAAAACTTATTATTTTGATGGTACATTGGAGTATGAAAAGATATATGAATATGATGCATCTAACAATTTAATAAAACAAACTTCTTATGAGGATGGTACATTGGAGTATGAAAAGATATATGAATATGATGCATTTAACAATTTAATAAAACTAACTTATTATGAGGATGGTACATTGGAGTATGAAAAGATATATGAATATGATGAATTTAACAATTTAATAAAAAAAACTTATTATGAGGATGGTACATTGAAGTATGAAACTATATATGAATATGATGCATTTAACAATTTAATAAAACAAACTTATTATGAGGATGGTACATTGGAGTATGAAAAGATATATGAATATACTAGGGTTCAATAAAGAGCCTTAAAATTTATTACAAATCTAGTTTCTTTATAACAAGCTTATATGAATGACTAGGAAAAGAAAGTTGGATGAAAATCTGGCTTTCTTTTTTTATTGCACGATATTGAGAATATGGCTAGAGGAAAGTGCAGAAGGAGATTGCGTAGCACTAGAAAGCTAACTAGCTAGTATGGGGATTTATATGATATAGTAAATCTTGATTATATTCTTGAGCCACAAGAGCTTATTTGTTAATGCTTGTGCAATAATATCTCTGCGAATGTTCTTATATATGTACAAATTACATATGATTTATTTATAAAGATTTGAACTGCCTACAGACGGGATGGCTGGATACTTTATTCGTTATTTAATTTTGATTGATATTATGAAGGAGATGAAGAAATATGAAAAATAAAACTTTATTAAAAAAACTGACAGGAGTATTATTGGTTGGAAGTATCTTAGTGTTAGCTAGTGTTTATGTTATGAAAGATCCAGCATCACATGATATAGAAATATCTGTATCACATGAAACATCAGTAGAGGAACCAACATTTCAATTAACAGGAGAAGCTTATAATGACGAGGATTATTTAAGTTCTTATGCTACTTATGAATATGATGCACTTAACAATTTAATAAAATATACTTTTTATGAAGATACTACATTGAAGTATGAAACTATAAATGAATATGATGCATTTAATAATTTAATAAAATGTACTTCTTATGATGAGGGTAAATTGTACTTTGAAAAGATAAATGAATATGATACATTTAACAATTTAATAAAAGAAGCTATTTATAATGAGGATGGTACATTGGATTATGAAAATATATATGAATATGATGCATTTAACAATTTAATAAAATATACTTCTTGTGAGGATGGTGCATTGGAGCATGAAAAAATATTTGAATATGAATATGATGAATTTAACAATTTAATAAAATGTACTTCTTATGAGGATGGTGCATTGAAGTATGAAAATATAAATGAATATGATGCGTTTAACAATTTAATAAAAGATACTACTTCTTATGAGGATAGAACATTGGAGTATGAAAAAATATATGAATATGATACATTTAACAATTTAATAAAATATACTGCTTATTATAATGGTACATTGGAGCATGAAAAAATATATGAATATGATGCATCTAACAATTTAATAAAAGATACTTCTTGTGAGGATGGTACATTGGAGCATGAAAATATAAATGAATATGATGCATCTAACAATTTAATAAAAGAAACTTCTTATGAGGATGATAAATTGGAGTATGAAAAAATATATGAATATGATGCATCTAACAATTTAATAAAAGGAACTATATATGATGAGGGTTTCTTGTGTGAGGAAAATATATATGAATATGATGAATTTAACAATTTAATAAAAGAAACTCATTATTATAAAGCTACATTGTATTAAGGTTCAATAAAGAGACTGAAAATTTGGTATAAGCCTAATTCCTTTATAACAAGCTTATACGGATGACTAGAAGAAAGTTAGATAAAAATAAACGCCTTATATCCCCATAAATCTAGGGATTTTACGGCGTGTTTTATAATGGAAAATTAGCCACAGACATATTTTGGCAACGAAATGAACTTCATAACAAAATTTATTTTTTTAAAGCTAGTTGTAATTTTTTTAGAGATTTCTTTTCTATTCTTGATACATATGAGCGAGATATTCCCATTAAGTTAGCAATTTCACGTTGGGTCAGTTCTTTTTGATTATCTAATCCATATCTTAAATGCAATATTTCTTTTTCTCTAGGAGTCAATACTTCGTGAATTTTTTTATATAATAAAGCTATTTCCATGCCAAGTTCAACTTTATCTACAATTGTTTCTTCGTTCAAACATAGTATATCCAATAAATTGATTTCATTTCCTTCTTTATCCACCCCAATAGGGGATTGTAATGACATATCTCTTTTAAGCTTTTTTCCACCTCTAATGCTCATTAATATTTCATTTTCAATACATCTTGCTACATATGTTGCCAATCGAGTTCCTTTGCTGGAATCAAAAGATATAATACCCTTAATAAGTCCTATTGTGCCTATTGAAATCAAGTCATCCATTTCTTTATTTGTATTATTGTATTTTTTTACAATATGGGCAACTAAACGTAAATTTCGTTCTATAAGAATATCCTTTGCTCTCATGTCACCATTTTTATATAATTCTAAATATTTTTGTTCTTCTTCTGCTGTTAGAGGTTGAGGAAACGAACTAATATTATTAAAGTAAGAAAAACAAGAAAAATATAACATAGTATGCACCACCCAAAGAGAGTTCTTTACATTGTATGGTAACATGCTACATTTTGTGCTTTTCTAAATAAAATTAATTTACTATATACTTTAAGTACAACTGGATATAACATATATCGGTTTTAATAGCATTGAAAAAGGCCCCCTTTAATCGGGAGCCTTTTTATATTTTTGTTATTGAATATTAAAGAAAGAAGCAAGACCTTTGTATTCAGCAATATCACCAAGTTCTTCTTCAATTCTAAGAAGTTGATTATATTTAGAAGTTCTGTCAGAACGAGCTGGTGCACCAGTTTTAATTTGACCAGAATTTGTAGCAACAACAATATCAGCAATTGTGTTGTCTTCAGATTCTCCTGAACGGTGAGAAACAACAGCAGTGTATCCAGCACGGTTAGCCATTTCGATAGCTTCAAACGTTTCAGTTAGAGTACCAATTTGGTTAACTTTAATTAAGATTGAGTTACCAATACCTTTTTCAATACCTTTTTCAAGAATTGAAGTGTTAGTTACAAACAGGTCATCTCCAACAAGTTGAACTCTATCTCCCAATCTTTCAGTAAGCAATTTCCATCCATCCCAGTCTCTTTCTCCAAGACCATCTTCGATAGAGATAATTGGGAATTTGTTAATTAATTCTTCATAATAGTTAATCATATCTTCAGAAGTACGGATGATTAACTCGCTTGCATTTTTAAATTTAGTTTCACCTTTGAACTCATATTTTCCTGTAGAAGTATTATGAAGTTCAGATGCAGCAACGTCAAGAGCAATACGAACTTGTTCTCCAGGTTTGTATCCAGCTTTTTCAATTGCATCAACAATTAATTCAAGTACATCTTCAGCAGTTGCAAGGTCTGGAGCAAATCCACCTTCATCACCTACACCAGTTGCAAGTCCTTTTGCATTAAGAACTTTTTTAAGAGTATGATAAATTTCAACGCACATTCTTAGAGCTTCTTTCCAAGAAGTTGCTCCAACAGGCATAATCATAAATTCTTGGAAGTCAACAGTATTATCTGCATGTTCTCCACCATTTAGGATATTCATCATAGGAACTGGTAATACTTTTCCGTTAAATCCGCCAAGATATTGATATAGTGGCATACATAGAGCTTGAGCTGCTGCTTTTGCAACTGCCATAGAAACACCAAGAATAGCGTTTGCTCCAAGTTTAGCCTTATCGTCTGTTCCATCTAATTTGATCATCATTTTATCAATTTTAGCTTGGTCAAGAGCATTTTTGCCTTTAAGTTCTTTAGCAATAACATTATTTACATTGTCAACTGCTTTTTGAACTCCTTTACCAACATATCTATTTTTGTCACCATCTCTAAGTTCTAGTGCTTCACGTTCTCCTGTTGATGCACCAGATGGAACAATTGCACTTCCAACGTGTTGTCTTCCATGTTGACATTCAACAATAACTTCAACTTCCACAGTTGGGTTAGCTCTTGAATCAATTACCTCTCTAGCGTGTACATCTAAAATTTCGATAAAACCTTTCATTATTAAAAGTCTCCCTTCAAATTTTGATTATATAATTAACTATAAGAAAACTTATAGATAATATCTAGTTTAATTTTTAATCAGTAAAGATGTCCCAGTCATTTCAGCTGGTTTTGGAATATCCATCATATCAAGGACTGTAGGAATAAGATCCGCCAGTTTTCCATGATTTCTAAGTGTTACACCTTTTTTATAGTTTACTAATATAACTGGCACTGGGTTTGTTGTGTGTGCTGTAAATGGAGAGTGGTTTTCATAGTCTTCCATTTGCTCCGCATTTCCATGGTCAGCTGTAATAATAGCATTTCCGCCAACTTCTTTTATAGCATCAATTACTTTTTCTACAGATGCATCCACTGCTTCAACTGCCGCAATAGCCGCTTCCAAATCTCCAGTATGACCAACCATATCAGGGTTTGCAAAATTAGCAATTATAATATCGTATTTTTTCAAAAGAATTTGCTCTACTAATTTATTAGTAACCTCATATACACTCATCTCTGGTTGCAAATCATAAGTAGCAACCTTTGGAGAGTCTACAAGTATACGGTCTTCGTTTGGGTTTGGAGCTTCCACTCCACCGTTAAAGAAGAAAGTAACATGAGCATATTTTTCAGTTTCAGCAATACGAAGCTGTTTTTTTCCAAGCTTAGAAATATATTCCCCAAATGTATTGTCTAGTGTTTGTGGTGGAAATGCTACTTCTTTGTTTGTAATTGTAACATCATATTGAGTTAAAGCCACAAAATAAGTTTTAACATAGTCTCTGTGGAATCCTTTAAATTCTTTGTCAACAAGGGCACGAGTTATCTCTCTTGCTCTATCAGGTCTAAAATTAAAGAATATAACAGAATCATTTTCTTTTATAGTTCCATCTTTATCAATAATAGTTGGTTCAACAAATTCATCAAAGATTTCTCTTTCATACGAATCTGTAATAGCTGCAGTTGCACTTGTAGCAGTGTTGCCTTCACCATGTATCAGTGTGTTATAGGCTCTTTCAACTCTTTCCCATCTATTATCTCTATCCATTGCATAATATCTACCAGAAATAGAAGCGATTTTTCCAGCTCCAATTTCTTTTAACTTATCTTCTAGTTCAATAATAAATCCTTTTGCAGAATCAGGAGCAACATCACGTCCATCCAAAAATGCATGTACATAGATCTTTTTAACTCCTATATTTTTAGCCATTTCAATAAGCCCATATAAATGAGTATTGTGGCTATGTACCCCACCATCTGAAAGAAGTCCCATAAAGTGAAGTGCACAATTGTCTTTCTTAGCATGCTCCATAGCTTTTACAAGTACATCATTTTTTAAAATAGAACCATCTTGGATAGCCTTTGTAATTCTTGTCAATTCTTGATAAACAATTCTCCCAGCTCCAATATTTAAATGTCCTACCTCTGAATTGCCCATTTGTCCTTCAGGCAAGCCAACCTCCATGCCACTAGCATATGCTTCAACAGTAGGATATTGTTGCATTAATTCATCAATACATGGTGTATTTGCTAATCTAATAGAATTTGCTTCGTTATATTTAGTGTTTCCAAATCCATCTAATATTAATAATAATGTTGTTGTCATTAAATCTACCTCATCTTAGTAATTAACGATAGACGCAAATTCTTCTTTAAGACTTGCTCCACCAACTAATCCACCATCAATGTTACCCATATTAAATAATGCATTAGCATTTCCTGCATTTACAGAACCGCCATATTGAACTCTTACAGCATCTCCTGTTTCAACGTCATAAATTTCAGACACAACGTCTCTTATAGCTTTGCACACTTCCTCAGCTTGTTCATTTGTTGCAGTTTTTCCTGTTCCAATTGCCCAAATTGGTTCATAAGCAATAACTACATTTTTAGCATCTTCTTTATTTACATCTTTCAATGCAATTTTAGTTTGTAAACGTACTAAATCGATTGTAATTCCTTGTTCTCTTTCTGCAAGACTTTCACCTACACAGACAATAGGGATTAATTTATGTTCAATTGCTTTTAGTGTTTTTTTGTTCACTGTTTCGTTTGTTTCAGCAAAATATTGTCTTCTTTCAGAGTGCCCAATAATAACATATTTTACACCCATCGAAGTTAACATTTCTGGTGAAATTTCCCCAGTGTATGCTCCATTTTCTTCAAAATACATATTTTGTGCACCAACTGCAATGTTAGTTCCTTTAACTGCCTCAAGAACTGCTTGTAAACAGACAAAAGTTGGACACACTACAACATCGACTGCACTAGTGTTAATTTTATCTTTTAAAGAATTAACTAATTCTACAGCTTGCTTTGGAGTTTTATTCATTTTCCAGTTTCCAGCAACAATTTTTTTACGCATTAATTATTCTCCTTTTTTACTATAAAAGTATTGACTTCTTATTATATAGTATCAGCTGCCATAACACCTGGAAGTTCTTTTCCTTCAAGATATTCAAGACTAGCTCCACCACCAGTTGAAATATGGCTCATTTTATCAGCAAGCCCTAGACGTTTAACTGCATTTACAGAGTCTCCTCCGCCAACAATAGTTGTTGCATCTTTTAATTCCGCCACTGCTTTACCCACTTCAAGTGTACCTTTAGCAAAGTTTTCAAATTCGAATACTCCCATAGGTCCATTCCATACAACTGTTTTTGCACCTTTTAATGCATCTTTAAATAATTCAATAGTTTTTGGTCCAATATCAAATCCTGACCAACCTGGTTCAATAGATGTTACTATTTTGAATTCAGTATCATTTTTGAATTCTTTTCCAATTACATTATCAATTGGAAGAAGTAATTTTACACCTTTGTCTTCAGCTTTTTTAATCATATCTAAAGCATAATCCACTTTATCTGCTTCTAAAAGAGAATTCCCAATTTCTTTTCCTTGAGCTTTTAAGAAAGTATAAGCCATTCCTCCACCAATAATTAGTGTATCTACTTTTTCAAGAAGATTGTTAATTACACCAATTTTGTCAGATACTTTTGCTCCACCAAGAATTGCCACAAAAGGTCTTACTGGGTTTTCAACTGCGTTTCCAAGGAATTGAATTTCTTTTTCCATTAAATATCCAACAGCATTTTCTTTACAGAATTTTGTTACGCCAACATTTGAACAGTGTGCTCTATGAGCTGTACCAAATGCATCGTTTACAAATATTTCATCATCGCAAAGGGCAGCCAACTCTTTGGCATATTCTGTAGCTTTTTCATCTTTGCCATATTTAGTCTCTTCAGCTCTATATCTTGTATTTTGTAACAACATAACTTCGCCATCTTTTAAATCTTTTGCCATATCTTGTGTTACTTTTCCCGTAACAGTTGGGTCGTCTGCAAATTTGACTGTTTGACCAATATGTTTTGACAAACTTACTGCTACTGGTGCTAGTGATAGTTCTGGAACTGGTTCACCTTTTGGTTTTCCAAGATGTGAACATAAAATTACTTTTGCTCCCTTTTTAACAAGAGCTTTAATGGTTGGTAGGGCTCCAATAATACGGTTTTCATTTTGAATTACACCATCTTTTAATGGTACATTAAAATCACAACGCACTAATACTTTTTTTCCTTTAAGGTTAGTTAATTGTTCAACTGATTTTTTATTCATATAAAAATTGCCTCCGATTAAATAGTTATGTCTTATTATTAAGGGCGATTGCAATCGCCCTTATACAATCATTTTTTATATTTATATTCTACCTTGCAATATTAATTATTCGTGATAACGGATTTAGAAACAACGTGACTAAATCTGTTATTTGTGATATGGAGAAAAGACTAAACGCCTCTTCTTCTTATTTGTTATTTAAGTTCTGCAAAGTATTTAATTGTTCTAACCATTTGGCTAGTGTATGAGTTTTCATTATCATACCAAGCTACAACTTTAACTAGAGTTTTATCTCCCATATCATTAACTTTTGTTTGAGTAGCATCAAATAATGAACCGAAAGTAATTCCGACAACATCACTTGAAACAAGCTCTTCTTCTGTATAGCCAAAAGATTGATTTGCAGCTTTTTTCATTGCATTATTAATATCAGCTGCAGATACTTTTTTACAAACTACAGCAACTAACTCAGTAATTGAACCTGTTGGTACTGGCACACGTTGAGCTGCTCCATCTAATTTTCCGTTTAACTCTGGAACTACTAATCCAATAGCTTTTGCTGCTCCAGTTGAGTTTGGAACGATGTTACATGCTGCTGCACGTGCTCTTCTTAAATCTCCTTTTGGATGAGGACCGTCTAAAGTCATTTGATCTCCTGTATAAGCATGGATTGTAGTCATAAACCCTTTTTCTATTGGAGATAATTTGTTTAAAGTATCAGCCATTGGTGCAAGACAGTTTGTTGTACAAGAAGCAGCTGAGATAATTGTATCAGATGGTTTTAAAGTTTTTTCATTAACACCAAATACAATTGTTGGTAAATCATTGCCAGCTGGTGCAGATATTACAACTTTTTTAGCTCCTGCATCAATATGAGCTTGAGATTTAGCTTTTGTTACATAAAATCCTGTACATTCAAGAACTACGTCAACATTAAGCTCTCCCCATGGAAGGTTTTTAGCATCTTTTTCAGCATAGATTTTAATTTCTTTGCCGTCAACAACAATAGAGCTTTCTTTTGCTTCTACTTTGTCTGCTTTATCATATTTTCCTTGAGCTGAATCATATTTTAATAAATGAGCCAACATTTTTGGGTTTGTTAAATCGTTAATTGCAACAACTTCATATCCTGGTGCTCCAAACATTTGTCTAAATGCAAGACGTCCAATACGTCCAAAACCGTTAATTGCTACTTTTACTGCCATTTAATAAATCCTCCTCGAAATTATAAATTAAATTGATTTACATATCTAGTATTAAACCAATTTATAAAATTGATACATTAAAACAAAAAAATTATTTGATTTTACTTTAATACACTTATTTTTCATAAAAATGAAAGTAATTAAAATCTAACTACATTCATTTTTTATGATAGTCAAAGATACATTTGCATCTTCTTCTCTAATTATTGTACATAATTTTATTCTATTTATCAAGGTAAATATATTTTTAGTACAAGTAAATTTGTATAATTCTCTATTTTACACAAATTTATAGCATAGATTATTAACATGTTTGACAAAATTTTATCAATTATAGTACTGGCTTAATGATTAAACCTTCCTATTTTTTATTATTGTTTTAAACAACACATATAACTGATTAAACTCCTCCGTTCTGTTAAAGCAAGCTATAAACATAAAATTTGGGATTATTAAGCAAATTACTCCTCTAATTATTAAAGTATATAAGCTGACTTCTACAATTTGATTACATAATAGAGTTGTTAAGACACCACTAGTTAAAGCTACGGCTGTATATTTAAAATATCTTGTAAAATAATCCTTTATGCTCATATCAAATCCATATTTATATAAATAATAGGGTATTGCAAAAAATACTGTTGTAAGAGTACTTATTGTAGTTCCTAAAAATACTCCTATTACTCCAAATTTTACAGCTAACCCAATTGATACTACTATGTTTACAAATGCTTGGCATAAAGGTACAAACTTTCCGTAAATAAATAATCCAAATACACTCCTATAAATAGAGGTTGTTTGAAGACTCAAAGAAAGATAAAAATTTAGTACTATAACTAAAACTATAGCTGGATTAAATAAAAATTCTGGCCCTAGCCATAGTGTAATAAATGGATTTGCTAATATCCATATTGAAATAGAACAGAATGTAACTATCCAAAAATTAAAAAATAACATTTGTGTATATATTTTAAATGCTTTATCTTTTCCTTCAACTGCATTTAAATTCCCTATACTTGCAGTTGTTGCTCCAAAAATCTGGCCTATAAATCCCGAAATTGCTTGTGTAATTAAAACATAATTAGAAAATAATCCAACATATGCAATCCCTACAAATCTTGATATAATTAAATTATCCGTACCACCAACTAGCACCCCGCCTATCCTATAATATATTAACGCTCGAGCTTTTTGGGCAATTTCTTGTTTTGTGTTTTTATCTAAAGTATGTCCCTTTGCTTCTTTCAAAAAAGGATACATCTTATGTGCTTTATAGGCAATTACAATATTTTCTAAAATAGTCATTCCTACCCATAGAGATAAGTACACTATATAATTTCTAGTTAATATAAGCATTATAACTTGAGCTATTCTTAAAAATATATCCATTATCCTATAATATATTGTCATTATATATGTTTTTTGATCTGCACTAATTAAAGATTTTCTATATGCAAAAAAGTATGAGCTAACTGTTTGAAGTAAAAATAGTAAATATATTATCTTTAGATGGGGAATGTTTGGAGTATCTTTAATAAGTTCCTCCAAAAATGGCACTAAGCATAGTCCTGCTAATAATACAAAAACACCTATTACCATATATATTTTTTTATAAAAGTTCATTAATTGATTTATTTTAGGAATATCTCGATTTGCTAAAGGGGCATATAAAGCAAATATAATTGCTGAGCCTATTCCCATTTCTGCTAAAGACAACATAGTAAGTATATTTGAAAATAATCCATTTACACCTAAATAGTCCGTCCCTAATGTTTGAATAAACACCATTCGTACTATAAAACTTATAACTAGTCCTATTCCTTGACTTATTAATCCGGTTGCCATATTCTTTAGTGAATTATTTGTTCTCATATTTTTCCTTCTTATTAAATTATTTACAATTTCTTAATAACATCTCCATATATCTTGTAAACACTTCACTTGTTGTATTATCAAGTATACCATACTAGAGTATTTTATTCAACAGGATAAAGAAGGCAGGAATATTTAAACAAAGACACCATATGTATTAAGTAAATATAAAACAAAAAACGATATTTTTACAAAACGATTACAAAACAAGGTTGTTTAGACACAACAGCAGGAATAAAAAAACTCCCATATCTGATTTATGGGAGGCTTTCTTTATCCGTTATTTATTATTTGTAATTATCTTCATTAATCAATGGAACATCAGTGCCTAAATAAGCATTTAAACCTTCAATTATAAGATTGTGGTCGTCTACATGATATAATCCTGACACTAGAACACTTCCAACTATTCCTGCATTTTTTACTTTTAAAGGAAATCCTCCACCAAACTGAGTGTAATTTCCATTAAGTTTTAAGCTTTCCAAAGTTTTTCCAGAAGCAAAAAGTCCTAATGTACTTATACTTCTAGTCATAACAGTATTATGTTTAGCTTCCAACCAAGTTTCACCACTCAATATAGCACCATTCATTGATCGTTGATATACAGTAAGTCCATTAGCTAATCTTACGCTAACTGTTACTACGTGGTTTCTCTCTTTTGCTAGTTCAGCAATAATTGTCCCTATCTCATTTGCTATCTCATTATCAAACTTCTCTAATACCAAAGTATTTTCTTGATATTTAACATCATCTACCATATTACTTTTCTCACCAACACTTTCTTCTTTGGCTTTATCATCGTTATCTGCTATTTCTTCGATTTGTACTATTGGAGCGGAAGTTTCCTCCGCTTTTATTTCACTTTCTACTACTGGAGTGGAAGTTTCCTCCACTTTTACCTCAGTTTGTGTTGCTTTTTCTGTTGATTCCACTTGTGAAGTAGCTGTGCATCCACTAAGTCAACAATGCAAAAGTTAAAAGTATACTTGCAAATTTTTTCATAATTTTATCATTCCTTACTAATAGCTTATTTACAATATCTATAATAATTTGCATAATAATTCATGTACTAAAATATTGCATGTATTATATACTATTCATCTTTTTTGTTGTTTAGTACAAAATATATAATAGTTGTACTTAAAATTTAAAAAATATACAGGATAAAAAAAAGGTGCTACAAGTTTAACGTAGCACCTTTTAATATTTAATTTTCAGGGGTTTTAATGGTATTTGCAAGTTCGACA
>LJDB01000022.1:24626-59937 GCA_001983455.1 Candidatus Epulonipiscium fishelsonii
ATTAACAAGCATAATTTCTTCAAGGCTTGCAGCGGTAGATATAGTTTGTGTATCACCTGTTTTTAATGTACCTAGTGCAAATTGGATTTTTTCAGCTTCCGCATTTACGATATGAGCCAAACTTAATTCTTGCATACCAATTGAGCTTAACATAATATTTACAGCGTCATCACGTGTAATGTCTATTGAGGGGCTTATATCTGGAATACTTGGCATTGACATGGTTTTCACTCCTTTTTATTTTCATTTACAATACCACAATATGATAAAATTCTTCGAATGGTACATAGCATATACAATTTTGGCAATATGTACTATACAAAGCTGAAATTTATAATGTAATAAAGTAAAAAATATAGACAGGCTTTGAAAAAATCTTGATTTTTTGTATAGTTCACTTAAAATTTGGTAATAATTTAATAAAAGTTAAATTTAAGAGGTACTTTTTATGATTTCAAATAAATTAAAACAAAATGAAAGACCTATTTTTCCTAAAAAAGCGGTGATAACAGCTGGTATGCCATATGGAAATAAAAAATTGCATTTTGGCCATATTGGTGGAATGTTTGTACATGCAGATGTGTATGCTAGATTTTTAAGAGACAGAATAGGCAAAGAAAATGTTATTTTTCTTTCAGGAACAGATTGTTATGGTTCGCTTATATTAGAGAGCTACAAAAATTTAAAAGAAGAGGGATATTCTGGAACGATAGAAGATTACGTGAGAGAAAACCACTATTCGCAAAAAGAAACTCTAGACAAATTTCAAATTAGTTTAGACTTTTTCGGTGCTTCTGCTTTAGATGAAAGTGCTAAAATTCATCAGGAAGTATCTAATATAATTTTCAATGATTTATATGAACAAGGTTATATCAAACAATATACCACTCCTCAATTTTATGATGAAGAGAAACAAGTTTATTTAAATGGCAGACAAGTAATTGGTAAATGCCCAATAGCAGGATGTACTTCTGAACATGCATATGCTGACGAATGCTCACTTGGACACCAATATATGCCTAGTGAACTTATTAATCCAATTTCGATTTTATCAAATCAAACCCCTAGTTACAAAAATGTAACTAATTGGTATTTCATTTTAGAAGATTGCATTGATATAATTAAGGAAAGAATAGACTATTTAAAAGTACATTCTAATACTAGAAAATTTCAAATAAATATTATAGACGAATTTTTAAAAAAACCTATGCTTCATATACCTAAAAAATATCTTGATGAAGAATTGTTTAATAATATAAAAAGCAATTTTCCACCCAACGAAATGATAGATGAAGAAAAGAAAAAATCGTATACTTTTATATTTAATACACTTGAAGATAGAGATAAAGGTAAAGAAATATTAAATGAACTAGGAATACATTTTACTGCAGGTAAAACTCTAGTGCCATTTAGACTATCTGGAAATGTTCCTTGGGGAGTTAAGGTACCTGAAAAAGAAAATTTAAGAGATTTAACATTTTGGGTATGGCCTGAATCTTTATGGGCTCCAATTTCGTTTTTGCAAACTTATTTAGAAAAAAATGGAATTGATAAAAACGATTGGAAAGAATGGTGGAATGGAGAAAATAGTCTAGTATATCAATTTATTGGTGAAGATAATATTTACTTTTATTCTATTGCTCAAACTGGGATGTTTCAAAAGTTAGATATAAAAATTTCTCACATTATCCCAAATAGACATATTTTATTTATGGATACCAAGGCAAGCAGTAGTTCAGAAATCAAGCCTCCAATGGCAGATGAATTGCTTGAACATTATACAGTGGATCAATTGAGAATGCATTTTTTAGCTCTAGGATTATCTTCAAAAAGTACAGGATTTAAACCACAAGTGTTTATGAAAGAAAAAGAAGGAGACGATGTAGTTCTAAAAGAAGGAAATTTATTAGCAAATGTATTTAATAGACTTATTCGTTCTTGTTTTTATACTGTTCAAACCTACTATGATGGAAAAATTCCTGCTGGAAAAATAAGCGACAAAATTAAAGATTTGGCTCAGAAGAAAGTTATAGAGTATGAAAAACACATGTATAACCATGAATTTCACCGAATTTCTTATGTAATTGATGAATATATAAGAGAAGTAAATAAATACTGGTCAGGACAAATACGCTTAAGTGAAAAAAATAATGATGTTGAACTTCGTACCCAAACTTTAATAGATGCATTTTATTCTTGCAAAGTTATGTCGATTTTAATACACCCTATTGCTCCTAAAGGCTGTGAAATGTTTGCCGAATATTTAAATATTAATAATAAGATTTGGGACTGGGAGTATATTTTTGAACCGTTAGAATATTATGTCGAAAATTTAGCAACACATAAACTTAAATTTTTAGAACCACGTGTAGATTTCTTTTCTAAATTAGAAAGCCAATATATAAAGTAACCCCTGTCACTATAAACTATAGTAAGGTATAATGAATGTATCATTTTATGGAGGTGTTTATAATGGAAGGAAAAAAAGAAGGATCTATTTGGGAAAAATATAGTGATGCTGAAAAGAAAGACGTATTTTCTTATGGAGAACGCTATAGAAACTTTATTTCTGAAAATAAAACTGAACGTGAATGTGTAGTATCAATGGTCAAAGCATTAAAAGAAAATGGGTATATTGACTTAGAAGATGCTATAAAAATTGGTAAGCCTCTTAAACCTGGCGATAGAGTATATGCAAATTATAATGACAAAGCTCTGATGATGTATTGCATTGGTAAAAAATCTTTATGTGAAGGAATGAATATTCTTGGAGCTCATATCGATTCTCCTAGGTTAGATTTAAAACCAAATCCATTATATGAAGATAGTGACTTTGCAATGTTTAAAACTCATTATTATGGTGGAGTTAAGAAATATCAGTGGGTTTCTATGCCACTAGCTTTGCATGGCGTAATTGCAAAGAAAAATGGTGAAGTTGTTAATGTTGTAATTGGTGAAGATATGAATGACCCTGTTGTTGGTATATCTGATTTATTAATTCACTTATCTAGTGAACAAATGGAGAAAAAACTGAGAACTGCAATAGGCGGAGAAGATCTAAATGTTTGTCTTGGAACATTACCTTTAATTAAAGATGATGATAAAAAAGACGCTAAGAAAGATAAAAAGAAAGACAAAGTTAAAGCTAATATCTTAGAATTATTTAAAGAAAAATATGGAATAGAAGAAGAAGATTTTGTTTCTGCTGAAATTGAAGTTGTTCCTGCTGGTGCTGCCCGTGATTATGGAATAGACCGTAGCATGATAGTTGGATATGGACAAGATGATAGAGTTTGTGCATATGCATCTTTTGAAGCACATCTTGAAGTAAAAAATCCAGAAAAAACTACAGTTGGAGTTTTTGTGGACAAGGAAGAAATTGGTAGTATGGGAGCTAGTGGAATGAAATCAAAATATTTTGAAAATACACTAGCTGAACTTATAAATCTTCAAGACAAATATTCGGATATTATTTTAAGACGTACTTTAGCAAATTCTAGGATGCTTTCGTCTGATGTAACTGCTGGACATGATCCAAATTTCCCAACAGTATTAGAAAAAAATAATGCTCCTAAATTTGGAAAAGGTGTAGTACTTTTACGTTATACGGGTCGTGCTGGAAAATCTGGCTCAAACGAATCTAATGCTGAATATGTTGCTCAGCTTAGAAAAATTATGGAAGACAACAAAGTAACTTGGCAAACTGGAGAACTTGGCAAAATTGACCTTGGAGGAGGAGGAACAATTGCTTACATCCTTGCAGATTATGGAATGGATGTTATTGACTGTGGTGTTCCTGTTCATAGTATGCATGCTCCTTGGGAAATTGCAAGTAAGATAGATATTTTTGAAATGCGTAAAGCATATGTGGCATTTTTAATAAATGCATAATTAATTTTATTTTTAAAGGGAGAAAAATGTATGATTAAAATTACAATGGACGATGGCAGCGTAATGAAAGCTGAACTTTATCCTGAAATAGCACCAATTACTGTTAAAAATTTTCTTGAATTAGTGAATAAAGGGTTTTATAATGGGCTTAATTTTCATAGAGTTATAAAAGGGTTTATGATCCAAGGCGGTTGTCCAGAGGGAACTGGCATGGGCGGACCTGGACATGAAATAGTTGGTGAGTTTAGTGCTAATGGTATAGAAAATAACCTTAAACATACTAAAGGTGTATTATCAATGGCACGTTCACAAAATCCAAATTCAGCTGGCTCACAATTCTTTATAATTCATGAAGATGCACCTCATTTGGATGGCAATTATGCTGCATTTGGTAAAGTTATTGAAGGATTAGATGTAGTTGATAAAATTGCAAATTCTAAAACAGATTGGTCGGATAAACCTAAAACTCCAGTTGTGATAGCATCAATTGTAGAAGAATAATTATAATAAGTAAGAAAGTGTTAACCTAATGAGATGCTTATTAGGTTAACTTCTAAAATGTAAAAATTTAAAGGAGCTAAAGTATGCATGTATTTGATTTACATTGTGACACAGCAAGTCTTATTTTAAACAAAAAACAAAATCTTAAACAAAATGCATTTCATGTTGACCTAGAAAAAATGCAAAAAGCAAATTATTGTGGGCAATGGTTTGCTTTTTTTGTAAATTTAAAGTCCAATGAAATGAGCCCACTAGAAAAATTCAATTTAATGTATGACTATTTTATTAACCAAATAGAACAAAATAAAGATACAATTGAAATTGTTTCTTCTGCCAAACGTTACTTAGAATTAAAACAGCAAAACAAGATATCTGCTTTTTTGTCACTTGAAGAGGGCGAAATGGTCAAAGATGGTTTACATATTATTGATGAACTTGAACAAAAAGGTATTACGCTTATGACTTTAACATGGAATTTTAAAAATAGCCTAGCTCATCCTCATTCTGAAGCAGGAGGTTTGACTAGTTATGGCAAAGAAGTTGTAGATTATTTAAATACAAAAAATATATTACTAGACGTGTCTCACCTGTCTGATATAGGTATTTTAGAAGTTTTGAATATATCAAAAAAACCTGTATTAGCTTCTCATTCTAATGCTAAAGCTATTTATAATAACTCGAGGAATTTAAATGATGAGCTTATCAAGAAGATTAGTAAATCTGGCGGATTAATAGGAATTAATTTTTATAGTTATTTTTTGACTTTGTCTAACTGGAGCTTTATTGATGACATTTTAAAAATGATAGATTATGTATATAACCTTGGTGGGAGTGACGTTGTTGCTCTTGGAACAGATTTTGATGGAATAAATTGCAATTTAGAAGTATCAAATTGTGGAGAAATGGAAAAGCTTATAGATGCATTAAATAAATTATATCCAATTAACATAGTGGAAAAATTTATGTATAAGAATGTAGAGAGATTAATTTTAGAAAATTTTTAATCGAAATATTTAAATATATTTCAAAAAAGAGAGGTTTAATTTATGGAAGAGAAAAAAGGTTGTGCATGTGAGGGAAATCACAAACACGATGAAAATCATGAATGTAAATGCGGAGGAAACTGTGAATGTCATGATGAAGATGTAATTTTTGTAACATTTGAAGATGATGACAAAGAAGTTGCATGTGATGTTCTTGGAGTTTTCGATGTTGAAGGAAAAGACTATATTGCTATGGTTCCAAAAGATGAAGAATATTCAGACGAAGTCTTGATATATCGCTATTGTGAGATGGGCGAAGAAATGGAACTTAGTGAAATTGAAACAGACGAAGAATTTGCAAAAGTAGAATCTGTTTTTGAAACACTATTTTTTGACGAAGAAGAATAATATTCCCCCCCTTTTTAAAATATTTAAAAAGGGGGGTTTAGTTTTCACAAAAATTACCAATACTTTGCATAGGAGGGAAGTCCTATGAGAAAAATAATAATTATTTTAGGTGCTATTTGTGTTTTGGCACTTGCTATTATATTGCTAAAAGAAAATGTTGCAGTATATACACTTTTTGAAGAAGACATTTTACCTACTGCTACAATTTATTTTGAAACTGGTGAAGAAATTACAATTTTGATGTATCCAGATGAAGCCCCAAACACAGTCAACAATTTTATTCATTTAGCTGAACAAAATTTTTACAATTACACATATATAAATAAAATCGTTCCAGGGTATTTTATTCAAGGCGGTGACCCAATAGGCAATGGATACGGATTTCCAGGGTATTTTATTAAAAGTGAATGTAAATATAACGGTGTGAGTAATAATATAAATTTAACAAAAGGAGTTATAGCGATGGCGCGTAGCTCAACATTTAATACAGAAGGTTCTCAATTTTTTATACTGACAGAAGATGCACGCCAATTAAATGGACAATACAGTGCATTTGGAAAAGTTATTTCAGGTATAGAGGTAATTGATGCAATGGAAACGATTGAATTAGATAATACTTATGGACCAAAACAGCCCATAAAAATAAAAGAAATAATTGTAGATACTAAGGGATATCCTTATCCAGAGCCTATAGTTATTGGCACTTGATAATAATAAATCAAAATTTTTATTGTTATCATCTGCTAAGTCAAATAATAGATAAAAATCTGGAAATTTTAATTTATTGCTTGACAAAAATCCTGAATATATTTTAGAGTATATTCAATGACAAAAAATGTAGGTGATAAATAGTGGAAAAAAATTCATATGGAAATCAAAGTATTTCATCCTTAAAAGGAGCGGATAGAGTTAGGCTAAGACCTTCTGTTATTTTTGGCTCAGACGGTATTCTTGGATGCCAACATTCTATTTTTGAAATACTTTCAAATTCTATAGATGAAGCAAAAGAAGGTTTTGGAAAAGTAATTAAAGTTATACTTCACAAAGATTATTCAATAACCATTGAAGATGAAGGCCGAGGTATTCCCCTTGATTATAATAAAAAAGAAAAAAGATACAATTGGGATTTAATTTTTTGCGAACTTTATGCTGGTGGAAAATATAACAATAACGATGGTGAAAATTACGAGTTTAGCTTAGGACTTAATGGTTTGGGTGCATGTGCAACTCAATATAGCTCAGAATATATGAATGTAGTTGTACATACAGACGGATATTGCTATGAATTACATTTTGAAGAAGGCAAAAATAAAGGTGGTTTAAAAAAATATAAACAAGATTATAATCATACTGGAACATTAATACACTGGAAACCAGATAAAAAGGTTTTTACTGAAATTAAAGTTCAAAGTGAATTTTTTCATAATATGCTTAAAAGACAAGCGGTAGTGAATAAAGGAATAGAGTTTATTTTTGAAGATGAAATCAAAGAGGAAATTACTCATTATGTGTATCCTGAAGGTATTAAAGGCTATGTTGAAGAAACAGCAGACAATAATCAATTTACTAATATTATTTATTTTGAACAAGAAGCACGAGGAAAAGATAGTGAAGATAGACCCGAATATAAACTCAAATTTGAAATAGCATTTACTTTTTGCAATAGTAATAACTTGTTGGAATACTATCATAATTCAAGTTTTCTGGAGTATGGCGGTTCTCCAGACAAAGCTATAAAAAATGCTTTGGTTTATGTGATTGATAATTTTATAAAAAACAATAATTTATACACAAAAGGAGAAAAGAAGATCACTTTTGTAGATATACAAGATAGCTTAATACTAGTGATAAATTCATTTTCGACTATCACTAGTTACGAAAATCAAACAAAAAAATCTATTACTAATAAATTTATACAGGATGCAATACAAGATACCCTTAAAAATCTTTTTCAAATTTACCTTATAGAAAATGTTAGTGATGCTCAAAGTATTATTAAACAAGTTTTGGTTAATAAACGAAGCCGTGAAAAAGCGGAGAAAACTCGTATTTATGCAAAAAAACAATTAAGTGGTACTATTGATATTTCTAATCGTGTAAAGAAGTTTGTTGACTGTAGAACTAAAGACAAAAGTTTGAGAGAACTTTATATTGTAGAAGGAGATTCCGCATTGGGATCTTGTAAGTTGGGTCGAAATGCTGAATTTCAAGGAATAATGCCTATACGTGGCAAAATATTAAATTGTCTTAAATCTGATTATGATAAAATATTTAAAAGTGAAGTTATAATGGATTTACTAAAAGTATTGGGATGTGGAGTAGAAATAAGTTCAAAGCATTCAAAAGAATTAAATACTTTTAACATGACTAATTTAAGATGGGACAAAATTATTATTTGTACCGATGCCGATGTGGACGGATATCAAATTCGTACATTAATATTAACAATGTTATATAGACTTGTTCCTACTCTAATAAATATGGGAAAAGTTTATATTGCAGAAACACCGCTATTTGAAATAAATACAAAAAATAAAACTTATTTTGCTTATTCAGATCAGGAAAAAATTTCGATTTTAAATAAAATAAAAGCTAGTTATACTTTGCAACGGTCAAAAGGACTAGGTGAAAACGATCCTGATATGATGTGGCATACGACTATGAATCCTGATACAAGGCGGTTAATTCAAGTATTGCCAGAAAATGATGATAAAACTAAATATACATTTGAATTATTATTGGGCGATAATTTGCAAGGGAGAAAAAATTTTATTAAAGAATATGGTGAAAAATATTTTGCATTAGTGGATATGAGTTGAAAAATATAAGGAGAATTTAAAAATGATTACACAAAATATTTCAGAAACATTAGAAACAAATTATATGCCATATGCTATGAGTGTCATAGTATCAAGGGCATTACCTGAAATTGATGGATTTAAACCAGCTCATAGAAAATTGTTATACACTATGTATAAAATGGGCTTATTAAACTCTGCTAAAACTAAATCTGCAAATATAGTTGGCCAAACTATGAAATTAAATCCTCATGGAGATATCACTATATATGAGACTATGGTGAGATTAACTGTAGGATATAACGCTTTAAACACTCCTTTTGTTGATTCAAAAGGAAACTTTGGTAAAGTATACTCCAGAGATATGGCATACGCAGCTTCAAGATATACGGAAGCTAAGTTAAGTAAAATTTGTCAGGAACTATTTAGAGATATAGAGGAAAATTGTATAAAATTTGTAGATAATTATGATGGGAAAATGAAGGAGCCTACACTTTTACCAGTGACTTTTCCTTCTATTCTAGTTAATTCAACTCAAGGAATTGCTGTTGGTATGGCTTGCAACATTTGCGGATTTAATTTGGAAGAAGTATGTAAGGCTACAATTGCATATTTAGATAATCCGAATATTGAAATTAAAGATTATATAACAGCGCCAGATTTTCCAACAGGTGGTATATTATTATATAATGCTGAAGAGCTAAACCAAATTTTAAGTACAGGTCGAGGCTCATTTAAACTTAGAGCTTTATATGAAAGAAAGGAAAATTGTATAGAAATAACAGAAATTCCTTATACTACTACAGTAGAAGCGATTATAGATAAAATTGAAGATCTTATAAAATCAGGAAAAATTAAAGAAATAAATGACGTTAGAGATGAAACTGATTTAAATGGTTTAAAAATAGCAATTGATATAAAAAGAGGCATTGACGTTGAACTATTAATGAAAAAGCTCTTTAAAATGACACCGCTACAAGATACGTATACTTGTAATTTCAATATATTAATAAATGGAAGCCCTGAAGTAGTGGGTGTAAAAAGAATTATTGAAGAATGGTATAACTTTAGAAAAACTTGTATAATAAAAAAATGTAATTTTAATATTGAAAAAATGAATGTGAAATATCATTTATTGGAAGGTCTTCAGATGATATTGCTAGACTTAGATAATGCAATTGCTATAATTCGCAATACTAGAGATGATAAAGAAGTAGTGCCCAATTTAATGGAAACTTTTTCTTTAACCAAGGCACAAGCGGAATATGTCTCAGAAATAAAGTTACGTCATTTAAACAAACAACATATTTTAGATGTATTAAAAGATTTACAAAAATTAACCGTGGAAATAAAAAAACTAGAAATCATAATAACCAATGAGAAAAAATTGAAACAGACCATAAAATCCGAACTACAAAATATTTGCAAGTTAAATCCTTCAATTCGTAAGACAAAGGTATTAACAATAAATGATGAAGAAAATCATATTATTGAAGACTATAAACTAAAATTTTTTCTTACAAATTCAAACTATTTAAAAAAAATTCCATTAAGTTCATTAAGAAATAGTGGAGAACAACGGTTAAAAGAGCAGGATTTTATAATTCAAGAGTTTGAAACAACCAATAAATCTGAATTGTTAATTTTTACAAATCAAGCTAAAGTTTATAAAATTAAGACGAATGAAATTGAAGACTGCAAAGTAAGTCAACTAGGAGTATATTTACCAGGTCTATTAAATTTAGATAATGGCGAAATGATATTATATATCTGCTCCACTTGTTCTTACACAGAAACAATAGTTGTTGTATTTGAGGATGGAAAAATATCTAAAATTCCTTTAAGTTTATATCAAACTAAAACGAATAGAAAGAAGCTCATCAATGCTTACTATTCAAAATCTAAATGTATATATATCAATATAGTAAATGAAAATAATACTATAAAACTTATTAAAGCAAATAAAAATATTAAGATTTGTAAGGTAAATCAACTTACAACTAAACTGAAACGAGATGCAGTTGGAGAGAAAATATTTTCAAACAAAAAACCTGTTTTAAAAGTTGAAATTAATTAAAAAGTTATGGAGGAGAAAACATATGGATAAATTTATGGAAGATTTGCTTGGAAGAATAAATGAATTAGCAAATAAGAAAAAAACTGAAGGACTTACTCTACAGGAGCAAGAAGAACAAGATAACCTTAGAAAAGAATACCTAGTAATATTTAGAAACAATTTTAAAAATCAACTAAAAAATACTAAAATTCAAACTCCTGACGGAAAATTACATCCTTTAAAATATTCTGGTGCAAAATGATAGCTTATTTAATTGGTAATGTTAAAGATAAATATGAAGACTTTGTAATATTAGAAGTAAATGGAATAGGGTATGAAATTTTCACACCCTTTCCTGTTAATGAAGATTATATTAAACTTTATATTTTTGAACATATAAAAGAAGATAGTCATGATTTATATGGGTTTTTAACGTTTAAAGACAAAGAAATATTTAAAAAGCTTATTACTGTAAATGGCGTTGGACCTAAACTTGCTTGTCAAATGATTAAAACTTATGGAATTGATGAACTAGTTAATTATATAGTTTTGGAAGACACCAAGGCATTGGGAAAAATTACTGGTATAGGGCCGAAGACATCTAAACGTATAGTACTAGAATTAAAGGATATATTATTGAAAGATTATTCACCAAATATTACTTCCTCAACTTATACTGATGATGATGCAGTTTTTGCCTTAATAGCACTAGGATATTCAGAAGTTGATTCCCAAAATGCTGTTAATGCTGTTTTAGCACCAGATGACACCACTGAAGATATAATAAAAAAATCATTAAAAATATTATCACAAAAGGTATAAATCATGAAAAAAAGAATTGTATCAACTGATATTCAAACTGAAGATAATGAAATTGACTCTACAATAAGACCTATAAATTTAGCAGACTACATAGGGCAGACAGAAGCAAAAGAAACTTTAAAAATTTTTATTGAAGCAGCAATCAAAAGACAAGAAGCTCTTGACCATGTGCTTTTATATGGTCCTCCTGGATTGGGTAAAACAACTTTAGCCGGAGTTATTGCTTATGAGATGAAAGTAAATTTTAAAGTAACATCAGGGCCTGCTATTGAAAAACCAGGTGATATTGTAGCAATCTTAAACACTTTGCAAAATGGTGATATATTGTTTATAGACGAAATTCACCGTATACCAAGATATATAGAGGAAATGTTATATACTGCGATGGAAGACTATGCCATAGATATAATGGTGGGCAAAGGTCCTTCTGCAAAACCTATACGAATTAACTTGCCAAAATTTACACTAATTGGAGCAACAACACGTGCAGGATTGCTGAGTGCACCTTTAAGAGACAGATTTGGAATCATTCAGAGATTGGAATTTTATTCTCTGGAAGAATTAGCCCAAATTTTGATAAGAACAGGAAACATTTTAAATACGGAAGTTGAATTAAAAGCTGGTCTAGCAATTGCGAAATGTTCCCGAGGAACTCCCAGATTAGCAAATAGATTTTTAAAAAGAGTTCGTGATATAATTTATATAAAATATAATACAAATATAATTAGTTTGGATAATGCAATCTTGTCACTAGAATTGTTAAATTTAGATCAGAATGGACTGGATACTTTAGATAGACGAATATTAAATACTATTGCAAACTTTTTTGGTGGCGGCCCTGTGGGGTTGGATACTTTAGCAGCTACTTTATCTGAAGAACGGGAAACACTGGAAGATGTATATGAACCCTATCTATTGCAAAAAGGATTAATAATGAGAACTGCAAGAGGTAGAGTTTTAACTCAAGAAGCATATTATATTTTGGGAATTGACAAAAAAATTAGCTAATAATAAGGTGATAATCAATGGATAAAAATAAAGTTAATGTAGTTATTGGAGATCAAGTCTATACTATACAAGGCGATGAATCTAGCGAACATATTGAAAGAGCAGCTTTTATTGTAAATAATAAAATAAAGGAAATTGAGCAAAGTTTAAAGGGCAAATTCATGGATTCTTCTAAGTCTGCTATACTTGTAGCTATGAATATTGCTAATGATTATTTAAAAACTCAAATGGCACTTGAAAAGTGCACTAACGAAAATAAAATTTTATTACAACAAATAGAAAAGTTAGAAAAGATAAAAGTAACTCCTTAATATTTTGAGGAGTTACTTTTATTCATGATAATGAAAAAATTCTAAATTTATAAAATATAGAAAGTAGGAAATATTTTGAAAAAGCCGGAATTACTTGCTCCAGTTGGAAAAATGGAAAATGCATATGCAGCTGTAGAAAATGGAGCAGATGCAATATATCTAGGAGGAAAATTATTTAATGCACGACAATCAGCTGATAATTTCTTTGAAGATGAAATAGTAGAAATTATAAACTATTGTAAATTGCGTGGAATAAAAGTATATATAACAGTCAATACTTTAGTAAAAGATAGTGAAATGAATGAACTTTTTGAATACTTAAAATTTCTTGAGCATTTAAGAGTAAGTGCTATAATTATTCAAGACTTAGCTATTGTTTCACTTATAAAAAAATATAATTTAAATCTGGAATATCATGCTAGTACACAAATGAGTACGCACAGTGTACTAGACGCAGAATTTTTGAGTTCTATAGGAGTTAGCAGAGCAGTTTTAGCAAGAGAACTTTGTATTGAAGAGATAAACAAAATAAGAAATACTGTGAATATAGAAATAGAGACTTTTATTCATGGAGCTTTGTGTTATTCATATTCAGGCCAATGCTTGATGAGTGGTTTTATTGGAGGGCGTAGTGGCAACAGAGGAAAATGTGCTCAACCATGTAGAATGAAATATGATTTATATCGAAATGATGCTAAAGTTGTAAATAATCTTCATATTTTAAGCATGAAAGACATTTGCACCTTGGAGATTTTGCCACAGCTTAAGGATATAGATTGTTTTAAAATTGAAGGACGCATGAAATCACCAGAATATGTGGCTTCTGTTGTAAAAACCTATAGAGAATATATTGATAAAATTTATAGTGAAGATTACATGGTTCAAAAAGAAGATGTTGAAAATTTGCAAAGCATTTTTAATAGAGGCGGTTTTTGCGAAAAATATTCTAAATCATTTTTTATGATGACTCCAAAAATCCCAAAGAATATAGGATTAAAAGTTGGTAAAGTTGTAAATTACAATTTTAAAACTAAACAAGCTACTATATTTTTATCAAAAGACTTAAATCCTGGAGATGGAATTGAAATTTTAGGAAATAAAAATCAACTAGGCACAGGAATTTCCAAACATTTTCCTGCTAATTCAAATGCTACAATATATTTGAGTGAGCCAACAAACGTTGGCAATGAAGTATATTTATCCAAAAATCATACCTTGTTAAAGGAATTGAAAAAAAGTTATCAGAAGCCAACCAGAAAACTGGATATCAATGCTACAATAGAAGGAAAAATAGGCTTACCAATAGAATATACCTTGAAATACAAAAACATTCAAGTTATAACAAAAGGAGAAATTTTGCAACCCGCTTTAAATCAACCTATTTCACCACAAAAGGTTTCTGCTCAAGTACAAAAAATGGGAGCTACTCCTTTTAATGTTGCTGAGTTTACGATGAATTGGGATGAAAATAGTTATGTTGATATAAGTAGTTTAAATCAGCTACGACGCTCTGCCTGTTCAGAACTAGAGAATAAAATTCTAGAGTTAAACGAAATAAGTCAGCAGCAATATAGTCCAATAAAAAAATCAAATTCTAATGTAGAACCAACTTTTTCTGCAATGTTTCAAACCCTAGAGCAGTTGGAAGTAATATTAGAATATAAGCAAATAAAGAAATTATATTTTGAATTGAATTTTAACTTTGATTTGTTATCTGAGTTGTCTAGTTTATGTGCAGGCAGAGAAATATATATTGTGTTGCCGTACATTACTCGAAGCAAAATTTGGAAACTACTTCAAGATAAGTTATTGCAATATCCCAGTTTCGGACTGTTGTGCAGAAATATGGGGCAAGTTCTATGGGGCATAAGAAATAATTTTACCTGTGATTTAGATTATAATTTAAATGTTATGAATTCAGAAAACTTAAATTTTTGGTATGATTTAGGCATAAACGAAATCACTATTTCACAAGAGTTAAGTTGTAAAGAATGTAACGAACTTAAATTGCCTTATCAAAAAATTATTTACGGGTATTTACCACTTATGACTACAGAACAATGTTTATTGAAGCATTATGATTTATGTAAAAACACTAACCAAAAAGATATATATTTTATTAGAGACAGAAAAGATACAGATTGGCATATAAAAACAGATTGTGTTTCATGTAATATGCAAATTTTATCCTCATTTCCTCTTTATATAGACTATAAGTTGTGTAAAAATTCCGCTTCCTTTAGAATGAATTTCACGTCAGAAACTTCTAGAGAAATTCAAAATATATTAGATAGAATATTTTACAAAAATAATATAGAAACATCCAAAGAGTTTTTTAAATTAATAGAGTAAAAAAGGAGTCTTATGTTAGTCAGATATTTTATAACAATGTTCGTTATGATTGTTATGTGTATAATTGCAAGTTTTATGTTTAATGTGAAACTACCTAGTGTAAAATTTAGAATAAAATGTTTAAATGTTTTTATGATACTTATTTATGCAGTAAACATGATGACGTTGGTTTTGGATAAACAATACTTTCTAATTTTTCCATTAATTATAGGAGTAGTACTTATTAATTTTTCAATAAAACACCTGTCACAAACGCAAAATTATGTTTTGTGGTATACAATAATGTTTTTGTTATTAATAAGTCAAATTATTTTAATGCGACTAGACTTTTATTTAGCCTTTAAACAACTACTTTTTATAGTTCTAGGTATTTTTTTAAGATTTATTTTACTCTATACAAAGTGTATATGGTTAAATTCAAAAAATGAAATTTTATTTATTGGAATATTATTAACTTTAATTTGTTTACCATTTGTATTCGGAGTAACTAAAAATGGTGCTACTAATTGGGCTGGTATAAATAACATAAGTTTTCAGCCTTCAGAATTTGTAAAAATTCTTTACATTTATTTAATTGGATTATATTTTACACAATGTAATTTAATTAAGCCTTTTCTCTTAACAGCTTTTGTTATAGGAGTATTATTTATTCAACGTGATTTGGGCAGTGCATTTTTATATATAGGAGTTTTTTTAATAATGACATATGCTTTAACACAAAGCTTACAGTTTGTATTAATTGGCGTTGGATTTGGTAGTATTCTTGCAATTATCTCAACTTTTTTATTCACTCATGTTCAAACAAGAATTACAGCTTGGCTCAATCCATGGAGTGATGTAGACGGAAAAGGATATCAATTGACACAAGGAATGTTTGCTATGGGGACTTGGGGCATATTTGGTAGTGGTTTAAATAAAGGCCTTCCAACAAAAGTTCCATATGTGACTACAGATTATATCTTTGTAGCAATCGTAGAAGAACTAGGATTAATTATAGCTATTGCCGTAATTCTATGTTATTTAATAATCGGTGTAGTCGGTTTAAATATATCAGCAAATCAACAAAATTATTTGGCTAAATATTTGACTCTTGGTTGCACTAGTGTTATTGTAATTCAGAGTTTTATTATTTTAGCAGGAATTTTACAAGTCATACCACTAACAGGAATAACCTTGCCATTTGTTAGTTATGGAGGCTCCTCTCTTACTAGTATGTTTATTACAGTTAGTATTTTAGAAACAATTGATAATAATATTAATTACACAAATCCAATAGAAAAGTTTAAGGAAATGCTATGGAAAATAAATTTTTTAAAAAAATCGGAATAGGGTTTTCAGTTTTAATACTGATTTTAATATTAAAATTAACATATATAAATGTTAAGCAAGAAGAACGATTAAGTTCCCATAAAAATAACCCTAGGTTAGGATTACTTGAAGAACAAATTTTACGGGGAACATTTTATGATAGTAACGGGATAGTGTTAACAACTGGAGATACAGATAAGAGATATATTTATGATGATCGTTATACTCACTCAATTGGGTATAATGTTCAAGGAAAATCCAATTTAGAAAAATCATTAAATTATCACCTTATCAAACCCACAATTACTTTTGAACAAGTTATGGCTAATTTTTTTAAAGATGATCAATTTCAAGGTAGAGATATTCATATTACTTTAGATAATAGACTACAAAAAGTGAGCCAACAAGCTCTAAAAAATTACACTGGAGCTGTAGTAGGAATTGAGCCATCCACTGGTCAAATAAAATTTATGTATTCATCTCCTAGTTTTGATTCAAACACTGTCAAACAAAATTGGTCAAGTTTAATTAATGATACCAAAAATAGTCCATTGATCAATAGAGCAACACAAGGCTTATATCCCCCTGGCTCCATATTTAAAATAATTCCAACCATCGCTATGCTTAAATATTATAATAATAGCTGGGAAGATATTACGTTTGATTGTAAAGGATATATAGAAATAGACGGCAATAAAGTCCATTGTTATAACAAGACAGCACATGGTAAAATTGATCTAAAGCAGGCTTTTACTTTATCATGTAACACATATTTCTTAAATTTAATAAATTATGTTTCGCCAAAACGACTTGAACGAGTTGCGGACAATTTACTTTTTAATGAAAAATTTGATACTGATATTGAAATTTCACCAAGTAGGCTTGAAATAACAGAAGAAAATAATTTTAGCCAAACATTAAGTTATATGGGTCAAGGAAAAACGTTGGTTACTCCTATACATATGGCTACCTTAGCTGGAATTATAGCAAACGATGGAATATATATGCAACCATATTTAATTGATGCAATATATGATCGAAATGGGTTGCAAATCCAAAAAGCCCTACCAAAAAATAAGGGAGTTTTAATCCCTACAAAATATATTGAGGAAATAGCACCCATGATGGAAAATGTGGTTAAAAACGGGACAGCAAGACAACTAGCAAAAATTCCAATGCTAGTTGCCGGAAAAACTGGAACAGCGGAAAATGAAACAGCAAATGCACATTCTTGGTTTATAGGTTATGCCGAAAATAATGGAGAAAAAATAGCTTTTGCAGTTATAATAGAAAGTCATGAAAAAGTTGCATTGAATGTAGCAGAATTAATTTTGAATGAATTTTTAGAAATAACCACTTAAAGAAAAAAGTTCCACCACATCTATATACTAGAAATGGTGGAATGTTACCTAAGAAACCACTTATGGAGATACTATTTAGAGGAAAGATTTTCTGAGTTAATTGGACTAGTTAATTGTTTAGTTTGTTCCTTTTCAAATATTACATTATTTCTTTGCGTCTTTAATGAACTTATAAATCCAGATCTTTGTTCAAATTTCAATAATGTAGAAATCAATAATATAGAAAATACCAAAAATATGACCCGCATAAATACTCTCCTTCTTTAGTGGACCCGAACAGCTCAAATGTTATTTTAGTTATATAGCTATTTTGTGCAAATATCATTAATCTTAACCTTAATTAGCCTAAAAATTGTTGTTTTCGTAAAATATCAAGTGAATTTTTGATACACATTTTTCCATACCCCCACAGAGGATCAGGAATTACCATTTTGTTTATATTTTTATCTGTACCACGCAGAAGATATGTTTTTAAATTCTCACCATATAAAAACGGATTATTTTTTTGAACAATTCCCCATTCCATAAGAAGTGCAACACCACCCGTTACATGTGGAGCCGCCATACTTGTTCCACTCATTGCAATATATCCACCTGTAACACTAGTGGAAACAATGTCTACGCCAGGAGCAACTAAATCAGGTTTCACTAAAATATCATTTCTTACATAACCTTGACCAGAAAATGATGCAATTTGCCCAGTTACACTATTATAAGCCCCTACTGTTATTCCGTTACGTGCGGTTGATGGTGTTGTTAGTGTTGTGTTTGGTGTTGGTTCAAGCATAAAGGTATTGTCTCCTGCTTTTGCCTTGGATGGTCCCCATACGTCATACCTGCCATCTACAACATCTATACCAAAAATTTCTATTCTCCAAACCCCTTCATTAATAAACCTATTATCCATTGACCTCAGAAACACTGCAAATTCTTCATCTCCATTAAGAGGAGAAGGCCCAGCAAAAGTTGTATATATTTTGGTGCGTTGCAATACATATTGACGTGCCCCCTGAGAATACCTTATTCTTGGGGTTCTTGCTCCCGATGGACTAACAATTTCAAACTCAAATGTATCAATAAAATTTTTCCATAAATATAAAGCATATGAACGTTGATTTTCTCCAACTTGAAATTCAAAGAAATGAATTCTATCAGGTGAAATAAGTCCGCTCGTGTGAGTATTTCCCCCACCTTCATTTCCAGCACCAATGATAATGTTCGTTTTCCACTCTTCTGAAACATCATCAATAAATGCTTCAATCAATGCTCTACCATCGTGTGGACCTTCATTCATTCCGTTACTTATATTAATTGCCACAGGCCTTTGCAATTTTTTAGCATATTCAATAATAAATTTTATTGCTAACATTATTTCCACATTACGCACTAGTGCTTCTTCTTTTCCTGGAATGCCCAGCTTTACAATTAAAAAATCTGCTTCGGGAGCTGCTCCAACATAAGTTCCATTTGAAGCTCTGCCGTTTCCACCTGCAATACCAGCAACATGAGTGCCATGCCCATTTGTATCTTCAGAAGGAACAACCGCCAAACGTGCATATCTATTTGGCTGACGTAATGCATAATTAATTTGTTCTTTTGTATAAATAGTTCCCATTTTAAAGCCTTCAGGAGGGCTTCCATTAATACTTTGGTCCCAAATTGCTTCTATTCTAGTCGTTCCATCTGGATTTATAAAGTCTCTGTGGGCGTATTGTATTCCTGAATCAATAATCCCTAGTAAAACACCCTTTCCCTTAAGTTCAAATGGTCTATTGTTTTGTACTGTTTTAATACAAGATATTTGCATACTTTTGTCAAGATTATAGTTTAATAATTTAGGAGCTTCCATATATTCAACTTGAGTGTAACGCATCAAATTATCTACACGTTGTCTTGATATTGAAATTACTGCATATCTACTATTTATAATTTGGGCAATTCCTCCTTCGTCCTCAGCAACTTTATTTATATCACCATTATATTTTACTATAATGTCAATATTATTGCTTGCTTCAAAACCATAAACTTGTAAATAATCCGTTGCTTCCTCTATTTCTGAACTTGAAAGAGATGATAAAATTTGTAAAGTTGCATCAATTTTATTATCCATATAATCCTCCTACACTTAACTGTTGCCGTAGTTTGCTTCAATGATTATTAGTTGTCATAAATTTCACTTAATTCTTGCAAAGTATCTTTGATACATAATTCACCATAACCCCACTGTCTATTTGGGTATGGTCCGTTTTGTATATAACTTCTGGTGTTTCTTAATAGGTATAGTTTTAATCTTTCGCCATACAAAAATCTATCTCTATTTTGTACAATTAAATATTCCATTAGCAAAGAATATGCTCCTACTATAAATGCTGCTGCTGCACTTGTGCCACTAACATTGCTATATCTTAACTTATCTATACTGGGAGTCATAATATTAACTCCTGGTGAAGTTATATCTGGTTTAATTCTTCCGTCTCTTGTGTATCCTTGCCCCGAGAAACTAGCAATTTGAAAGTTGTTTGAAGCTCCAACACTAGTTATATTTTTTCCAGTAGAAGGCATAGTCAGAGTCATTTCATTTGTTGGATTTAAAAATCTTGCTGTTCGTTGTGCACCGTCCAGAGCTTCAGACCATATATCATATCTTCCTTCAATAACTTCAATGCCTATTATTTCTAGTTTCCAAATGCCAGAATTAATATTTTCATCCATCGCATCAAAAAATATTAAAATTTGTTCTCCTCGTTCTTCTGGTGCTCCAGTAGAAAAATTTATCATAACAAGGGTATCACCTAAAATAAAACTTCTATTGTTTACTTTCCTAGTCAAAATTTCGGTTTTTTGCCCTACAGGAGAGTCAACCACAATTGCAAAATCGTCTATAAAACTTTTCCATAACGTTAAAAAATAATATGGCTGATTTTTTTCAATAAATATTTCAACTTCCTGAGTCTCGTCAGTTTCTATTACTCCACTAGTGTGACTGTCTTTATTTGCTTGATTTCCTGTGCCAACTACCACATTAGTTTGCCATTCTCTTGAAACCTCATCTATATATATTTCTAGTGTACTAGTTCCATCATGGCTTCCTTCATTTATCCCTAGTCCTATCAATATACTTACGGGTTTATTTAGTTCTTTTGCTTTATTTGTTATGTATTTTAATGCAAGCATAACCTCAACATTTCTTGGCTCATAAGTGCTATTTTGCATGCCATTTTTGCCTATTTTTACTATGATTAATTCACTTTCTGGTGCAACTCCTTTGTACTTTTTATTTAATCTTCCGTTGCCACAAGCAATTCCAGCAACTGCTGTTCCATGCCCTAAAGTGTCTATGCTTGGAACAATTTCTAGATTTTTCCCTTTCTCAACCTGTTTCAAAGCCTCGTTAATTTGGTCTTTAGTATATTCTATACCTCTTTTAAACCCATCTGGGGGGTTACCACTTAAAGTTTGGTCCCAAATATAATTTATACGAGTGGTGCCATCCGCATTTATAAAATCTGGATGAGTATAATCAATTCCGCTATCAATAAATGCAACTAACGTTCCTTTTCCCGTTACCCCAAAACTTCTTTGAGGGTCACCCAACTTTGCTCCACATATGTCACTAACGGCTTTATCTAAAATATATTTCATAACTTCTGGCAACTCAATATACAAGATGTTTGGTTGTTCTGATAAGCGTCGTATTTCATATTTTGATATTGTCATAACACAATAGTTTTTATTGATGACTTCTATAACAACCTTAAAATTTTCCTCTATGTTATCCAAGTTGCCTATATAGTACACTACAACTTCCCATATATCTGGGTTTGATATACCTGTTGTATTGATAAATGAAGATAATAAATTTTGTCCTTGATACTGCAAGGCTAATTGAAGTTGAGCACTAAGCATTGTTTCCTCCTCTATAAATTCCGTATCCTTGCATTGGATTTGGATAGTTTACTGTATCTAAATGATGTAACTTTTCTGATATTAAATATGACATAATAGGTGTGTTTGGAGTAGGATCATTTGTATAAATTGAAACAATATCAGTAATTGAACCTTGAGAAACAAATGTTGGAGTTATCCTGTTGTCTCTTGTATATCCTCTGCCTGAACTTTTTGTAATGGTCAACATTTCTTCTTTATAATCACCAACACATATAAGTGAAGGTATATTTCCAATTGAAGGTATAGTGAAAAATGGATCGGCATCTTGCAAATGTGCATAAGGGTTCAACTCTTGTGTTGCCAGCCAAATATCAGCAATAGTTTTTTTCCCATCAGTAGGTTGAATTTCTACTTTCCAAGGACCTTTTCGTACGTTTTTCATTCTAAAAAGTATATTTATAGAACCATTTGTTGCACTGATTTGATTTCCTCTTGAAAATATTGTCCCTTCAGAAGTTTGATGTATTTTTGGTAATGAAATATCATATACTTTATTTGCTGGGCTAATTAGCTTTACTTTCGCATTTTGCGGATATGTAATCCATATGCAACCAACAATATTATTATCTCTTTGACTTACTCTTATAGTACTTTCTTCTTTATAAGTAGAAGTAGTGACACGTGCATGATGGTGTTTATCTCCTTCTTCACCTGCTGTTGTGATGATTGTCACTCCTGGTTGTAAAGCATAAGTATTAATTAAGTCTTCCAATATATCACTGCCATCATGACTACTTATGTTTGTTCCATATGGAATATAAATGACTATAGGTTTAGATTGTAATTTTGCATCGGAAATTAAATTGTCTATAGCTAAAATTAAGTCTTCCATCAATATGGCATTTTCCGAATATTTACCTCCATAGATTTCCTGGATACCTGCTGAAGCTGGTGGAATTTTATCAATTGTTTTAACCAACACATGTTCATTGCTTACATCTTGGATTTTTACAAATTCAGATTGAGTAGTAACTATATTTAATATTTTAGGCCAAAAATTTGTAGCAATAAAGTCTTTAATCGTATTTTTAGCTTGATTAAACTGTAATTTTGTACCTTTTAAAAATCTAACCTGAGCTAATGTTTGAATATATTCAAACCCTAGGTTATTATAAAAATGTTCATTTTTTGGAGCGGTCATATTTAAATGTATATAAATCATTTCATTGTCTGGGATTTGTTCAAAAAATATGTCATTATACATGTCTGAATGTCTATATTGTCTTTTCAAGTCTAGAGTATTTATTTCTCTAAGTCCAGCAATTTTTGCAAATGATACAAACGGATGATCCGTTGTAAATATAGCAGTTTGAATATATCCATTATTATTATCATACCTCTCTTTTATATTTTTCTCATAATATATATGTATGCCTTTTGCCATCGTTAAAATTTCTGTAACTAATTTATCTAAAATCATATTTTTAGCAAATTTAGCCATATTATAAATTACAGGAATTTTTTTGAGCTCTAAACTATGTGTAACTATATCAAATATGCCTATTAAATACTGCTCACTATTCACGTTATTTCCATCAGCCAAAATTAAATTTTTATCATCAATAGCTGTTTTAAACATATTTTTATCTAAGTCATATAGTGCATATTGTTTTAAATCTATACAAGCTTGCATTTCTATAGTGCTACCAACTATACAATATAAATAGTTATTATCTAGCTCTATATACTCGCTTCTAACAGGTAACAACTCTATCTCAAATGCCATTTCATATTCAAATATTACTCCCATATTTTTCAAATGTTTTCCATATTCTTCATCGTCTATTAAACAACTAATATAAGGTGTTATACTCAAATACTCATATTCATTCTCCATATATTCTCTAAATAAACTTGGTTGTTTTGTATAAACTAACATAAAACGGCCTCCTATTAATAGTAATTATATTGTTGCTAAAGCATTCTCTAGGTTCAGTTGCCCATACCCCTCTATATTATTTGGGTATACAACACCTTTTCTTCTTTTGGCTCCTCTATTTAAAATTATACTCATTATTCTTGTATTTATTGTTGGTAAATTTCCCTTTGTAATTGCCCATTCCATTAATAAAGCGGCAGCTCCAGAGGCTATTGCTGCTGATGTGGAAGTTCCTATTAAAGACGTAGTTCCACCAATTAAATCAGGGCCAACAACGTTAATTCCTGGTGCAATTAAATCAGGCTGAACATATCCATTAGTAATGGAGCCACGTCCAGAACCTGCATATAAACTTCCATCTATATAATCATATGCCCCAACAGATATAACATATTTTGAAGTTGCTGGAATGCAAATAGTACTTTCTGTATTTGGCTCAGAAAACCTTGTGTTAAACTCTATAAATCCCACATGTGGAAGCCATGCATCAAAATTTCCGTTTAATATAAATTCTCCATATACATCAATTTGCCAGCTCCCAGGAATTGGTTTGTCAAATCTAATAGCAATTAATTGGCCACCTGTATTTATTTCAGGATATGCATATGTAATAGTTATCCTTGATTCTTGCAAAGTAAATGAAATTTCTTCTTGCTTATATGGTCTTAATGGAACTTGCTCAACAATTTGGCCTATAGGGGTCCGCATACTAACAAGAAGTTTATCCACTGATTTACTCCAAATTTGTAAGATAAATCCGTTTTCATTTTCTGCCACATTAAGTTCAATTGTTTTTGTCTCACCTTGCTGTAGTGTATTTTTATAGTGATGTCCTGCATTGGCTTCATTGCCAGTTGCAACAACAACTGCTATTCCTGGTATAAAAGTTATTTCATCCAAATACCTTTCAATGATGTTTGTTCCATCATGTGCCCCGTCATTATTGCCCACTCCAACACATAAAACTAGAGGTTTTTGTAAGGCAGCGGCTTTTTCAATTATGTAATGCATTCCCATTAAGACATCTGAGTCGCTATATGCTGGAACTCCTTCTTTCAAAAAATAATAGTCCTTCAATCCTTGTGCAGGTTCTTTTAATCTTACTATTAGAAACTCGGCATCTGGAGCTGCTCCAATATAATCCGTGTCTCCACTCCTATCTTTTCCACCAGCCACTCCAGCAAGAAATGTTCCATGCCCAACTGAATCTTTTGACGGCACAACTGATAAAGGATCTTCATTTTGTAAAGCATCATTTATATTTTCTCTAGTATATTCTGTTCCAATAGCAAATCCTTCTGGATGATTTTCGCTTTGTATACTTTGGTCCCACAAAGAAACAATGCGTGTGCTTCCATCTTCAAACCTAAAATTGTAATTAGTGTAATCAATTCCCGTATCAACAAATCCTAGTAAAATACCATCTCCTCTTAATTCCCCAAAAGGATAATCATGAAAAACTAGTATTCCCGCATCTTGCAAAGCTTCTTCGCTATTTAGTCCATATAAAGTTGCCATCCTTGCATACTTAACTTCTTTTACTAATTTCTGAATTTGATACTCTGCAGTTTCTGGCACCTGAACAATATAGATTCCATATATAATTGGGTAAAAAATTAAGTCTGGATATTGCTTTTGTAATACCTTTATATCTTTGAAGTCTTCAATGATATATTCCATTTAGTTAGCTCCTCAAATTCTTTTTGTTCCTTATTTAATTTGTATGTGCATGTATTGTTATTATTCAATCTTTTTTAAATCATATACATAATTTGCTTGTTTTAAAATTTAATCCGTGATATAATATTAAAATTATTTGGAGGTGTTAATAAATGGTAAAATTAATCGGTATTCTAATTGTTATTCTAGGCTTTTCATTTAAAATTGAAACATTATTTACAATTTTAGTAGCTGGAATAGCAACAGGTCTAGTAGCAGGATTAAACTTCAATGAAATTCTAACCATACTAGGGGAATCATTTGTAGCAAACAGAGGTGTATCACTATTTATTCTAACTCTACCTGTAATAGGAGTTTTAGAAAGATATGGTCTTAAGCAACGTGCAGTAACTCTTATCAAAAGCATCAAAAATTTAACTACTGGAAATTTGTGTACTATCTATGTGTTACTTCGTCAAATTGCAGGTGCTTTTTCTATTAGAATTGGTGGACACCCACAATTTGTTCGTCCAATCGTTAATCCAATGGCTCAAGCAGCGGCAGAAGCAACTAATGGTAAAATATCAGAACATGACAAAGAAATTATTAAAGCTTATTCAGCAGCTTCTGAGAACTTTGGCAATTTCTTTGGTCAAAATTTATTTGCGGGTAGTAGTGGAGTTTTATTAATTGCTTCTACTTTGTCAGAACAAGGTTATGAAGTCAGCACAATTAGCGTTGCACAGGCGGGATTAATTATTGCAGTTACAGCATTTGTTATAATTGCTATAAATAATTATTTGTTTGACAAAAAGTTGGCAGCTAAATATACTACCAAAAAATAATTTTTAAATAGGAGGCTTAAAATGACGCAATTTATTAGTGTATCTTTAACGATATTTTATGCATTAATGGGATTTTTAATGTTGTTCATTGCTTATAAATCCTTTATTACTATCGACGACAATAAAAAATTTGGAACAGCTTTGTTCTGGATTTTAATGGCAATTCCTTTTATTGCTGGAGAGTACATACCTAAAAATATAATTGGACTTTTATTAATTTTATCAAGTTGTCTAACTGTATCTAAGCAAGTAGTCTTTGCTAAATATGAAGCACCATCAGAAGAGTTCGCTCTAGCTTCTTCTGAAAAATTAGGAAACAAAATATTTTTACCTTCACTAGTTTTAGCAATTGTAGCGTTAATAGTAGCAACAGTTTGGGCAAAAGTTCCTGGTGCTTCATATTTTGCAATTGCAGCTGCTGGAATTGTAGCTTTAATAGCAGCATTTGCTTTGACAAAAGCTAAACCAATCGTAGCTGTAAATGATAGTGCTCGTTTATTACAACAGATGGGCCCTTCCAGTATGCTACCACAACTTTTGGTTGCTCTAGGAGCTTTATTTACCACGGCAGGAGTTGGAGATGTCATCTCACAATTAATCTCTGGTATAATTCCTGCTGACAGTCGACTTATGGGTGTTATTGCTTATTGTATTGGTATGGCAGTTTTCACTATGATAATGGGAAATGCTTTTGCTGCTTTTGCAGTTATAACAGCAGGTATAGGTATTCCTTTTGTACTTTCTCATGGCGGAAACCCTGCTATTATCGGTGCATTTGCATTAACAGCAGGATATTGTGGAACATTAATGACACCAATGGCAGCAAACTTTAATATTGTACCCGCTGCACTACTAGAGATGAAAAAACAATATGATGTTATAAAATATCAATTTCCTGTGGCTATTACTTTATTGATAGCACACATTGTATGTATGTATTTATTCGGATTTTAAAGGAGGCTACTTATGAAAGTATTATTAACAGGATTTGACCCGTTTGGTGGCGAAAAAGTTAATCCCGCAAGTGAAGCAGTAATGATGGTTAAAGATGTAATTGAGGGAGCTGAAGTAATAAAACTTGTTATCCCAACAGTAAGACACAAGTCTATTGAAGTAATCGAAAATGCTATAATTAAACACAATCCTGACATTGTTATTTCAATTGGTCAAGCAGGAGGACGTTTTGACATTACGCCTGAAAGAGTGGCTATTAATGTTGATGATTATCGTATTAAAGATAACGAAGGAAATCAACCAATTGATGAAGCTGTTTATGAAGATGGAGGCAGTGCATATTTTTCATTGTTGCCTATAAAATCAATTGTACAAAACTTGCAAGAAAATAATATTCCTTCTTCTATTTCCAATACAGCAGGCACTTTTGTGTGTAATCATGTAATGTATGGCGTTTTATATCTAATTGATAAGAAATATCCTAATATTAAAGGTGGGTTTGTTCATATTCCGTTTATGACTTCCCAAGTTATTGACAAAAAAAATGTGCCTTTTATGGCATTAGATGAAATTGTTAAAGGATTAGAAGTGATTGTTTCAACTTGCGTTCTAAATACTCAAGATATAAAGACTGTTGGCGGTTCAATTTGTTAAGAAACGTTTAATATTCAGCTACACAACTAGGGGCTTTCTTATAAGCCTCTATTATTCATGATAAGGAGTTTTATAATGTATAATTTTAATAATTTAATTGACGATTTAAATCACGGAAGAGAAATTGAATTTAAATTTAACAATAGTTCATATAGTATAACTAATTTTAAAGGATTTTGGTATTTCTATTGCGAAGAAACTCATATATCAATTAGATTATCGCCTTTTGAAGATAAATTAAATTTAATAAATGCAATTTCTAGTCCAAAAATTATAGGTATTGATATTAAAGATATTTTTAATCATAAGAGATATGACTCTGATAGTCTATTTATATTATAAAGTGATTATTCCTCCCTATCTATTTCGTCTAATGTTTGAACTATTTTCGTAGCAATTTCTTCTATAACAGGAATTGCCACAGAATTACCAAATTGCTTGTATTGTTGCGTGTTACTGACACTTACTGGAAATGAAAATTTATCTTCTCCATCTTTCATAAAAGCGTATCCTATAAATCCCTGCAATTTTCCCCATTCACATGGCTTCATTAATCTTATACAATCACTATTTATTGGAGTTTGTTTGCCTTTAACCTCTAATCCTATAATTTCTTCTTGTGGGTCATATACTAAATTCCGTTCTTTTCCTGAACCACCTGTTGCTAGTATAGCATTAGAGATAGGATTTTTAATATGAGGCTCATTTACTACCATATAACCAAATCCATTACCTTTTTGACTTTGGTTTTTTTTATGCTTTTTTAGCGTGTTCATATATCCTTGGGATAAATAATAAGAGGGCTCTGCTTTCATCTCTAATACATAATTTAAATCTGGATAAATAGGTTTGTCATGCCTTTTTTGAGGCAAAACTAAAATATTTTCTATTTTACTGCCATACCTTTTTTTATCAAATCCAACTAGATAAATTCTAGGTCTATTTTGTGGAACTCCAAAATTTTTAGCATTCAAAAGTATATGTTTTCTATCAAAAACAAATTTATTACTAGTTGTACTTTTATGAATGCCAACTATATGATAATCTAATTTATTTATTAAAGTATCTAAGATAATATTAAATGTATTCCCTTGCTTGTGAGTTATTAAACCTTCTACATTTTCTAGTAAAAATGCTTTTGGTCTGGTTAAATCCAATATTTCAGATATATGAAAAAAAATCGTACCTCTTGTAGCATCTCTAAATCCTTCTTTTTTGCCAACTGCACTAAATGCTTGGCATGGAAAACCTGCTAACAAAATATCATAATTAGTATTAGATGCCAATTCTTTAAATTTGTCTGTTGTTATATCATTCATAGGGTTTTCATTGTATAAATGCTCATATGTCATGCAAGCATATTTGTCATTTTCTGCTGATAAAACATTCTTAACTTTACCAGTAAGTTCAAATCCTCGGCGAATACCTCCAATACCTGCACATAAATCTATAGTTTTATATATAGTCATCCTAACCACTCCTGTAAAAATTAATATAGTAACATTATACATTCACCATAGGATATACTTACATCTCAACATAAGAATTATTAACATTGGGAATTACATAAAATTACCTATTTTCGTTGCTAAATTCATTATATCACAACTAGCTCTAAGCATATACATTTAAAGAGAAAACTAGTATGACTAAATTTTAAGCTGATTAATGTTCTGTTACACAACTAGGGGTTTTCTCATAAGTCTCTATTGTTATGTTGCAAAATCGTAAAAACTTTGGTAAAATCATAACCAAAAGACTCAGTCTAGAGGTCAATAGAGAGAAAGAGGGAATTTGTATGCAGTTTAAGACATTTAAAATTAAAGAACTGGATGAAAATTCATCAAAATATGGGGATGAGTTAAGAGAACGTTATGGTGCAGATATGATTAAACAGTCTAATGACAAAATAAAGAAAATGGGCAAAGATGAATACAGCAGGATAAATGAATTGTTGGATTCCATAAACACTAGTTTAAAAGAAGCGTTCATAATAGGAGACTCTTCTTGTGAAGAAGCTCAAAAAGCCTGTAAATATCATGAAGATTTGTTGAAATTAACTTGGCCAAATGGAACCTATTCCAAAGAAAGTCAACTAGCGTTAGTAAATAGCTTTATTGAAGATGAAAGATTTACCGCTTACTACGACAAAATAGCAAAAGGCTGTACAGAATTTTTTGCTAAATCTACGGAAATATATTGCAAAGATTATTTACATAATAGGGGGGATTAATTTGAAGACTATGATTGTAATAATGGGCAGTCCACACACTAATGGCAATGTTGCCCACGCAGTGGATGCACTAATCGACGGTGCAAATCAAAATAATGTAAAATGCAGAAAATATGAACTTTGTCAAATGAATATCAAAAACTGTATTGGTTGCAGAAAATGTATATATAATGGTGGTATATGCGTGTTAGAAGATGATATGCATGAAGTTTTTGAGCAAATTAAATCAGCAGATATCGTTGTCATCGCTTCCCCTATTTATATATGTCAAGTTAATGGTTTCACCAAAACATTTATCGACAGACTTTATCCGTTAACTGACAAGTGGCATAAACCACGTTTTGGTAAAAAAGAGTTAATAATGCTTTATACTTACGGAGCACCAGTCCCACTTTTGTTTAGACGATATATGAAACAAACTGGAAAAGATTTAAAAGCTATGGGACTAAAACTAAAAAAAATTATTGTTTTGCCATGGTGCACTAGTATTGATAAAACAAAAAATAATGAAAGAAGACTAAAGAAGCTTCGATATATTGGTAGTAAATTTTAGTTTGATATACTTAAATGTACGAAACAAGGGAACTTTATACAAATGAATAATTATACATTAAATTATTTTATATTAGATAATAAAAAGAAGGGCTGAATTATATCAGCCCTATTTCCTAGTTTTCTTCTATTGTTTCGATATTGTCACTTAAAGATGATTGATAAATTGCATTCGCAAGCAATCTATATGCGTTTTGTTGGTGTGCTCTGTTTGTTGCAGAGTTAGTGTATAAAGTTACTTTACTATCTTCTATATCAGTTGACACTGCTAGTGCTTTGCCTTTAACTTTTTCATGTTCTGGCCACCATCCAGCAACATAGAAGTCATCAGCATCTTGAACTGTTATTAGAGTTTCCACTCCTTCTGGCACTTCTTCAATCCAGTTTCCTGAAATGCTATAAACAAATTCTTCGTCATCATAACCACTAGTCAAAACACTGTCTGGATTATAATCTGCTTTTAATAATCCTTCCCAATTTTTCAACCCTTCAGTTGCGAAAAGTTTAAGCTCAGGAATAAGTGCACCAGCTACTTTTGTAACTCCATCTCCAACTCCAACATAGTCAACTCCATTTTCTAAAGTTGGTACGGTTCCGTTTTCGTCTACAATTACAGTAACATCATCATTAATTTCATCAACCACGTTAAATCCTAGTTCGTTTAAAGCAAAATCTGAATATATTCCTTCGCTTAAAACTACTGGCTCATAGATTTGTTTAGCTTCCACTGGTTGAGTATATTCAACAACTTTTAGTAAATAATCATCACTTACTAGGCTTAAGTTATATTTAGAAATCAAGAAATCTCCTGCTTCATTAATTTCACTATCTTTATTTAGTAAATATACTTCTTTATTTAAAGCTAGTAATTCATTTACTGCTTTAATTACGTCATTGCTATTATTTTTTACTACATAATACCCTTTTTTATCTTCAATTGTTGTAGCAGGTTTATCAACTTCATCAATTTCACAAAGGTTATTTCCAAATGCATTTTCTGTTCTTATTTCATAACAGTTAAATCCTCTTGAAGCAGGGAAGTTATTTACTACTTCTGCATAAATGGATGGGAAGTCAGAAACATCGTCTCCTGCATATAACATTGCATTTGCATACCCACGTTTTGCTTGATGCATATCTACAACAAAACTTCCTTCTTTATAAGTATCTTCACAAATAGTTGTATCTTCAGTCAATTTATCAACTTTAATTCCGTTTCTTAATAGATACTCTACCATTGCATATACTTCAACTGGATTTTTTTGTAGCTCATCATCAATAGGAAGAACATAATATTCAGGGAAGAAATTTTCATTTTCTCCACGGTCTCTACCGATAGCTTCATTTTTAGCATTTATCAAATGTGAATCTACACTTGGGCTATCTTCGTTGTTAATCCCTCTTTTATAAATTTCTGCTAAATTAGCTAGTAATGCATCTTTATTTTCAGTTACATAATCAACTGCCCCATAAAGAGCGTATAACATAGCATCATTAGAAGCTTGATGTAAATCTGGAATTTCAACTGTATGACCCAATGCTCCATGAGCTTGTGCAAACGTTGCTGTATAAGCTAAAGATCCATCATCCCAAACGTCCGTCCAAGAACCATCTTCACCTCTATAAACATCATCAATAAGTGGTATTTGATAGCTTTCATATTTTGTATTAGAAATTCCAGCTTTACCTAGTGCATGTGCTTGCTCTATTGCATAATCTTCTATCAAGTCATATTCATAGTTTTGTTCATGTGGAGGTGTACAAGGCTCAATTAAGAAGCTGTTAACATATCCATGTAAATCTAAGAATGATACTGGTGTCCATTTAACAATTTGTTCCACAATACCAACTGTTTCAGGCTGTGTTTGGTATGAATTGTCACGGTTTAAGTCAAATCCATTTATGTTTTGACGTGTGTTGTGATAACTTCCGTCTGGATTTTCTGTTATACTTAACACTAGAATTACTTCGTCAAGAACTTTAGCTGGGTCTAGTGTTTTTGTAATTTCATTGTTGTCTTCGTCTAGGCTTTTAAATTCAATTGTTGGTTGAGTGGTAAAATTTTGTAAGAAATCTAGTTGAGCAGTTACTCCAGGATTTTCATCTGGGTGAATATTATTAATAAATACTACTGCTTTATGGTCTTCTATTTCGTCTTGAATTTTTTCAGGATTTTCTAGTAAAGTTGGAGATGTTTTATTTAGGTAGGTATTAACTGCTGCTTTATCTTTTCCAATGATTATCATGTGTTGGTCACGGCCTTCAACCGATTTTCCCATGCTTTCGTAGGATATGTACATATTTTTTGTATTTGCAATTATACTGTCTAGTTCTGGCTTAATTTCATCAAATGTTCTAAGACTATCATATGCATTCAACTTTATTTCCTCTGAAAAAGTTTGATTATCTGCTGATATTTCTAAATCATAATTGCCTACTTTTTCAGGATATAGAACACGTACACTTCTTGGAGAAAGATCCTCTACGCCATATAGCAAGTTAAATCTCAGTTCTGCATTAACTTCAGTTTGTGTTCCTTCTTTATTTGGGCGAGTGACTATCGAAATTACATCTATATAATTTGGACCTGTATAAGCATTCATTTCTTTATTCCAAGTTTTCCATTTATCTATAGATTTGCCACCAAAATTAAATTCTACATCTTCTGGTTCAATTTTTCCATCAAAGGTTGTGTTAATTTCTATAACTTCTGTCTCAACCATAGAAATCAGATTATCTGATACGGTCATCTGGCTGTCCTGTGCAAAGACATTCCCACTAAAAAGCATCATACTTGCAATAAAAGTTGCTAACATTTTTTTGTTTTTCATATTATTTCACTCCAGTTTTGATTTAGTGTAATACATAAAAATCATTATAATTATTTTATTCTGTTTTGTCAATAGTTTTTTTATAAATAATTTTGCATTTTTATTCATTATAAATTTTTAATAATAAACCATCAATAACAGATTTAGTCACGTTTTTCCTAAATCCGTTATCACGAATAAGGCGAACCTCCATAAAAACTGACAGGCTCGCCTCCAATATAACACTTATTCCATTCCCCATATTGCAAGCGATTGCAAAATTGGTATCAAAGATTTGGACCTCTCCGTTATAAAATACTCTACTCTAATTGGCATCTCATTATATTGCACTCGTGTTATAAGTCCATCATTTTCAAGTTCCTTAAGAGATGAAGCGAGCATTGTATTTGTAATTCCTTGCACCTTTTTCATAAGCTCGTTATATCGAACGCCTTGGCCATGTGCAAGAACACAGAGAATAGGCATCTTCCATTTTCCCCCTATACGTTTTAGTGCAATTTGTAAATAGCATGCCTGCTCACAAGGACAGTGATTTGCTGTATATTCGCTCATATTTTTCTTGTCTCCTCATATTTTTCTTATCTGCTCATATTTTTTTGCGTTATTGACTTAGCTTTTTTAGCATGTTAGTATGGATTTGTTATTATACCAAGTAACAAATTCAAAGTCAATCATAAAAACTGATTAAGGAGAATTAACATGAAAAACTTAGAGAATGTAAAAAAATTATTTCAAGACAGAGAAAGTGTTAAAATTTTTAGTACAGTATCAAAAGAGGGCGAAATTCACTCAATTGTAGCGGGAAGTATTATGGTTATAGATGATGATACGATGGCAGTAGCTGAAGTTTTCATGAATACTACATGTGCAAATTTAGAAAATAATAATAAAGCTGCTCTATTAGCTGTAAAAGGAATGGAATCGTATTTAGTAAACGCTACAATGCAAAAACGCCATACTGACGGTCAGCTATATGATAATGTTGCTAAACAATTTGCAGCAATGAATATGCAAATAAAATCAGTTATCACATTTACTATTGATAAGATTTATGATGAAAGTGCAGGACCAAACGGCGGTAAACAATTATTTTAATGTTTAAATCACTATCCTAAATGGATAGTGGTTCTTCATGTAAGATTTTTATAGTGTATAGAAAAGAGGATATTATGAAAGCAAAAGTCGTTTATTTTACAAAATCAGGACATACCAAACAAATAGCAGACGCTATTGGAGAAGAACTTAAATGCCCAGTTACAAATATAGATGTACCAGTAACTGAAGCCGTAGATATATTGTTTCTAGGTGCGTCTGTTTATAAGTTTGGCATAGATAAACAGGTGTTAGATTTTATTGACAATTTAGAGCCTACGCTGATTGGAAGTGTTGTACTTTTTGAAACTTCTGCATTGGCTGATAACGGGTACCATAAAATGTCAAAGAAATTAACTGCTAAAGGCATTAAGGTGTGCGAAAACCACTACCATTGCAAAGGTGCATTCATGCTTATTAATAAAAATCACCCTAACGAAGATGATATAAATAAGGCCAAACAATTTGCGACTAGTATAAAAGAATAAATTTGATGTACATAATAGGAAGAAACTTAACTAGAAAATTTTTAGGTGAATAAAAAAGAAAGGGAATTAGTTTCGACGAAAATGGAAGTACTTTCTATTTTTCAGCACAAAAGTAAAAACACTAGTGTTTTCTTATAGATTAATATTTATCAACACCAATTTTTGCCAAAAGTCAAGGGTATAAGCTAAAATTTCACAAGAAATTTTGATTATACCCTTGTGTTTTTTTTTTTTGATGTACAATAAAAATGTAGATTAATAGGACATATATTAGTTTACATGAATATGAACAAGGAAGAAATGGTAAGATGAGTGTGATTTACAATAAAAAGATTGAGATAACATTTAAAAAAAATGATATCTGCATTCTTGATAAT
>LJDB01000023.1 GCA_001983455.1 Candidatus Epulonipiscium fishelsonii
TATGTATCAAAGCCCCAGTATATATCATATCTTTGCTATGTATCAAACTCCCAGTATATACCATATCTTTACTATATCAAAGCCCCAGTATATATCATATCCTTACTATGTATCAAAGCCCCAGTATATATCATATCCTTGTTATGTATCAAAGCCCCAGTATATATCATATCTTTGCTATGTATCAAACTCCCAGTATATACCATATCTTTACTATATCAAAGCCCCAGTATATATCATATCCTTGTTATGTATCAAGCTCCCAGTATATATCATATCCTTACTATGTATCAAGCCCCCAGTATATATCATATCCTTACTATGTATTAAAGCCCCAGTATATATCATATCCTTACTATATCAAAGCCCCCGTGGCATATCCTTACTATGTATCAAGCTCCCAGTATATATCATATCCTTACTATGTATCAAAGCCCAGGTATATGATATTCATATCCTGAGCTTTTTATTCCATCTCTATATCCTCACTAGTAACAATCTTTAGCCTTACTAGCTCTTCATAATATCTTTAGTCCTCCTTAGCCTTACTAGTTCTTCATAATATCTTTAGCTTTCCATAACATCCCTAGCCTCAACCTCTCACAGCCTCAGCCTAAGCTTCGCCTCGCCTTCCCTAAGCCTCCCCTTGAAAGGGGAGGTGTCACGCAGTGACGGAGGGGTGGAGGGGTAGTGTGATTATTGTATCTTTGCTACCTCTTGTACAGCGTTATATAAAGTTTCTCTTATTCCAGCACCAGTAGTTGCACCAATAATATCATATTTTTTACCCGCTATTTCTTTTCCTGCATCGTCATCATTTAGTTCTACAGTACCGTCTGCTTTTTGTGTGTATGAAGTACCACTAGTAGACGCATATCTATTAGCATAAACTGCATTTGCATCTTTAATCATTTCTTCTAGCATTCTAACTGCAAAGCTGTCATCAAAATCAGTATGCTTTTTGCCATTTGCTTCTCTTACTAGAGTATTTGCAGCAGTAATTTCTTGTTTCAAGGCAGTTTTTGCTGCAAGTGTTTCTTCTTTGTTTCCGTTAATAGCGCTACCAGTTACTGTATTTAGTAAGTCTGTTAAAGTTTTTTCTGCATCTTGTATTTCAGCTAGAGTATAAGCACCAAGTCTTGCTTTGCTCATTGTATTGGCTTTGCTATATGCAGCATTTATTTCACTTAATATTGGCAGATTACTAGTAGTTCTTTTTACACCACTTATTAATATATGATCATGTGAAACATCAGCCCCTGTACCTAGTGCACTAACTTTTAGCATAGGAATAGTTGTTGCTACACGTGCAACTGTGACTTTCAAAGCAGATATACTTGTGCCAATGCTATTACTACTACCACTTGCAAACCATTGTGCAGGATATACTCTACCATTATCATCAGTGTATCCTTTAAATGTTTTAAGTGATTTGTCAAATGTTGAAATAGCAGTTTCTAATGCTCTTTGGTCAGCTTTTTCATTTTGATAAGCTAATATAGCTTTATCAATTGCCATAGTGAATGTTCTGTTATGTGCGGAAGAAGACCATGCAGTATCATTTGGAACGTCAACTCCCTTCATATCACTCATTCGATAATTTCTACCACCGATATAACTTATATCAAGTCTATAGTCATCAGCAGTTGTGACTGTTTGACCAAGTAAGTCACATCCAGTTGTAATTAGCTCTAGTAACGTTGTTCTAGCTGCAGCTACAATTTCTTTTTTACCTGTACCAGATTTTTTTGCAGCGTCTATCCAAGTTTTCAGATTTTTTCCTTCCAAAGTGTCAATTGCACTTTCTGCACCAGCAACAGTTAAACCAGGTTTTTTGTAATTTATCATATTTGTATCAATTGTTTTTGTAATTGAGTCAAATGTTGCACCAGGTAGCCATAGATATTTGCTTTCAACTTCAACACCATTGTTTGCCACACTTTTTCTTATACCTTCAGGTTCTGCTGTACTGCCTGTAGGAGTTAAATCATATCCTAACTCAGTTAATTTATCATCCCAATCTGTCATGGTTGTTGTAGTTATAACAGTTCCATTAGTATCTTTAAAGTTAAGTTCACCAATAAGTGTATTTACCATGTTTATACTTTCTAAATAGTCAGCTTTTTTAGGAGCAAGTAACCCTGTCCCTGGTTTCTTATTTTCCATTGCCGCTACAAATTTATCTGTTGCAGCTTTTAATGTTTTTTGTGCACTACTAAATACAGACTGTTTGAAACCTGCAACAAGAGCTCCGTCTGTAGTTCCATCGACTGTAGATTTTTTTATTGTAGCTTCTGCACTATTTATAGCATTTTTGAATGCATCATAATCTCTAGAGTTAACCCAATCTTCATCATCTGGAATATCGTCACCATTAACTTCACTGCGTAGAACCATTTCAATTGTTGTTCTTGCATCTACAATGTCATTCCACAACGGTTTTCTTTCTTCTCCTTCAATACCAGGTTGCAATTTTGCATCAAATGCCTCAGTTGCAAGCTTAAATGTTTCATAAGCCTTTTTAATTGAACCATAAGTGTAGTTGTCTCGTTTTTCATAAATGTCATGTGCAACTTTTAGTGCCTTATTTAATGTATCAAAGTCTGCTTTTGTTGCCCATTTATCACTTGTTGTAACGTCATCTCCGAAAGCAGAAATTTTTATGGTGTCATTTTCTTCGTATTGACCCCAAACAAAACCATCATCCTCGCTATATAATGTAGTTTTAGTAGTAGAAATAAGGTTTCCAAAGTTATCAAGTAAATCTCTAAAGTCCGTTGTACTAACTGCTTTTTGTGCAGTTACATTTAAGAATGTATCCATTTGTTTTTCAAGGTTAGTTCTTGCTGTTTTCAAAGTGGCTTCTGATGGTTTGTTATTATTCCAAGCAGCTTTTGCAGTATCAATTTGTTTTTTAAATGATACCATTTTATCTTCAGAAACCCATAAGTCTCCATCAGTTGTTGCACCCTTAGATGTTGTTCCACCTGGTTCTCTTAAAGTTCTACCAAAGTCATCACTAATATAAACTCTAGTTGTTACCGTACCTGGATCAGGTGTTGTTTCTACACGATTAAGGCCTTCAACATAGTCCTCATCAAAAACCCAGTATTTTGCTTCATTTATTTTCTTAGATAAATCGTTTTTGAAAGTAATAAATGTACCTGTTCCTGGTTTTGTTGTAACCTTAGTTCTAGCTGTCATTAATGTTTTGGTAGTAACCCCTACAGTAGCTGCCTTAACAGTTTTATTTTCTAATGTACCAATAGATTTAACAACTTCATTGTTAAATGCAGTTTTTTCTGCATTTGTTGACCAATAATCAGTTGTTGTAACATCCTGACCTTGAACTTCACTTGTTTTTAATTCTCTTAAAAATTCAGCATATCCTCCGTCTCCATCACCATAAATTAATTTAAATAAGTCAAATTTTAAAGAACTTGGTGTTACTTTTGCAGTATCAAACTCATTCATAGCGGTTTGTAGAGCATCTGTAGCCTCTTCAGTTGACTCTAAATCTTTTTCAGCATCATCTGTCTTATCGTAGATAATAGCATCCATTATAGCCTCAAACAAATTATCACTATCTGCTTGAGTTACAACACTAGGAGAATTTGTTGTTACTTCATACGTATTATAATTTCCTTGAGTTGTTCCATCAAGTTTTGTTACAGTAGTAGTGGCTGTTAATAAATCAAAACCATCATAAGCACTAAACTCTCCTTTAGCAAATAATTGTTTTGCTGTAGTAATAAGGACTTTAAGCTCATCATTATCATCCTTTAACTCGCCCGCTGTAGAATCTTGTATTAGTCCTTTAAAGTCCCTTGTAGCATAAGATAAGTCTCTTGTCATATCTTCTATATCGCCAATTGTATGCACTGCAAGTGCACCAGCTGTAGCTGTAACAGGGGTTTCTAGTTCGAGGTCTCTCATTTCTTCAGCGACCATAATTTTTTCTACAAAGTCTTTATAGTTATCAGTTGGCACCCATTGATTTGGGGTGGTTACATCTGATCCATCTTTACTTGGTAGCACGGTAGCGGAAGTGTCAGTAGTAAGTTCTCCATCGTCATCAACACTAGCATTAGACCCTACATCACTTCTTGCTGTGGCAATTGCACCTATTAATCCCTTATTATTGTTGGTATTACCCATTGCTGCTTCGTATTCTTCTTTTAGTCCTTCACCTTCAATTGCTCTATCAAAAACACGTATTGCATCTTCAAGCGTTCCAATAACCTCTTCAATTTCTTCTAGGCTTAGAGCATTGTTTGTTGTACCATTTACTATAATTTGATTATAAGTGGTTACTGCTGTTCCAATAGCAGTTTCAAAAGTATCCCAAACATCCTTTGTTACCCAACTGTTAGCTGCCGGTATATCGGTACCATTTTTTGTAGTTGATTCTACTTTGTTATGCTCATCTACTTTATAAAAAGTACTTGTTACTAAGTTTACAGAAGTATCTGTGGTATAATTATTAGTGTCAGGAACATAGCCTTTTGTTTTATGTGCTTCATCGATAGTTTCTAGGAATTTACCTTTTTCTTCTATAATATCTCCAAGTTCACCATCATTACGAGCTTTACCTGTAAATGTGTATAGTGCTTTCTGTAAAGTGTTAAATATCTTATTTACCTCGGTTGCAGTATCACTGTTTGTTTCATCTTCATAATCATCATCAGTATACGCAATCGCTGCACCTGTGGTAAAATCAGCATCAGCGTAAATATTCGCAGCAGTAGTAGTACCATCAAGCTCTATATAGTCCTCTATTGCATCTGTAATAGCAGTTTCAAAAGTATCCCAATCAGCAGTTTTTACCCAAGAGCCAACTACGTTAGATCCCTCATGTCCGTCTGTATCTTCGTGTACATATGTTACGGTTGCTGTTGTTACGCCTGTTCCTGTTGTTACATACTCATCAGTACTATTGTCTTTATAAATAATAATAATATCTTCATTTCTGGGGTCCTTTAAATCATATGTATTATCTCCATCATTATCTTCAGCCTTATCAGCAATCTCTATATTATCTGCTGTAGTTTTAATAAGAGAGTCAGTAGTTGTGTATTTGTAGATATTAGCCTGTGCATCAATTAACAAGTATTCCATTTGCTTTCTTGCTTTTACAATAGCTCCATCTTCAGGTGCTGTTTTTGCAGAGCTAAGATATGCACTATACAAACTACCAGTAGTTGGAGTAGCAGCTAAGTTACTTGGGGTTGTGGTATCCCTACCAAAAAGTTTATCGGCCATTTCTTCTAATTCAACTTGAGTTGTTGCTTGCTGTGTAGTTACGTCAATTTTATCATATACGTTAGCCAAAAGCTCTTGTGCTTCTTTAACTACCTCCTTTAATTCCTTATATTTTGTTTCAGACACCCAAGCTGTACCACTTGTTACATCCGCTCCATCTAAGGCACTTAGTATTATTGGTTTACCAGTTGTTATGTTTAGAGTTAATCCTGCATCTGTTGTAAGAGGAGTAGTAGTTGTTGCTAATAGTGCTTGAGCAGAAGTTATCGCTTTACCTAACACATCTTTTGCAGCTTTATATTCAACATATGAACCAGTTGTACGTTGTATCTGGTCATATCTCTTACCTTGCATAGCACTTTTCGCATCGTTAATAGAATCAACAAGCTCCTGAATATTAACATCAAAATATGCTTGAGTTGTACCCAAGTTTTTATATACCTCCTCGCCATGAAGAAGTCCAGGCGTAGTTACCGCAATGCTACTACTACTATTATGCGTTTTATTTAATGTAGTATCTAAGTCTGCATAGTTACTACTCAATGCAGTTAATACATCTTGTGCATCTTCAATAACGTCAAGCAAATGTTTTACTGCAGTATCATACGCTTCTTTATCCTTTGCAGTTGCCCAATAATATACATGAGAAGTTGAATGTGTTCCATCCAAATCTGTCCCCGCATACGCTGATGAAGTTGTCCCTTCTATAAGGTTGATTGCATCTAGGATTGCATCTTCAAGCAGTTGAAAATTAGTAGTATACGCCGTATCGTCTAGGTTTCCAAAGTCAGTTTTATCTCCATAAGTATGCGTTATTTCACTCGGTGGTGTTACTGGTGTTGATGCAAATGTTGACATTGGACTTACTGCCGAAATTGTTGCCACCATTAATGCTAATCTTTTTCTAAATTTGTTAATTGCCATATGTTTGTCCCCCTGTTATATAAAAATTACTATGTTTATTTCTTATTACTTCGTTACATTTAATTTATCGACATCAACTTATAGTTACTTTAAGTTTTTTTGTTACCAAATTTTGTATTTTCTACCTTTCTGCCAGTTCGTGTCACCTCCCCTACTTCGTTACATTTAATTTATCGACATCAGCTTATAGTTACTTTAAGTTTTTTTGTTACCAAATTTTGTATTTTCTATCTTTCTGTCAGTGCGTGTCACCTCCCTACCCCTCCGTCACTTCGTGCTACCTCCCTACCCCTCCGTCACTGCGTGCCACCTCCCCTACCCCTCCGTCACTGCGTGACACCTCCCCTATCTCTCCGTCACTGCGTGCCACCTCCCCTACCTCTCCGTCACTGCGTGCCACCTCCCCTACCTCTCCGTCACTGCGTGCCACCTCCCCTACCTCTCCGTCACTGCGTGCCACCTCCCCTTACAAGGGGAGAAATTAGGGGAGGCCAGGTGGGGTAGCTGGGTAAGTCTATTGCATGAAACTTTCGTAATATATATTTCTCCAAAATACATTGTTGTCAAGCAATACTCTTTCAACCTCTTCTATTACCTTTTTAGCTCCACATATATATGCGTCTGTATGTTCTGTAATATATCCGCTTTGTTTAATAGTCTCACTAAAAGTTTGTTTGCTTTCATACGCAAATGTATAGGTAAAATTAGAATATTTACTAGTTAAATGGTCAAAGTATTGTTTTAAGAAACGGTCTTGTTCTTCCCATACTTGAAAAAATAAATGAGTTACTCTTCCAGATTTAATTGTTCCAAGCTCCAAATCTATCATAGCTTTAAGTGGACTTATGCCCGTCCCGCTTGCAAACAGCAAAAGAGGAGTGTCTTTTGCTGTATAAATAAATCTGCCAAATGGCATTTGCATCTCTACTATTTCTGCTTCTTTAAGGTTTTCTAAAAACCTAACCCCTATTCCTTCTTCAAATGTATCTATAAAAAGTTCCACTGTTTTTCCGTCGTGAGGGTTTGATATTGAATATCCACGATAAACATCTTCTTTTATTTTAACGTTGCAAAAATGTCCTGGTAAATATTTTGGAATATCCACTGCCATGCTTTCAAATTTTACACGGACTACAAAACGTGAAACCTTTTCAACTTCAGCTACTTTTACGTTTAAAAATTCACTAGGGTAAAGTTGAACTTGACGGTCACCACACGCACGAACTGTATAAGGTTCTGGTGGATTGTCCATTCCAATTCTAAACATTTCTCCTGTGTCTTTACGTTTCCAGGTAATTTTTTGATTAATTGGATGTTCAAACTCAATTGCTCCCGTTGGACAATTTTCAGTACAAACAGCACAATGCCAACATTCCTCTGGGTATACTAAAATTGGTGGTTGACCTTTTGTTGGATTTTCCACTATAACATTACATCTACACGATGATACACATTGATAACACGCAATACATTTTGTATGATCAAATTTTACAACATGATTTGGCAAAACTGGGTTTGGCGTTAGTACTGCTTTAAATTTTTCCATGAGCCATCCTCCTTAGCAGCATATTTTTTTTCATAATCTGGATTAAACTTGTCAAAATTTTGTTTATACGTTGGCAAATATGGTTCTTGCAATTCATAGTCATAGGGCAATTGTTTAGAGATTACTGTACCGTCATCAGCTTTAGAGATTGCTTGTAAAGTTTCCCAATGTTGTGGCAACCAAGGGGAACGCATTTTATCAAAATATCCTTCGCCATGATAGGCAAGCCTTTTTAAGCAAGCTTCAAAGTACATTTCCGCAACATCCATTCTGGATTGAACTTCTAGGTATCTTGCTAATTCGTGAGGATTACGAACATAAACTTTTTTATTTTCTGCCTCTTTTAAAGAGTTTAACCAAAACATACCGATATTCATAGTATGAGTCGATTTATAATCAACAAGGTAGTCTTGCATAATGCGGTTTAGTCCAGCTTGTAATTCTCGCCATCCAATTTCTGTTGCTTCATTATATAGTGGCCTATACATTCTTTCTTTTTCTGTTTCAATTTGCTTTTTGTCTAGTTCAATTTTTCTAACATAATTTTTTGCATCTTCAGCCGCTTTACGCCCCGCATACATGCCTGATGTTGATGCTTCTGAACATCCATGTGCCATAATTGGATATCCTGCTCCATACATTCCGTCAATATTTGTAGATTTCAAATTCCAATCTACAAGAAATCCGCCTGCTCCGCCAAACATATCAGAGTCTCTGTTTGTTGCTTGTGGCTCACCACTCCACCAAGGTTCATTTCCACCAATATACCTTTCTGGGCTCATAAGGCACGCTTGCATCAGGTCTTTATTTGGGTCAAATCCTGCTTTAGAATATTTATTATATACTGGATATAAAGATTTTCCTTCATTTCCAACCATCAGCCCCCAAATTGCACGTCGTTCATATTCGGGCATTGACGGCAAATCCATATATAGAGGCAATTTATATTCGCCTTTTCTAATTCTTTCAGGTAAGTCTTGAATTAACTTATATTGTTCTGTCATAGGGTTGCTTCCAAAGTCCGTTATAAATGGTGCGTCACCTTGAGGGCGTGTTCTATCTTCCAGTGTTTCTAAAATGTTGCCCTCATGATCTTGCCAAGGAATTGGCTTTCCGTCAGCATCAACAATTGTGCATGGATAATGAGTGTTGTAACAACTTGCCCCACCATAAGATGGTTGCCCATGTGCATGGCCTGCAGAGCCTTTACTTCCTGCTCTTTCCATCATTACAATTTCTGCCCCAACCAACCAAGCCATCGCATGACCGTCACCTGCACCATTTGGGTCTGGAAATTCACTGTTTGCTCCAACCACGTCATTTCTATAGTTCCACATTCCATAAACTCCACCAGTTGCAATAACCGTTGTTTTTGCCTTAAAGATATACATAGCTCCTGTTTGCATGTGTATCCCAATTGCTCCAGTCACACGTCTTTTTCCATCAACGTCTTCATATAAAAGCCTAGTTGACATAACACGCTCTAGAGTTTCTATATTTAAACGTTTAATTTCCTTTGCAAGCGTTGGTTTATAGAAGTTTCCACCATATAAACGAATACTAGTTCTGTTTACATAATCATATGCAAATAACAGCTTACTTTCTTCGTCTCTAAATGGAGCACCTTCAAATTCATCATTTGCATCACGAACTTCCATACCCATCTTTTCAACATCAGCTAGTAAATCCCAACTTGTTTTTGCACAGATATATTTCATCGGCCCAGTTAAAACCGTTCCACCTTTATCAACAAATTCCTCTGGGGTCACTTTTGAAGCCGGATTTCCTGCTGCTTCAAGCCAATGGTCATGTCCCACTCCACCTGAGCCTGAACGTCTGACTGGTGCCTTATCAACAAGTATAACTTTTACTCCTTCTTTTGCTGCAGAAATAGCTGCATTTGCTCCAGCCACTCCACCACCCAAAACCAATACATCTGTTTCATAATAATATTCTTTTTCATACTCCAGATTATATGGCCATTCTATACTGTTTTGTTCAAATATATCATGGTACTTTCCTTTAATCATTAGAACCCTCTTCTCTTTCTAAAATTTTTTCCAGCTGTTCATCATCCTGCTGCTCCAACTGATAATATCACTGATGCAGTCCCTTGGTCAATGCCTTGATCTATTAATCTCTAATCAAAAAAACTCTAGTTGTAAGTGTGGCTATTGTGTAGTTTATACTATTAAGTATAAAAATAAAATTATAAGTTAATAATTAAAAAAGGAATTTAGTAGAAAGGAAATAAATATTGAAGTGTTAAAAACTGATGAACTTTTAGCAATTGCTTACCATTTAATTCGTGGGATTGACCCTTATACAAATGAAAAATTGCCTCAAGACCATTTAATTAATAACAAATATGTATATCAACTTTTGTTAATTGCACAAAATAATATACTTAATTATAATGCTAGTACTAGTGACTTACCTATTAACGTAGGAAAAACATGGTCTAATGAAGAGGATGCCCAACTAAGAACTGAATATGAAAATAAAGTTTCTATAAAAGAAATGTCTAAAATTCATGGCAGAACTCATAGAAGCATTAAAGCACGGCTTAATAAATTGTACCCACATTTGTACAAAGAGTTTTCCTCAGAAAATCTTTCTAAAGTTTTTTAAGCGGGAAGTAATTGTCATATAAAATATTAAAACTCCCCATAAAGGGGAGTCTGATATTAACGTTTTGAGAATTGTGGTGCACGTCTTGCAGCTTTTAAACCATATTTTTTTCTTTCTTTCATTCTTGGGTCCCTAGTTAAGAACCCTGCTTTTTTAAGTGCTGGACGTAATTCTACGTCTGCTTCAAGTAGTGCACGGCTTATGCCATGTCTAATAGCTCCAGCTTGGCCAGAAAATCCGCCGCCATAAACATTTACTTTAACGTCAAATTTACTTTCCATATTTGTAAGAGCTAAAGGTTGACGAGTAATAACTTTTAAAGTTTCAAACCCAAAATAATCATCTATATCTCTTTTATTAATTGTTATTTTACCATTGCCTGGCACAAGGTATACACGTGCCACTGAGCTTTTACGTCTGCCTGTTCCATAAAATCTTGATGTTGCTACTGCCATTTGGAATACTCCTTTCAATTATTATTTATTAAATGTAAGCTCTTTTGGTTGTTGAGCTTCATGTTCATGTTCATTTCCTGCATAAATACGAACGTTTGTAAGAAGAGTTCTTCCCAAACTATTTTTTGGTAACATACCTTTAATAGCATGCATAAGAATTCTTTCAGGGTGATTTTTTAACATATCACGTGCTTTAGTTTCTTTCATTCCGCCTGCATATCCCGAATGTCTTCTATATACTTTTTGTTCCAATTTTTTTCCTGTAAATACAACTTTTTCTGCATTTATAATAATAACATGATCTCCACAATCTGCATGTGGTGTAAAAGTTGGTTTGTGTTTGCCTCTTAAAACCATAGCAACTTGACTTGCAAGTCTACCTACAGTTTGACCAGCTGCATCCACAACAAACCATTCTTTTTGTACATTTTGTGCATTTGCCATAAATGTTGTTCTCATATTTATTACCTCCTTAGTTTAATTTTATATATCCTTAAATAAAATCCAGGGCATTAGAATTTTATAAGTGGCGTTTATCAACATAAGCTTTATTATATTATAGGGCATGTTGCCTGTCAAGTCCCTGTACTTATATAATTGCCTTCTTTAAGAAGTAATATTCTATGTTTGAAAAAATAAGTCCTTTCCTAGATTATTTGTTCATTTTTTTCTTCTCTAATTTTTTCTTGCAACTTTTCATAGAAAAAATTTTCATCAAAATCGATATCTATTTCTTTATTTAACCAACTAGATAAGTGAATAGCATTTGCAAGACGAACTCCACGAATTCCATCCGATCCTGGTGCTACAAGTGGAGTTTTATCTAGTATGTTGGCCGCAAAATTCTTAAGGATATCAATATGTTGTTGCCCCCAAACATTATCAAACTCAATAGTTTCAACATCTATTAATTCATTTTGAATATTAGAAGATCCCCTCATTAGTTTATACACTTCCGTTAAATCTGTTATTTGTGCATTAATTTCTGACTCACTTTTTTTAAGACGTGTTATAGTTACAGTTCTAGAGTTATTTACTACTATCTTTCCTTTATCTCCTAGTATTTCCAATCTATCACTACCAACTATGTCATGTGTACATGTTACTAAAACTCCAGTAGCTCCGTTTCCATAATCAAACAAAGCTGTCACATCATCTTCAACAGCAATATCTCTTTGATATCCATATTGACATTTAGCATAAACTTTTTTTGGCATTCCACATAGCCATTGCATCAGATCGATTTGATGTGGTGCTTGATTTACTAAAACTCCACCGCCTTCACCTTCCCAAGTCGCACGCCAAGCTGACATATCATAATAAGCTTGTGGACGATACCAGGTAGTAATGATCCAGTTTGTTCTGCGTATTTCTCCAATTTCTCCATTATCAATAATTTCTTTTAATTTACGATATAGAGGGTTCATTCTCTGATTAAAGAATACAGCAAAAGTAAGTTCTGGTTTCCCTTTTGCAACATCAATAAGTTCTTGCACTTGTTTTGTATATACTCCAGCAGGTTTTTCAAGCAACACATGGATATTTCTTTTTAGTGCTTCAATTCCCATTTCAGAATGTAAGTAGTGTGATACAGTTGTAACAATAGCATCCACATTTCCACTGTCTAACATATCAATATAGTTGTCATACACATGTATGTTTGGCAACAAACTTTTTATTTTTTCTCTTTTAGCTGGGTCTATATCACTTACAGCAGTCACTTCAATTTGCTCAAGATCTGCTTTTTCAATTGGCTTTCCAGGATTAATTTGTATACCTGTTAGAGTTCCCAAATAAAATCCACCTTGTTGGCCCATACCTATAATTCCTAAACGAACTTTTTTCATGATAAATTTCCTCCAAAACTATTAATCTTGACGTGTTTATTATTACCTCTAGGCCTGTTTGTATTCTTTTCTGTAAATTCTTAAGATTTCTTAAGAATTAGTATACAAGAATCTTAAGAATTACATGGTAAAATAATCCTGTAAGTAATATTAAAATTATAGGAGTGATGTATTTTGGCGAAATTATTAAAAAAATATTTATTAGGATTAATAGCACTTGGGCTATTTGTGCCTACGAATATATATGCTAATACTGAACTTACAAACGAAGAGAAAGCCGAAGAATATGCAAATATGTTAATAAAAAATGCTGAGCTAACAGACATTCAATATGCTCTTATAAAAGATGGAGAGATTATTTTATCTAATGCAATTTCAAAAGATAACACCTTAACAACAGATACTATGTCTCCAATTGCTTCTGTTAGCAAGATGTATGCTACTGCAGCTATCATGATGCTAGTTGATGACGGGCTAGTGAATTTAGACGAACCCGTTACAACGTACATTCCAGAGTTTGAAATGGCCGATGAGAGGTATAAAGATATTACAGTTAGAATGTTACTAAATCACTCATCGGGATTTATGGGGGTTAAAACGACAAATACTTTATTATACAATGATAATGATACAAGTGCTCATGATACTTTACTTAATAGTTTAAAAATGCAAACTTTAAAGGCAAACCCAGGGGAATTTTCTACATATTGTAGTGATGGATTTTCTTTAGCTGAAATAATAGTTGAACGTATTAGTGGATTAACATTTACAGAATTTATTCAAGAAAATATTTCTCAGCCATTAGGATTAACTAAAACTAAGACTCCACAAGACGAGTTTGATTTATCCCAAGTAATACCAACACCTACAGGACCTCATACAAGCGATTCTATACAAACAAATGCTCAAATTGGTACTGCAGGAATGTATTCTACAGCAGAAGAAATTGCTTTATTTGGATATATATTTACAAATGAAGAATTGTTATCACAAGAATCAATTGATATGACAATGGCACCTGAATATGCAAATGGTTTATGGCATGGTGAAGAAGATACATTTGCACAATATGGACTAGGATGGGACGATGTAGAAGTTTATCCATTTTTTGAACAAAACATTCAAGTTGTGACTAAAGGAGGGGATCATGCTCCTCATCATACAGCCTTAGTTGTTGCACCAGAGCAAGATATGTCTGTAGCTGTATTGATGACAGGTCCAAGAGGTTCCAGTGCATATGCAGAAATGATGGGTTCTCGATTACTTTTTGATGAAATGACTAGTGATGGTGTGCAATTTGATGAATTTAAGAAGCCATTTGATAAACCAACGCAGGCTGTTCCAATTCCACCAGATTTGAAAAAGTATAGCGGAATTTATAGTACAAATACGGGTATGATGAAAGTTGAAATGACTGATTCAGGAGTAATGCTATATACAGGTTTAGATAAAGAAAATAAACCACCATCAATATATTATCATTTGGGTGATGGAATTTTTAGAAATAGTTTTAGATTTGAAATATCATTTGTAGAAGAAGATAATGGTGAAACATACCTCAAAACACGAAGTATTATGGATATAGGGCTTATTCCATATGAAAAAACTGAATATAGTCATCAAAAAATAGAGCCTATTTCAGTTGATGAAAGTGTAAAAAAAGCTTGGGAAGACAGGGCTGGAAAAATGTATTTAGTAGTTAGTGAAAAATATAGTTCCAGAATATACACTCACCCTATTTTTAGTAATGCTATAATTTCTAATTTAAGTTCATATAATCCAGTGGAAGGATATTTTAATGGAATGCAAATTATCGATGAAAATACGTTAATGCATAAAATAAAAATTCCACAAAATTCCGGCAGAGATTTATCTACTACACACATGTATATGGAAAATGGTGTTGAGTATATGAATAACAACGAAATTATTTATGTCGATTTTAACTCCATACCTAATTTATCCCAAAAAACTATAACGATAGGCGAAAATGGATATGGACAATATTATCATATAACAGATGAATATGCGAATAAAATGCTATCCACTGAAACGACTGGAAATTGGTCAATTATGGTATATAATAGTGATGCTGAATGTATTTATAATTCTTGGTTAGATGGAAATAAAGATATTATTTTACCTGAAGACGGATTAATTTTATTTACTGGAGATGCTGGAACAAGTTTTAATATTAATATAGACTAGTGAAAATATAGCTACCCCTGCCTTCCCTTTCAAGGGAAGGTGGCACGTCAGTGCCGGAAGGGTCAATAGACTCTATCTTTAACCTCATCAATATTCCACGTTATATAACATAAGTCCTTGAGCTGGAGCAGTAATGCCTGCTAACTTACGATTTTTACTTTCAATAATATGCGGTATGTCCGAAACTAGGGTTTTACCTTGGCCTACGTCTACCAATGTTCCCACTATAATCCTTACCATATTGTATAGGAAGCCATTTCCTGATATATCTATATTAACTAGTGTTTCTTCTTTATTATATATATCCAACTTATATATAGTCCTTTTTGTCGTCGCAACAGATGAACCTGCTGAACAAAATCCTTCAAAGTCATGTTCCCCCACAAAAAATTGACTAGCCTGCTTCATTTTTTCTAGGTCTATTTTATATGGATAAAACCACACAAAATCTCTAACAAATGGATCATTATATTCTTGATTTAAAATCTGATACTTATAGGTCTTAACTTTAACATTAAACCTAGGATGAAAATCTTTGTCTGCTTCTTCCACATTACTAACTATTATGTCTTTTGGAAGTCTGGCATTTATGGCTTTTGCCATTCGTCCAATCGGAATAGTGGTATCTACAATTGACATACAACATTGCTTTCTTGCATGAACTCCTGCGTCAGTTCGACCTGAGCCCAACACTTCTACTTTTTTGCCAGTTAATTCATATAGTGATGTTTCTAAATAAGATTGTATAGTTGAGATATTTCCTTTTTGCTTTGCAAATCCATGATAATTTTTTCCGTTATATGCTACATTAAATTTTATCTTCAAAATTATCCTCCTTTAAATATACAGCTGTCTAGTGATTACAACAAGTGCAACACTGATATTTAGGCAGTTACAATTTTAGATGTATTAAGGTTCCTAGTTTAGGCCTTATTATTTTGTAGTTTTCTTTCTTTTTCAATTGCCTTTAATGCCTTTTTTGAGCCTCGAATAATATCTTTCTCTAGCTTTCTCTCTTTAAAACTTACAAATAGACTATTTAAATCATAATCAGGTGGATATAATTTTGTAGCAGGAATTAGAAGTTTCACCCTTTTTTCAAATATGTCTATTATTTCCCCTTCAAAAAGAACTTTAACATTTCGTTTATCATCTTGTCCTTCATAAACAATTGCCTCTTGTTCTTTGTCTGCCAAATAAACCTTGTCACCTTTTTGATATATATATTGAGGTTGTTTATTTACAACTTCTTCAGTCTTTCTTCTAATTTTAGCATCATCAACAAGGTCGAAATTATATTCCTTTGTATCAATATATTGCTTTGCACGCTTTAAGACATTTGATTGTATTCCCATCTTTTGAGAAATCCAAAGAGCGTTGCTATCTCCTGATTGGCCAATTTGCAACTGATACAGCGGTTCAAGAGTTTCCTTCTTAAACTTCATGGCAGCATTTTCAAAGTCAGGATGATTTGCGGAATAATTTTTTATCTCTCCATAGTGAGTGGTTGCTACTGTGATAGCTCCTTTTTTATAAACTTCTTCTAAAATAGCAATGGCAAGCCCCGCACCTTCGTTTGGTTCTGTTCCACTACCAATTTCATCAAACAATAATAAGGTAGACTTGTTGGTTTTATTTATAATATAGGCTAAGTTTTTAATGTGAGAAGAGAATGTGCTAAGCGAGTTTTCAAGACTTTGGTTGTCTCCAATATCTGCAAATATATTTTCATATATAGCAATGTCTGTGCCATGTTGAGCACTAATAAATAACCCTAGTTGTGTAGCAATAGTTAAAAGTCCCACTGCTTTTAGCACAACGGTTTTGCCCCCTGCGTTTGGCCCAGTTATTATTAATGTACGGTAATTTTTCCCGATTTCAAAATTTAGTGGCACCACATTTCCTTCTAATAAAGGATGCTTCCCTTGTATAATTTTAGTATACCCATAATCATTTACTTGAGGTTTAATTCCATTTATAGAGATTGCATATTTGCCCTTTGCAAAAATTAAGTCATATTGTCCAATTACATCAATATTTAATTGTATCTTCTGATAAGCGTCATATATTAGCCCAGTAAGGCTTGATAAAATTTTATATTCCTCAATACTTTCTTCTGATTGCAAAGACAATAAAGCTGTTGTATGTTTTTGAACAGTCCTTGGTTCAATAAAAACTGTATTTCCTTTGCTTGATTCGGCAATGACAGTGCCTTCGACTTGATTTTTAAATGCAGCTTTTACAGGTATAGTGTAGTGTCCATTTCGATTGCTGATAAAAAAATCTTGTATATAAGTTTTATAAGATGTATTTCTAAGAAATTTCTCTAGTTTCTCTTGTATTTTCTCTTGTTCAATCTCTATGTGTCGTCTAATCTTCTTTAACTCTTTGCTTGCTCCAGAGTCGACTATACCGTTTCTTACACTAAAATTTATTTCTTCCTCTATCTTTTTATATGGTGTAATTATTTCACTATAACTGCTAAGTGTTGGAGCATGATAGCTTTTAGACTGCATAAATTCTTTCAGCTTACGGCATCCTCTCAAAAATTCACTCACTTGTGTAAGCTCAGCCGCTTCCAAAACAATTCCTTTTTCAACCTTGTCTACAAGTTGGTCAATTGTTCCAACTCCTTGAATAGGAACTCCTCCAACAGCTTCAAGCAAAATTTTAGCTTCTTCAGTTTCATCCAGTCGCTTCTTAACTGACTTTAAATGAGAGGTTGGAGTTAAGTTGTCTATTAATCTTTTCCCTAGTTCACTACTTGCATAGTGTTTTAAGTTTTTAATTAATAACGCAAAATCTAATTTTTCTAATGTGTTGTTATTCATAAATCCGTTGCCAATACTATTATAAAACTTTATAAATATAATAAAACTCTATAAGTTATTGTTTAATTCCTTTTTCACTCTACCCTATTTCGATATTCTCAATAAAATTTATATTGTGCTAACTGAATATCATACACATAGTTTAAAAGTTTAATCCTTTGAGTTGGTAGTCCCAAGGCTTAACTTCCCATACAACGAATGGTACTTTATTATAATAACTCGTTCTTGTGATTTATTATAATCCCTTATAGTTTGAAAGGTTTATACTTGCATTTATATCTCTATCTATCTCTAATCCATATTCTTCACATTTATAGAGTCGTTCTGATAATGAAAGTATTGTTTTTTTATTATTGCACCTACTACATAATTTTGATGATGCAAACCATCTATTTGCTTCTACAAATTCTATTCCATAATTTTCACACTTATATTTTATTTGTCTCTTAAATTCATATAAGCATTGATTTTGAACAGCTTTTGCTAGATGTTTATTTTTCATCATTCCTTTTATGTTTAAGCTTTCCATAACAATTTTAGATGGCTTTGTTTTCACTATCTTTGTTGTTTCTTGGTGAATGTGATTTAGTCTTATATTTGCAAGTTTTCTAAACAATAATCTTATTTGTTTTTCTAGTTTTATAATGTTGCTAGTTTTGGCATACTCCTTTCCATTTTTATTCATCTCATATTTATTTGAGATTTTACGTTGCAACCTACGTAATCTTTTTTCTAACTTTTTTACTATTTTTGTTTTATTTATATTCTTACTTTTCATTCCATTATTACAGACTGCTAACATTTTTATTCCTAAATCTATTCCTATTACTTCATTACTTAACTCTATCCTTTCATATTCTTTTTATAATCCAATTGATATATACCAATACTTTCCGTCGAACGTAACTCTAGGATTTGTATATTTATAAGGTGATATTGGTATTACATTTTCTTCTATTTCTACCCACCCTATTTTTTCAAGCCATATTCTACCTTTTTCAATTTTTAACTTTGATGAGTCATTATAAAAGCTTGGTTTAGTTTTCTTTCGACTCTTAAATCTTGGAAAGTTTGATTGTTTATTAAAAAATCTTTTATAGGCATTACAACAATCTTTAACTGCTTGTTTTGGTACATTATTTGAAATGTCTTTTAACCATTTATACTCATCTGTTTTCTTTAGCTGAGTAATTTCTTTTCTTATTTCTCCATCAGAGATAAATGTTCCACCAGCTTTTCTATTTGCCGATTTAATGTAAAATTATAAATAAATCTTGCTGTTCCTGCAAATTGCCAAAATAAAGTTTCCTGTTGTGGAGTTAAATATAATCTTGTCTTTTTACTTCTTATCATCTTCTGTAAGCCTCTTGATGTTCATAATATTTTTTATAAAGTAAATACTTATTTATATAGTTTTATAAACTTGTTTTAACAGTTACTGAGCCTCCAATATATCGCTAGGTTGCTTTTATCACAAAAATTATATCATATGCATATAATAAATGCAATTTATATATACTTACATATATAATCAATGTTATTCGATTATATTAATATAAAACAGGAGGAATTATTATGCAATATAATATTTTTGGAAATAACTTGCCTGGTGTATCCATCATTTTGGATAAAGGAGAACAAGTATTTACACAATCTGGTGGAATGATCTGGATGGATGCAAGCATAAAAATGGACTCCAACCTTAAAGGTGGAGTTTTTCAAAGCATAGGAAGAATGTTTACAGGCGAGTCTTTATTTATGGTTACTTATACCGCAAGAGAAGATAATTCTGAAGTAGTCTTTGGATCAACTTTCCCTGGAGAAATACTCCCCATATCACTAAGTGGCAGAGACACAATTATTGCACAAAAAGATGCCTTCTTATGTGCGGAGCATGATGTTAAATTAGAAATTACCTTCACAAAAAAACTATCTTCTGGCTTTTTTGGTGGTGAAGGATTTATATTGCAAAAAATCTCAGGAAATGGCATGGTATTTTTAGAAAGCACAGGGTGTCTTGTTGAAAGAGAGCTTGCAAGAGGGGAAACAATTTTAGTTGATACAGGAAATGTCACTGCTTTTGAAAGTAGTGTTGCATATGAAATAGAATTTGCAAAAGGTATGAAAAATATGCTTTTTGGTGGCGAAGGGTTATTTCTAACCAAGTTGACTGGCCCAGGGAAAGTATGGCTTCAAACTATTACTGTTGATAATGTTGCAAACCGTATTATCCCTTTTATTCCTGTCAATAATTCTTAAGTTCACAAACGATATGGAGACCATAATATGCGTCTCTATATCGCTTAGCTATATCTGTATATCTTCCATATTTTTTAATATTTTTATGTTTAAATTTTGATTAAACTTAATAGCATTGTTTGCAAGATTAATAGCGTTATAACAATCATCTTCTGCAAATGGCAAGTGATATAAATAAATATTTTTTATATTAAGTTGTTTTCTAAAAGCCTTAAATGCTTGAGATATTAATTGATATGGATTTACAAATATTGCTTCTAAATCCGTTGATGAGATTAATTCTTTCGTATTAATAGCTGTTTGCTCATCTAAGAGTGCGTCGCCAGATACAAAATAATGATTATCATCCAACGTTAATATAATCGATTGATGGTTTACATCTTTAAATTGTTTGCCTTCATGGACCGTTTTGAGTGTTGTAACAGTTTGAAAAGATATAGGGTATAGCTTTTCAAATTCATTTAAAAGCATCACATCATAGTGGTCTTTATGGGTATGGGTAAAAAATAGACTGGTTTCTCTACTAAATAAGCCTTCTTTATTCAACATATTTTCATATAAAGAAGTTGGAAATTTAGAAAACCCAACTTCTTTACCTCCATGTAAAAAATCTATCATAATACTTTTATAGTCATTATAAAAGCACAGACCTGAGTTTACACTATGGAATATTTTATACTTAGTCAACAACTTCTCCCAATTGTCTATTTAATATTTCTGATACATAACCAAGCTCTTTAGTAGTATCAAAATAAGCCCATATTCTACCTGTATTTGGTCCAACAGCAGCTCCATATTGAGGACAGTCTATACCTTGTTCTTTAAATGCTTTCATTGTAGCGTTTATTGACTCTACTTCAAATTTTAAATGGTGAATGCCTTCTCCTTTTTCTCTCAAATAGTCTTTCCAAATGCTATCTCCTTCAAGTGGTTGAATAAGCTCAAGCTCACTATTACCCATTTTTATAAAACAAAATAACGCTGTAAACCATGTACGTTTTCCTTTGTACATCAGTTGAACATCTTCTTGTTTTGCATCTTCAGGAGGAAAATGATTTATACGATATGAATCAATTTTATAAATCTTTTGCATTTTTTTTAATGTTTCCTCAACATTTTCTACAATAATACCTACGTGCATGTAATCTTCAAAATTAATTATTGACATTTTTATTTCTGCTACTCAAAATATGGACAAAAATACCCATACCGAGATTTTTCCTATTTCAACGTGTCTGGTTTGGTTAATTAGATACTCTAATAACTA
>LJDB01000024.1 GCA_001983455.1 Candidatus Epulonipiscium fishelsonii
TTAAATGCAGTTTAAACAAAAACTTTAAAAAAATTTTTTACTTATTTTATTTTTATTAAAAACTGTTGTAAACACTTAAGAATACAATCTATGTACTACCTACAACAAATAGAACTATAAGAAATAAAAAAATTCCAGATACATAAGTGTAACTGACTTGTGCACAAAAATAATTATTATTACAAATATATATCACAATACACTGAAATGTATTATAATATATAAGGAAGTTTTTATATTCTTTCTCTTTATCAAAACAGTATTATAAGGAGTGGATTTATGATTAATAAATTTAAAAGTATTCGATTTGGTAAAACAACTAATGGATTGCAAATTGTAAGTGTTGGAAGAGGTACAAAAAACGTAATATTTTTAGAAGGAGGGCCTGGCAATGGAATGATTCCTGCTATTTCGGGAGAAGCGTATTATAAATCAATGAAAAAATTAATAAATAATGGATATACCATCCATTCAGTTTCAAGGAAATCAAACTTGCCCAAAGATTACACAATCGCTCAAATGGCAAAAGATATAATTGAAATGATTAATTTAGACTTTGAAGGTAAAGTCAATGCCATTATCGGAATTTCAATGGGCGGATTTTTGCTACAAGAAATTGCCATACAAAATCCGAACATTAGTGATAAATATATACTTCTAGTATCTGCATATAAAGTAAACAGTGAAGCATATGAATTTGACAAGAAATACGCACAATTATTTTCAAAAGGCAAATATAAAGAAGCACTGTTACATATTGGAGATAAACTTTCAAGTAGTAAGATAAAAAAAATATTTTTTAAAATAGCTACTATTTTGATTGGAGATAAAGCTTCTAGACGAATGGTTAAGCAAACTTCTACAACTTACTCTAGTGATATTCTTGTTGAGGTAGAAGCTGAAATTAAATTTAATTTTAAAAAATCTCTGCAAAAAATAACTGTTCCTGTTCTTATTATTGGAGTTGATAAAGACTTTTGGTTTAGCCCTCGACTATACAAAACCACTGCCAAACTTATCCCAAAAAGTAAATTGATTATGCTTAAAGGACGTGGTCATGTAGATATATTGGATGCAAAAGTTAATAATCTAATTGGAAATTATATATTAAGCTAGTTCAATGAATTCACCTATTTATACAACAAATCATATTATTGTTATATAAAGATTAGGGGTGAAACTATGAAGAGAAATATTCTCTATATATTATGTGGATTAGCTTTAACTTGTAGTATAAATCCAACATATGGCAATGGCTATATGAGAGGCTTAAAAGGATTGGATGTAAGTCACTGGCAAGGGTATGTAAATTTTAATGATATAAAAAATGACGGTATAGAAGTAATATATATAAAAGTTGCACAAGGTAGTGATTATCAAGACCCAATGTGGCTACAAAATTATAATGATGCAAGAAACGCAGGACTTAAAATTGGGTTCTATCATTATATAACTGCCAGTAACAATGAAGAAGCTATACAACAAGCAGAATATTTTTATAACTTAATTAAATATAAAGAATATGAATGTTTACCAGTAATGGAATACACTGATAATCCAATAATTTCAAATTATGAAATAAATGAAGTAGTTACAACGTATATGAATACACTAAAAAATCTTGTTAATTCAAATGTTGCAATTTATACTGATGAAGATAGAGTAGAAAATTTATGGGAAGCTTCTCTTAGTGAATATCCTTTATGGATAGCTGATTATAGTGGAGAAAATCCTTATTTAGGTTCTTGGGACAGTTGGGCTGGATTTCAATATACTGAAACTGGTAGTATCTATGGAATTAACGGGAATGAAGTAGATTTAAATTATTTTAAAGATACTATATTTGTTAATCAAAATACAGCACCTCCAGCTCAAGTACCTCCAGCTATGCCTCCTAGTCATGTTATAGCCCCCAGTGCACCCCCAACTTATACACCTCCAACTTATACACCCCCAAATCATGTGCTCCCTAATGGCTCAATTGTTTATTTGGGACATATAGTTCAAGTAGGTGATACTCTTAGTAAATTGGCTGAAAGATATGGAACAACCGTAGAGTATCTAGCGGAAATCAACAATATAACTAATCCAAATGTAATACATGTTGGGCAAATTTTAATAATTTAATTTTTACCCCTATGACTTAAGTCATAGGGGCTTTTCTCTTATTTGTATAAAAAAAGTGGGGTCCGTTACCCCACCATTATCTGCATCTTTTTGAAATAGCTTTTGCTTGTTTCATTTTAGTCATTGCTTTTTCTAGTTCAACCATAGCAATATCCATTTCATCTTCTAATTTATTTGCTAAAAATTGAGCCCTTTGTACATAAGCTTCATATATTGCTTTAGAATTCATTGCTTCTTTTGCAAGTTCCTGAGCTTCATAACATCCACTATAATATGGGTTATATCCGCATTCATAGCAGCATGGACCATATTTTTCAAATTTATATTCTGCATCTATAATTAAGTCCTCAAAAATTTCTTCCATACTAATCTCTTCTAATAAACTTTGTAAACTTTCAACTTTTCTCATAGTGTTTTCAAACTTACGATGAATATCTTGATTAAAAAATTGTGGAAGTTCCTCTCTTTTTGGATCATAATATTCAAACATATATATTACCCCTTTTCACTACTTTTATAGTAATATTATATGCGTTGTACGAAAAAGTGTTCATGCATTATGCCTGTTTTTCTAACAAAAATACCTTGTTTATATTTGCAAAATAATATATATACGCAACTGTACCTTTTAGTGCACTGGATACTCCAATGCTTAGCCATACACCACCTATACCCAAATAATTGGAAAATATCACTGCCATTGGAATTCTTAAAACTGTAAATATAATACTAATTGTAGCAGAGACTTTTGGAATTCCAATGCCTGTAAATAATCCATTACTAATCATTTCTATTGCTCCAAACAACTGTATATGAGCAATTGTTTTTAAGTAATCCGCAGCCATCTGAACAGCAATTTCTTCAGTTATAAATAGCCTTACAATTACTTCAGGAATTGATAAAAATAAAATACTTGTTACAAAAGTATAGCCTATACCAATTATTAAAGCATCATTATAACCTTTCTTAATTCTGTCATATTTTTGAGCTCCAAAATTTTGACCTGAAAAACTTGCCATTGCTCCTTGAAGCCCTCCAACAATCATATAAGTTATAGACTCAATTTGTAGTCCAATTTTTTGAGCTGCAATTGCTTCTGCCCCAAATTGAGCAACAATTTTAGCTAACATAATATTTACACCTGTAAATAACACACGCTGAAATGTCATAGGAAACCCTAATCGAATGACTTCTTTTATATGTACATAATCAGTAGAAATATTTTTATGGAATGTAATGAAATTTTTTCCTCTGTATATAAATAATATAAAAATTATGATATTCGCAATTAATGTAGCTAATGCAGCTCCTATAATACCAAAATTAAATGTATAAATAAATATTGGGTCTAAAACAATATTTATTATTACTCCAATTGCATTTATTTTAAATGCTTCAGAGTTATTTCCAAAGCTACCAAAAAATCGACTGAAAAGTATGTTATAGAAACTAAATATTACTATTGGAATATTATACATTAAATATAGCCACGCATCATATTCAACTTTTTGATTTTGAAGTTCCAAAAAGCCAATGAAAGATTTACCACATATTAATAAAAGAGTACTATATAAAATGATTAGTATAGCATTTAAGATAATACTAGTATTAACATATTTTTTTGTATCTTCCTCATCATTTCTTCCCAACGCATGTGAAACCTTTATTCCACCACCAATAACTATCATAGAATTTAAAGAAATTCCCAAAGTTATAAAAAAACTTGAAGCACCTACACTTGCAACTGCATCAACTCCCAATCGGCCAACCCACATCATGTCTACCAAATTATATGTAAATTGTAAAAATGAGCTTCCCATCAATGGAACAGCCAACGCACCCAAAACTTTTAATACATTTCCTTGTGTCAAGTCTATCTTTTTAATAATAGTTCCCTCCTTATTAGAATACTTTTCCTATTATTATATCTTAACATTTAAATCGATATTTATCAATATCAATTCAAGCAAAATATCCCATGTATATCCAACAATAATAATACAAACAATATATTTAAAACATAAAGGTAGAGGTGAAAATATGGATTTTAAAGATACACAAACAGCTGAAAATCTGATGCGTGGTTATGTTGGTGAATGCCAAGCACATGCACGTTACATTTTTTTTGGAAGAGTAGCAGGTAGAGATAAATTAAAAGAAATAGAAACTTTATTTTTTACTACTGCTGAAGAAGAACTGGCACATGCCAAAATTTACTATGACCTATTATTACAAGAAATAGGTGTTTGTAAATTTGCTGTTGATTCAAGTTATCCTATAGAACTTGGAAATACAGTGGAAAATCTAAGATTTGCTAAACTTGCTGAGCATGAGGAATATAGCAGTATGTACCCAAAATTTGGTAAGATAGCTAAAGACGAAGGTTTTAACAAGATTAGTGACCACTTTTATATGATTGCTGAAATTGAGCAAACTCATACGAAAAGGTTTGAAAGACTTGAGGAAAGAATGGAAGAAAATAGTTTATTCCATAGAGAAAACGAAGTATATTATCGTTGTATGCACTGCGGTCATGTTCATAAAGATAATGATGCTCCAGAAATATGTCCAAACTGCTTCCATCCCCAAGGTTTTTTCAAAATTGTTCCATATCCATCAATTTAACTTGAACTTATATTGGCAACAAAACCCACCCATTAGACAGGTGGGTTTTACATGATTATTCAAACATCATATACTCCATAAAATAGGTATTAAATGTTGGAACCTCTCCCAAATTAAGTTCAGTAGATTTGTTTTGAATATCACTCATGATCTTTTCATCTGAGTTTAATAAATACTTTATAGAACCAGCAAGAGAAGTATTTCCAACAAGTTGAATTTTATCAAGGAATGCTTGTGGCAATAAATTTATTTTACAAGCATTCTCTAAGTCTATATATGTACCAAAGCCTCCGGCAATGTATATAGTGTCTATTTCATCAGCTTGTATATTAGACGCTTCAATTAAAACTTGAATACCACTACGGATTGCAGATTTAGCTAGTTGGATTTGACGGATATCTTTTTGAGTTAATACAATAGTATCTGTAACCTGAATGTCTTCTTCACAAAATCCAGTTTCATCAACCCATTCTTGTTCTACACCAATAGAAATTAGGTCAATTATTGCAGAGCCACAAAGACCTTTAGGAGCCACATTTCCAATAGTTTTATAATGTAACTTACCATCCTTAAACTCTATTTTATAAATAGCACCTTCATGAGCTGGCATACCATACTCTATTCCACTACCTTCAAAAGCTGGTCCTGCTGCAGTTGCTAATCCAATTAGCCCATTCATATTACCAATTATCATCTCACCATTTGTACCTATATCAACCAATAAATTAATTTTCTCACTTTTTTCCATATCTAAAGCAAATACTCCACTTAAAATATCTGCTCCAACATAAGTAGAAAATCCTGCTACTAAAGTAACCTGTATATGCTCAGGCTTAGCTGGCATAAGTTTTGTAATTGGGTAAACCCGTGCATTAATAAATATAGGCTCAAAAGGCGAAACGCCAAGAGTGTGACAAGGTTCATTTTCAAGTATATGCAGCATTGTTGTGTTGCCAGAAATAACCATATGAGTTATTTCAGTTGGACTAATTTCAGTACACAGTTTATCAAAGCCTTGTCCAAGTTGATTTACTAGGCTTTGATGTAATGACTCTGTTCCGTTTTCTGTAGCGTATGCAATACGACTAATAACATCTGCTCCATACATTCGCCCTTCATTTAATACACTATGTTGATTTACTATTTTCCCCTGATTATCAATTAAAACCATTACAATTGTAGTAGTACCTATATCAACTGCTACGCCATATCCATCTAGTGTTCCTTGTATATTTTTTGCATTAAAAGTGGTCAAGATTTTGTTTTGGGTTTCTTCAACTTTTATGGTTATTTCTGTGTCACATTTAGTCTCACAAGCTAAAACTGTTGTATAAGTATTGTTGTCTTCAGCTAGTATATCTACGGTACACTTTTTACACACCCCTAGCCCATTACACGGTGCATCTACAAAAAGTTGTTGTTCTCTCATGTATTCTAATATAGTTTTATCTTTATTTTTAGGTATATTAATTAACATACACTATCCCACCCTTCAAACTTTTTCTATTCTATTGATAAAATCTCGGTACTATAGGTTTGTTTCACTTGTTTCACTTTTTTTAACAGATTTCTTTTGCCCCCAGATAATATTACTAAATGTTGAGCATCAACTTCTTCGTTCGGGTATAAACTAATGTTGATGATTGGTCCAACACATTCGACTAGGTGTGTTTGCCCTTCAACTGATATAAATCCTTTTATCCTATAAGCATCTTCAACTAATAATCTTAAAATAGATTTTAATCTCGCCATCGTACAAGTTGGAGATATTTGTATTAGCACTTTTTGCAAAGTTAAGTCTTGAGTTTTAATTTCGTTATTTTCTAGTTTAGTTATAGGACAAAGATTATCTAAAGCAGACTTTTTTATGGCCCCTTTTACCACACACTCAATTGATGCATATGGATTTAACTCAGATAGAGTGCTCACCAAAGCATCCACTTGTTCTTCCCCCACCATGTCAATTTTGTTTATCACTAGTAAATCAGCCATTCTAACTTGACTTTGACATACTTTAAGAGTATTAACTACTTTATGAAATTGTAGTGCATCGACAATTGTAATGCATCCCCTATAATCTAAAGCTGAAAACTTGGGCTGAGTTAAAACATAATATGCAGAAGTAGTATCACTTAGACCAGATGTTTCCACCAATACAACATCCAAGTCTTTTTTTGTAATTTCTGTTAGAACTTCCTCAAACTTGTCAATTTTACATGCACAAAATATTGACCCGTTAATTATTTCTTCCATTTCAACTCCATCTTGTTTAAGCAAAGGCCCATCTATTGATTCTTTGCCAAACTCATTTACAATTATAGCCAATTTTTTATCAGCAAAATAGTCTATAATATGTTTTAATGCCGTTGTTTTTCCTGCTCCAAGAAATCCTGTTAGCATATAAAGTTGCACAACATCACCTTCTTTTGATAAAATTTAATATATTGATGTACTAGTAATGCCAAGAAGAAAAGATCTTCTTGGCTGTTAATAAATACTGATGAAAAACCTTTGATTTCCTATCCTTATTATGAACAAGAAATGCAATCTATTGGTCTATTTCTCTTCATTTGTTTTATTACTAGATTTTTTACAATATATGTAGATACCTATTGTTTCAACAACAAGCACTAAACTTACAATTAAAATTAAAGTATCATTTCTTTGTGCTGTTGCAAGCCCCAGTGGTGAAAATAAGAAATATAGATATACTAAGAATGAAACTAGAAACAATACTACTGGTTTACGATGTTCCCAAGGAGTCATATCATAATCATCAGTTCTAGTACTTTCCATATTAAATTCTTTTTCATTAGGCCATTTTTTACCAGCCAAATACATGATGATAACCATAACAATAAATGAAATAGCATATATATGCATATAATTTATCTCTAAAATAGCATTGGTAAGTGGTAAATCAATCATTTTAAACCAATACTTATATCCAGAATAAAATACCAAATGCCACACAGTTGCCAAACAAGCTCCCATTGGTGAACCTATTTTTGTAAACATCCCTAAAAGAACAAAGGTTATAATAGGCATATTATAATACCCTGTAAAACTTCTTCCAAAGTCAAACAATCCTGAAGCCATAAATTGAAGATTTGGAGTAAATAAAATAGCAAATGCTGCAAATAGCCAGCCTACTCTTTTTGAATATGTTACTAATTTAGCATCTTCAATATTTGGATTAAACATTGGCTTATAAATGTCAAGCATAAATATAGTCGAAGCTGAGTTTAAAAATGAATTGTATGTTGATACAATAGCTCCAAAGAATGCTGCACAATATAGACCAATTAATGGCCAAGGTAAAACGGTAGCAACTAATGCAGGATATGCGTAATCCCCATTTTCAAGTCCAGGAATAAGTCTATATGCAATAAGACCAGGAATAACTGATATCAGTGGAACAATCATCTTACAAAGACCAGATAGTAAAACTCCTTTTTGACCTTCTTTTAGATTTTTAGCTCCCAATGTTCTTTGAATAAGAACTTGGTTTGTTCCCCAATAAAACATATTAGCAAGAAACATCCCCGTAAATATTGCAAAGAAAGGAACTACATCATTTGGTCCACCAATTGCATTTAGTTTTTCTGGATTATTATTAAGAACATCTGCTACACCAGCGATAAATCCTCCACCAGATTGTTCTCCCAGTGTGTTAAATCCAAACCACAAAAGAAGCACTGCACTAACAATCATCAATATACCATTAATACTATCAGAAATAGCAACTGCTTTCAACCCTCCAAGAACTGCATAAATCGCTCCAACAATTCCAAGTAAAACGATAAGTATAGTCATCCCTGTTGATGTATCTACACCCAGTAAAGATTGTAAATCAAATATTTGATTAAATGCAATTGCACCAGCGTATAAAGTAACAGGAATACCAATTAGCAAATATCCCACTAGAAAGAACAACGATACAAGTCGTCTAACTGTTGAACCATAACGTTCTTCCATAAATTGTGGAAGTGTGGTATATCCTTTTTTCAAATATAGTGGTAAAAATATTAATGCCATTATAATTGTTGCAATTACAGCAGTTGACTCCCATGCCATACCCGTCATGTTTCCAACATAAGATTGACCAGTCAGTCCAACTAGTGATTCAGCAGACAAATTTGTAAGCATCATTGAACCCGCAATAAATATACCCGTCAATCCATTTCCTGCTAAGAAATATCCTGCAGATGTTTTTTGATCGTCAGTCTTCTTAACAATTTTAGCAGATACATATCCCACTAGTCCCGTAAAAAATATAAATGTCCCCAATGTAAAAATTAAAGTTAGGTCCATAAAAAACTCCCCCTTTTTTATGATAAGATTTAATTTTATTTTTATTTACATACGTCCAACTTCTCTTATAATTTTGTTAGCAGTTTCTTCACTCATCTCATCTAAAAAACGTATAAATAAAGCTTTTGTACCATATCTATCTATTAATTTTTTTATTCCTGGAATGCAATAATCTGGGTTATTGTTTTCTACTAAAATATATAATGATTTCCCAGCATCTATAACTTTATCATATATATCTTCATACCATCCATCCCATAATCCATCTGGTTTGCCTGCACCATTTGTCCATTGTATAGCTTTCAGATTTGCAATTTCTAACAAAGAAGGCAAATGCTTTATAGCATCCACTCCATCAAGGTGATAAAATGGTTTGTCAAAATGAGTGCACTCAAGTTTCATTGATGGAATAACAAATTCTTTAAATTGATATGGGTTCATCAATGCACAAAAATCACATTGCATTTTAGCAACTTTTCCTTCTCCCCAAACTTTAAATCCAGCATATCCAGAGCCGCCTGTTTCAGGAGCTAGTAAATTATAAAAGTGATCGTACACTTGCAGATAATATTTGTCAATTTTATTTATTAGATCAATCATTTCTTCTTCATAATCTATAAAATCATAGCAAAGATTTTGAGCTCCTCTAAGGGCACTCATAGCATCCACACTTTCGATAATATCAGGAATAGGAATAAAGAACTTACCTGCTGTTAATGTTTTTATTTGTTTAATTAATTCGTAGTGTTTTTTTATCCAAGGAGCTTCCAATGTAAACTCTTGATGTATAATATTTTGCCAATCAGCTTCAGATATTTCTTTATACCATAAAGATTCCCATCTAAATTCTGGTTGACAACCAATATATAAGGCAAGTGAGCCCGGGCCTAAATTTGCTTTATAATCCATGAAAGCTTCTGCTTTAAATGTGTGAGTTTGTTGGTACTCTTGATAAAATTTAACAATATTTTCAGCTCCTGTATACATGTCTTCAGGATTTTTAAAATATGCTGATAATGGCTTTTTTGGTTTATTAAAGTTGTTATCTACCACTATATGCATTAGTGGAGCCCCTGTATTATCTTGTTTCCAATAGCTTTCAAATTTTTGCTTTATTTCTTTTGAAATTTGATTGTCATTATACAATAAAATCACCTTCTTAAATTTATATAAAGTAAGGACGAACACTATTCGCCCTTACTTTACTAATTAGTTATAACAATAACTTACGCAGTTAAAACTCTTTTTGCAACTTCAGCAGCTGATGCTGCATCAGGTGTATAATAATCAGCATGAATTTGTTTTGCATACTCATCTGTAATAGGTGCTCCACCAATCATAACTGTGTATTTGTCACGTAGGTTACGACTGTCTAGTTCTTTTATAACTTCGCCCATATATTCCATAGTTGTAGTTAATAAAGCAGACATACAGATTATTGAAGCTCCTTCTTTTTCAGCGGTATCAATAAATTTATCTGCAGATACGTCTACACCAACGTCAACTACTTCAAGGCCGGCACCTTTAAGCATAATACCAACAAGGTTTTTACCTATATCATGTAAATCGCCTTTTACAGTACCAAGAACAACTTTACCAAGAGGTTTTGCTCCCGCTTCAACTAGTTTTGGTTCTAATATTGCTAAACCAGCATTCATTGCACGTGCAGCAATTAAAACTTCAGGAACATAAATTTCATTGTTTTTGAATTTAACCCCTATCTCGTTCATAGTTTTTATAAGTCCTTCTTCCAAAACTTCTTTTGGGTCAATCCCTTGATCCAAAGCTTCTTGCACTTTTTCTTTAACTATTTTCACTTTACCTTTTTTTAGTTGTTCACTGATTTCTTCTAATATAGCCATTTTAATACCTCCAATTTAAATGTGTGGGCAAAAAACTATTTTCTACCCTACAAAAATATATTAAAATTATGAAGAGAAGTCAAAGGTCTAGCTAAATTATTTGCTTCTATTTCATTTTAGCTTTTGCTTCATCAATTGCCTTATGCAATTCTTCATTGCTAGGGATTATTGATGAGAATTTTAATTCGCCGTTAATATAGATAGCTGGAAGATTAGTTACACCCATTTTTTGGAAACGTGCAATATTTTCTTTTATAGTGAACTTGTATTCTATAACATCAATTGCATCACCATAGTCTTCTTTAACACGGTTAACCGCCGCCATCATATATGTGCAGGCAGCACATGTTAGAGAGTCCAAAGTACAAACTTCTATAAGAGGTTTTTTAAGTGAAGCATAATCAGGTAGTTCAACATATATATCTTCAACAACTACTGTGTAGTTTTCAAGAATTTTGTGAGCAACTTCAGGCTCAGTAACTGCTTGAGTGATAGCTATAGTGTTCTCGATTGGAGTGTCATAAGGCATATCACATCCTGGTGCAATAATTAAATTAGTCGTATCTTCAATTTTATCTACTAAGTCTATTACATACTTCATGTTATCTTCTTGAGTTCCATGTAACATAACAGAAGTTAAAGGAATATTTCCACCAATAGCGATATTATGTTTATCTGTTATTTTCTTAGCAGCAGCTAAGTCAACATTTTCATCAACCGAAATTGAATCAGGCTTAGTTTTACACATAACATCAATATTTTTTGTTGCATCTCCACATACAAAGAATGATGAATACGCACCTTTTTCCTTAATATACTTAAATAATGCAGAAAATGGAGCGTCTAAGAATTCTTCAAAGTGATCAGGAGATATTTGTGATACTAAAGGGTCAACAACTGCAATGATGTCCATTCCAGCTTCAATAAATAAGTCAGTCATTCTTTTAGCAACTTTAAGACAATAATCCAAAAGTGATTTTACATAATCTTCATCATCATACATATCCATAAAGATATTTGTACCTCTTAGATGTGAAGCAAGTGTAAATGGTCCACAAATTAGCCCATAAAGAGCAGTAGTATCACCAACTTTTTCTTTCATTTCCCTCATAGCAGCTAATACAATCGGAAGTCTTCCATCTTCTGCAGTTGGAAGTTTACATTCACAAGGAATAGTATCAATATCTTCAAGAGGGTGAGTTTTTACTGATGGAGGGCCATCGTCTGCAAAAACTAATTCACATCCTAAAATTTCTGCTTCTAATTGAAGGTCAAACACAACTGGTTGCCCATTTGGTTTATATAACTTATTTACTTCAAGCAGTGATTTTACTAATTTGTCTTTGTTTGTCAACACTTCTGTTGCATTATATCCCACAAGCTTACCTGCATGCACTCCTGCAAATGGTACCCAAGGTGCAATGGCCACTTTTTTGTGGTCTAATACATCAAACAAACTCTGTTTCGGTGTCATAAGAAAATCCTCCTGTATATAAATAACTTAATAATTAGTATCTAGTCCTATAATTTTTTAATATAAATTATTAAAATGGAACTATGCTAATAGTATAATGGACTAGTAGAAATAATTATTTAAATATTTTTAGATTTATTTAACTTTTAAATTATTAATTAGGGGAAATTTTTGGATATTAGAAATTTTGATTTTTGAAAAATATGGGAGGTTTTATAATGTTAAACAATTTTGATATGGAATTTTTGTATAATAGTTTGAATGCATTCACGCAAGTGAGTCAACTTAATGTGCAATTAATTAATTCAATTGGTCGAACTTTATATCAAGTTAATAATTCAACACAGTTTTGTACATTTTTTAAATCTAATTGCCAACATAACGAGGCGTGTAAACATACTAGGATATTTTCGGCACACCAGTCATTACTTCTTGGTGAGCCATATATTTTTGTATGTCCCGCAGAGCTTACAAACATTTCTATGACTATTAATACAAACAAAGATGAATTATATACTTTGATTGTAGGGCCATTTTTAATAAGTAGAGATACTGATATAATTTTAGATGGTTTATCCCAAAAATACAATATTAATAACGAAGAAATATTAAATAATTTAAATAGTTCACTTCATCTTATTCCTTATGTGTCACCAAATATGACAAGACACTACGCTTTTATTATCAATTGTATAGCTTATGCGAATTCTTCAAAAAACATAGTATATATAGAAGAACAAAGAAGGAAACAGTTGCAACAAGCAGAAATAAGTGAATCCATTCAGAAATATAAGCAATTTGAAGGGCTAGATTTTACCTATCCATATGAAAAGGAAATGGAATTGATATTCGCAGTACGCTCAGGAGAGTCAAATAAAGCAAAAGTATTGTTAAATGAATTATTGGGTCAAATTTTAGTGAGCTATGGAAACGATTTATATTTTATTAAGATTAGAGCCATTGAGCTTTGTTCAATATTATCTCATACTATATTAGAAATTACGAATAATGTTCAAGAAACTTTATCTTTAAGTTCCCAATTTTTAGAAAATTTACAGCAATGTCTCACTTTAGAAAATTTATGCTTCACTATAGAAAAAATTACATTACATTTTTCAGATAACGTATTAAATCTTAAACAACAAAATTACTCCATGCCAATACGAAAAAGCATCAACTATATTAATAATAATTATACAAGTAAACTTTATCTTGAACAAGTAGCAACGCATGTAAATTTAAGCCCTGTATATTTTTCTACTATATTTAAAAAGGAAACTTCTATATCTTTCTCAGAGTATATTAGAAAAATAAGAATTGAGCAGAGCAAATTTTTACTTTTACACACAAACAATAGTATATTAAATATTGCACTAAGTGTAGGGTATGATTCAGATACATATTTTTGTACAATATTTAAAAAACAAGAAGGTATCTCTCCAAGCCAGTATCGTAAAAATCACTAAGTAGTTTATAAAAAAAAGGAGGCAACACTGATGTGACCCCCTTTTAAGATATTTATAAATAATCCGCTATTGTATTCATATTTACTTTTGAAGCTGCTTGTAATGCACTTTGATATATTGTCTGTTGAGAAGTAAATTCTATAAATGCTTCATCTATATCAACACCTGATGTTTCTGTAAAGAGCTGTTGTACAGATGTATAGTCATTTGTAAGTTTTGTTAAGTTGTACTCTAATCTTACATATCGGCTACCAGACTCTGATATCATTTCGGAAAAATTGCCTTGACTATCATCAAAATCAGCTATTAATGCTGAAAGTGCATCTTGGTCATCAGTTCCAATAGCAGCCAGAACTTCTCCCATAATTTTTTCTAAGTGAGTTATTGCTTCAATAACTTCAGTTTGGTTTACATCAATTGTAGTAGCAACCCCAATTTCATATTTTATGTGTTGATCTTCTGAAGTTAAAGAGCTTCCTGCTGGAATATTTGTACCTTTTGGAACAACCGTTCCCGAAGGAATAACCGTTCCAGCTGGAATTGTTTCAGTTGGTGTAAGAACAGTTTTGCCTGGTAAAGTTGTTCCTGCGGGCAAAGTTGTTCCGTTTGGAATAACCGTTCCAGCTGGTAAAGCAGTGTCATCAGGTATAACAGTAGTTGGAGCTATAGTTGTACCTTCAGGAAGTATAGTATTCTTAGGAATAACTGTCCCTGGTGGAAGTGTGTCCGCAGCTTTAATTGTTTGACCAGCTGGAAGTACAGTACCGGCTGGAAGGACAGTTTGTATTGTTCCAGTAACCACTCCATTAGCATCATAGATGTTTTGTTGTGCAGGAATAGTCATGCCTTTTTTATAAATTACTTTTTTATCAGAACCATCTGCATTCGTACCACTAATAATTGTAATATCATCTTGAGCTACTATATCATTGATAAGAGGCATATCTGCTCCCAAAGTAGTGTCTCCTTCAAGTTTTATATCATCTACTAATAACATTCCTTCAGGTACAACCCCTGCAGGTATAGTCATATCTCCTTCAAGTTCCATTCTTCCTGTAAGAACCAAAGGAGGAGTCTCCCAAGCAATCATGTCTTCTGCCAAAACCATGTCCCCATTAAGAGTTAAGTCAGCTCCTAAAGGCATATCATCAGCAAGTTCCATTGGTCCATTTAAAGTTATATTTGTATTTGGAGTAAAATCTGCCCCTAGTTTTAAATGAGAAGAAAGAGCAGTGTCTTCAAGTAATGCACCACCTTGCAATGCAGTTTCTGTCTTACTTACAACTCCTGCAACATACGGATTTGCCATATTTTTAGGTAAAATTGTTCCTTTAGGAAGTATAGTCCCAGCAGGAACAAGTGTTCCTTCAGGTAAAACAGTTCCATTACCTAAAGTTGAACCAGCCACTATCTCCGTATCTGCTGGAACAGTATCTCCTGCTACGTAAGTATTCCCGTCAATGTCTGTAACATTACTTCCTGTTTTTAAAACCATATTTCCTGCTAGGGTAGTGTTTCCATTTAAAATAGTATCCCCCTCTAATTCCACAGAATTTGGAACAACAATGTCTGAACTAATCGCTAGACTTTCTTCAAGTTCCATATCTCTTGTTAAATACGCAGGTTGATCAGTTTGATACCCTGAAAAAAGATATTTTCCAGCATATGTGGAGTTCGCTGAAGTTTTTACTTGATTTAAAAGTTCCTCCATAACTTCATAAACGCCCATTCTATCCTCTTGCGTCATGCTTGAAGCAATACGAACTAGGTTTTCTCTTATGCCCCCTTCACCACCTATAATTTTTTCCATATTTCCAAGACTGGATTCTGTTAAATCAATAAATGACATAGCTTCTTCAGTATTATATTTGTGCTGTTCAATTTGATTTTTATTGATTGATAATTTAAGTGAACGAGCAGCAATAATAGGGTCTTCTGAAGGACGCTGAATTATATTTCCAGTATTCATTTGTTGCATTATAGTGGCCAAATTTCCGTATGCATTATTAAGCGAATTAATAGAGTTATTCATTAACATTCCGTTTGTTATTCTCATTTTACCATGCTCCTAACTTGTTTATGGTTGTTTCATATACTTCATCGATTACAGACATTAATTTTGCTGATGCTTGATATGCCTGATTGTATTTTGTAAGATTTAAAAATTCTTCATTAAGCGAAACTTGAGAAACAGATAGTCTCTGATTTTCAATAGCCTGTGTCACCTTAGATTGAGTTGACTGATGCATTTGTGCTTCTTGTGCTGAAATCCCTAGTTGAGTGAAAACAGAAATCATATAATCCGCAGGAGCACCAGCTTCAAACATATCTTTATTATCCTTCTGAGCCAATAAATCCATCAATAAATCATTTTTGGATTCATTTGGTTTATCCGAACCAGTCTGCTCATAGTTAGTTCTGAAATTTTTTGGATTTTCAAGAATTTCTTTAGATATGCTAAAGTTTGTTGCTGTTATTTTAGAATAATCTGGGGGATTACCTAAATCTTGTGGATTGCCCGCCTGATCTTTAAACGAAAATAAATATTGAGGTGGATTAAGTTTTCCTCCAGCTTCATCTGTATTGTATAAATCATTCATATTTTCTGAAAAAACACGTACAAATTCATCTAGTTGCTCTCGTATGTATGGAATGCCTTGATAGTCTGATGCACCATAGTTGTTCGTTCCTGTTCCATCTCTCATATCAACCAATCCTTTAAGCTCCCCTGAAAGATTGTTGTTATTTATGTAAAATGTAGCGCCGCTTGACCAATTTATATCATATAGTCCAGCTGCATCCCCTTCATTTAATGGTTCTTCTCTTACTTCTAATTCCAGTGTCGTTATAAAATCATGGTCAATTGCTATTTTCCCATTTATTTTTACACTAAATTCTTTTTCAATGCCTCCATACTCATTAACCTTTTCTGTTTCTTCTGTTTCAATATTAACTAGTTGAGATAGTTCATCCAAAGCAAGTTCTCTTTGGTCTCTCAGCTCATTTGCAATAGGTCCATCATTCATTTCAAGTTTTGAAATCTCGCCATTCAAGCTTACTACACTTTCAAGTAAACTATTAATTTTCTTCACTGTTGATTCTATTTCCAAATTTAAATCATATTGATATTCTGTTAATGTTGTTGCATTTCTATTGTAATATGTAGCAAAGTTTGACATGGCCTGCTGAACCATAATCGCTCGGTCTGTTTCAGATGGCATTTTAGCAAAATCATCTATCGAATTAAATAATTCATCAAATGCATTTCCAAACTGACTGGAGTCAACTTTTTCACCAAACATGGATTCAATTAAAGCAGTTTGTTCATTTTTTACTTTGTATTCTCCTAAAACATCATTTTGGTTCCACAGCTTCTGATCCAAAAAACTGTCTCTGACACGGTCAATACTTGTAGTCATAACTCCACTACCCATCATACCAACTGGTGAAAAAGCAAAAGGTTCTGTTGCCTGTTGACTAAGAACTTGCCTTGAATACCCTTTTGTTCCAGCGTTTACTATATTGTTACTTGTTACTGAAAGACCTGTTTGTGCGGCAAAAAGCCCTGTTTGTGCTATGTTAAATTCATAAAAAGATGCCATTATTTTTTCCTCCTACACTTGGTTTATCACTGTTTCAATCATTCCATCAAGCATTGTAACCATTCTTGCTGATGCATTGTACGCATATTGATATTTCATCATTGTCGCAAGTTCTTCATCTAATGAAACAGCCATTAAGCTAAATTTTTCATTTGTAACACTAGTTACTATAGATGTTTTTTCATTCATTTTACTTGCATTAACAGATCCTTTTTGACCAATTTCTCTGACATATTGATTAAAAAAATCGGGTATGTCTAAAGTTCTTTCAAATGGAGCATTTGGATCTACAGTCCCATCTTTATTTTTATACCATTCCTTTGGTTCATTCCAAGCTGTTAAAAGTTCTTGAATCTTACTATTATCTCCAATATTACCTGTTATGGATACAGTTCCAAGCTTATTATATCCACCTGTTTCTAAAAGCTCAGGGTTAATTTGCATATTACTAGTGGTCATTAATTGATTTTCTTTTATTGGAATAAAAACTTGCACTCCTTGCAAACCCTCATGAATCCCAATTCCTTCTCCATCAAGAGCAGAATTTACAACATCAGCAACTTCCATCATTAACATGTCAAGGTTTTTTTGTAGCTCTGGAATAATATAAGAATTTCCTTCTTCAGATGCACTTTTTGAGTCATTTAAAGTAATATCTTTCCAAGACGTGCCAGCATCTGCAACAGCAGGACCTCTTGCAACAAGAAGTGCTTTTAGAGAAGCTCCATCATTTCCATTGGTTGAATTAATTTCTTTAGTTAAATTAAATAGGTTTCCACCACTTTTAAAGGCTGGAACTTTAAACGGACTCATTGGTTGCGATTGTTTAAGTAATATTTCATTTTTAAACGGTCCATTAACAAGTGCTCTTCCTTCTGCATTAATTGATACTGATCCGTCTCCTTCTTCATAAACATCAACTTGCATATAACTTGAAAGTTCATCTATAAGATTATTTCTAATATCTCTATAGTCATTTGCCTTTTGTCCCGTTTGCTCTGCTGCCACAATTTTTGCGTTCATTTCAACAATGCCATCTGTAAGTTCATTTATATTTTTTACAGATTCTTCAACTTGTTCATTTAAATTATATTGATATTCTGTATAACTATCTTGAATTTGCTTTGCTCTTTCCATTAAGGTATACGCACTTTGGATAAAAGCCATACGTTCTTCTATATTTTCAGGGTTTGCTGAAAGTTTTTGTGTTTGACCCCAAAAATTATTTAAAAGTTCACTTAGACCCTCTCCATATGGTTCATCCAATATTGTTTCTACTTCATTCATAACGGTTGTTTGTGTTTGGTAATAGCTTAACATTGAGTTTTGTGTTCTAAATTGCTGATCTAAAAAGCTATCTCTAATTTGGCGTACCTCTGTGTCATTTACCCCAGTCCCAACTTGCATTGGAACTCCACCATTAAAACCAACTGTTAAATATCCAGCATCATGATGCATTAATTGTTGTCTTGTATAGCCTTTAGTATTTACGTTTGCAATATTATGTCCAGTTACTTCCAGGCCTTTTTTGCTCGAAAGTAATCCAGACATTACCCTGCTTAAACTTGCCATTGACATGCTAAATCATCCCCCTTAAACTTATTTATCTTTCTTATGTTTTTATTTATCTCGGTTATCTTTTTATTTATGTTTGTTATCTTTTTGAATCAAACATACTTATTGTATCTAGGCTTTGTGAAAGGGATTGCTGTAAGCTCGCTTTAGTATAGTTATGTTCCATAGGCGTAAATTTTGTCGATTTAATTGCATTTAAACTAAAATTTACAAATTCTATAGATTGTTCAAGAAGCAATTTGTTTTGGTCATTTTCTCTTTTTACTTTTTTTATTACACCTAACAAATCTTCTCTTAATTTTACTAAAGTTTTGCTTACATCTAAATTTTCCCCCATCTTTTGTATGATAATAGTAATAGTAATAGTTTTTGGGTTGAGTCCTGTAACTAGAGCTATATCATTAAAAGTTTCTTCTCTTTTTTTATCAAGGATAGCCATTCGGCCAAGAAATTCTTCCTCTCGGTTCACTACATCTTGCAAAAAATTAATTTCTTTATTTACTATTGCTTGTGTTTTATAAGTAGCCAAAGTATATAGACCTTCATAACACTCTTTTTGTTGTTCTAATATATCTACCAAGTCATATATTATGCCTGCCATATTTTGCCTCCATTACATTGAAAAACTATCTATAAGTTTTTGAGTTAATTCTTCTGTTGAAACACTATCATTATAAGTTCCTTGTTGAACTTGAGACTTTAAACTATCTACTTTTCCACTTCTTATATCGGGTGCGTTCTTTGCCATATTATAAGCAAAGTTTCTTTCAATTGCTTGATTAGACAATTTTAAATCGTCGGTACGTATTGGTGTTTTCTTTTGAGGTGCTGAAACTTTTTGGGAGTTGTACATTTGTGTAATACCTGGCGTTGGACCAATTCTCATGTTTTATCCTCCTTTCTATTTTTTAACATAATCCATTGTTCTAGTTAAATAATATAGTTATTTAATAGAGATTGAGACCAAAGGCCATAATTCTAAAAATAGTATTTAAGCTTTAAATTTGCATATTTTAAAACTTAAATACTCTAAATGCAACTAACTAGTACAATACTTTAATATAGTTATAATGCTCCGAACTCATAAATAGTATCAGGCAATGTATAATTTTTTCTAAACAACTACTCACTTAATATTATAATATAAGTACACTTACTATAATAAGAGAAAAATAATAATCTTTTCGTCTCTCATATAAAATATATCGGTCTTATAAAATATATTCTTTATAGAAAAAACTCTAGTAATATTATTTTATGTAATTGTATCGCAAAAATTCAGCCCAATAATTATTAGACTCGAATTTGGCCTGTATTTGTTCCTGGTAAATATTACGTCTTGTGATAGTTCATTGCATTTTTTATATTACTATTAAAGGCGATTTTCTTATTTTTATTATAAATAATATTCATAGTCGATGATTCCAGTGAGATTTTTAGTTTT
>LJDB01000025.1 GCA_001983455.1 Candidatus Epulonipiscium fishelsonii
GGATAAAATCTAAAAATGAAGGTAACAACATCCAAAGAATAAAAATTACTAAAGAAAAGAACAATAATTTTTGTCTAAATGAAGGTGGAGGTAATTTGTTTTTATTTAATTGTTCGATACTTAGATTTTTTAGTGGGGTTACATCGATTTTAAAGAAAAGCTTACTAAATAGTAATAAAACTACTAAACAAATAATACTAAGTAAAAAGGCATATAAAAAATATGGGCCTTGTTCTACAATAAACTGTCCTTCAATTACATTTTCTCCTGAAACCATTTCATTGTAGAAAGTAAGTGCTGTAAGTGTACCCCCTCTATATGGTGCAATTCCTGCTCCCATAAGTGATCCCATCAATACTAGCACTAGTGTTACTTTAACATAATTATCATCACGCTTAAACCCTACTTGATTGTAAACGTCAATCATAATTGGAATAAATAAAAACAGTGAAACAAATGGTCCAATAAAAGTTCCTGTAAACATAGCTGAGAAAATTAACAATGCTGTAATTGCCCAAGGTTTACCATTTACTAGTTTTAAGGATAAACAAAATTGTACAATATATTTTGTAATTCCATAGTAAAGTAGTGATGCTGTAAACAACATTGTAAAGAACAATTGTACAGTTGTTGCATTGCCTAAAAATCCTGCTAAAACCTTTCCCATTGTATCATACTGAGAAATTCCAAGCATAAATACGCTTGCTAAACTGGGCCATAATATTTCTACAGTGGACCATAAATATAAAGTTCCTAGAAATATCCTACTGAGAAATTCCAAGCATAAATATGCTTGCTAAACTGGGCCATAATATTTCTACAGTGGACCATAAATATAAAGTTCCTAGAAATATCCCTATTACTTGCATTCCTATTTCAGTCATTTCGTATATAGGTGGAATAAATCCTCCAAAAATCATTATACAAAGCCCAATAATTGTATGTAGTGTAACATTTTTTTCTTTCTTAACGGCTTCTGCCATAAACATCGCCCCCTTAGTTGAACAATGGAGAGAACATTTTCTCTCCAAGTTAAGTATCTAGTCTAAAATTCCATTTACAAAGAAATACGCATCTTCTGTAGCATTTTTTACTATTCCTACTTTTTTGCAGTCCCCAATTACATACGTTTCAGATGTAATTCCAAAGAAGGAATTTGCAAGATCTGTAAGAGGTTTTAGCCCAGTAGCCATTATTACATTGTCTGCTTTAAGAGTTATTTCTCCATTTTCATTTTTAACTTTTACTCCATCATTTGCTATTTCCATACATTGTGTATTTGTCATGGTTTTAATAGTTGGAAGTTCTTTCATTCTTTCAGCAAGTGCTATTTTGTATAGTCTATTTGCTGTTCTATTTAGCTCTCCACCAATTTCCACAACTGTAACATTTTTTCCAAGTTCCGCAATATCAATAGCAATCTCACAGCCAATTGTTCCGCCACCAATAATTACTACGTTATTGCCCATTTGTTCAAGCTTTGGAAATACTTCCAGAAATCCTAAAACATGTGGTTTATTGGCACCTTTAATTGGAGGAGTTATTGGAGTTGCTCCAACTGCTACAATTAATACTTGTGGATTTAGCTTTTTAATGTTTTCATAATTTGCATCAAAGTTAGTGTGAACTTTAATGTCTCTTTTCTCTACTTGTGTTATAAGATAATTCATATAGCTATTTAAGTCCTGTTTAGATTTAACATAATCAGTAAATCTAATAACACCACCTATTTTATCATTTTTTTCTACCAAAGTAACTTTATGTCCTTGATCATATGCTGTTATTGCAGCTTTCATTCCAGCAGGTCCTGCTCCAATAATTACTACATCTTTAGGATTTTTTACCTTAATTTCTTCTGGATATAGGTCTTCTTTATTAAATCTTGCATTTACTGAGCAACCAACATTTTTAGCTTGAGTAGCCATTGGGAAACAATATAAACATCTTAAGCAAGGAGTAATGTCCTCAGCTTTATCTTGACACGCTTTTTTTGCCCATCTTGGATCAGCAACCATTGGTCGGCCAATCCAAACTGCGTCACAATATCCTTCTTTAATAAGCATTTCTGCTTCATCTGGGTTCATAATTGAGCCAACTGCTGTAATTGGTATGCTACTTACTCTATCTTTAATATATTTAGTCATTTGTGCATTAACCATTCTTGGGTGGATTGCATGTGGCGCCATACGGATGTTTCCTAAAAGAGCCATGTCAGCTCCCACTGATATATTTGCCATATCAACCAGGCCTTCTTTCCCCATATCTTCCAAAAATCTAGCTACTTCATCTATATCATTTAAATCTCCTGCTACCCAATCTTTTGCGTTAATTCTCATATCAATTGGAAAATCTGGTCCAACTGCTTTTCTAATAGCTTGTAAAACACGACGTGGAAATCTAATACGGTTTTCATATGATCCACCATATTCATCTGTACGTTTATTCCAAGATTTAGATAAGAATTCTGAAATAAGCCATCCATGTGCAAAGTGAGCAGTTACCATGTCAAAACCAAATTCTTTTGCAACTCTTGCTCCAACTGCAAATTCTTCAATAATTTCTGCCATTTTTGCTTCGTCTAAAGCAATAATTTCCGCTTTGTCATGTTGACGTACACCAGCAGATGGCCCATAAACATAGTCTGATTTTAAGAAAGAACCATACTGTCCACAGTGTAAAATTTCTAAGGAAACTAAAGAACCACCTTGTCTCCAAAAGTTTACTGTTTCACGAAGCTGAAGTGCTAGATCACGGTTTTGTACTTCAAATGGATTAACATTTCTTGCTGCTATTCTTCCTCTTATTTCTTTTGAAACAAATCCTGCTCCAATTACTATTAATGAAGCCCCTCCCGTTGCTTTTTCTCGTGACTTATGAACATCAATTGGTGAAGATATAATCCTATTTCTTAAAACAACACTATTTACTTTTAATGGCTTAAACAAATTTTCATACATAAAACTTACTCCTCCTAATTTTTAAATAATACTATTCGTATATGTCAAAATCTTCAGACATGTATACTTCGCCTTTATAGTTAGCTTTCACATCTTCAACCATGTATTCTTCTAGTTCTTTAATTACCTCTGGTAAATTCTTCATATTTGCTGTTTGATTTCCAAGAAGATACACTGGATGATATAGCACTACTTTTTTAGCATTCGCAGCACTTGCAATTTTTCCAACATCTTCAGATGAAGTATGAACAGAACCATGGTAGTTTCTCCAAACTTCTGGTCTTGATGCTAAATTTTTGGTTGGATACACTTCATGAACCATAATATCACAATTTTGTGCAGCGTTAGCAAAAGCTTCACAAGGTGATTTGTCGCCAGAAATTATAATGCTTTTATCTTTAGTTACAAACTTATAAGAAAAAGCACCTCCCAATGTCCCGTGATTTATACCAATTGCATAAACTGTAACAAATTCATCTTGATACACTTGACCACTATCTGTAATTTCTTTTACATCAACACTTGCACCGTTTGGATCAGCCTTCATAAAACCCTGAACTCTTTCATCAATGTCATGTTTATATGCTTTAAGAAGATTATCCGTCATCTCTTGTGTACCCACTGGTCCAATAACTGTCATTCTCTCTTTTCTGCCAACTACCCAAGGAGTTAGTAGAAAGTCGGGATACCCTAGTGTATGATCTGAATGAAGATGTGTTAAAAATCCTATCTTTAAGTTTTTTGGCATTAAAGCTTTTATTCCCTTTTTTGCCATAGTGTTTGCTTGCCTACATAGGTTTGAACCAAAATCTACAAGGTATGCATTTTCATCTACTACTACTGCTACACAAGGACCTGAACGTTCACGACTTGGATCAGGCGTTCCACTTCCTAGCATTACTACTTTTGTCACAAATAAAACCCCCCTTAAAATTATGTTTTAAAAAGTATTCAAATTTAACATAAAAAATTTTAAATTTAATTATGTTTTTAAAAATGTTAGTGACAACATCTATAGAAACATAATATAAAATTTCAAGTTTTAAGTCAATATAAATATAATATTTTTGTACAATTACCTAAATATCCACAAAAAACATAACTAATTTTACCATCATACTAAAAGACACTAGTATATAAAAAAAGAGAAGATTATACTATTTTAAATTAAAATTAAATTTTCCTAGATATAAAACTAACAAGTTATACAAATTAATAAATTTTAGGTAAAATTTCAATGGAAAAATATATGAAAAATATTTATATTTTTTAGTAATTGCTCCAAAATTACTGGAAAATTAAAGAAAAAAGGTGTGTTTTTGGCCTAATTATGGTATGGTTATATGGTATGACCAAAGTACAAAAAAGTAAAGTATAAAAATTTATTTTTGTGACCAATATAATAAATATGTTGATTCATGATAAAGAAGCAAAACAAAATTGTTTAATTCTATATATTCATGATAGGAAACCATGTATCTTTCTTTTTTGTTCACGATGATAAAAAGACTACTAGTCTTTATTTATAATTTTAGGAGGTAAATTAATGAAAGCTATAATGGTTATGTTTGATTCATTAAGTCGTAGGATGTTAAAACCATATTCTAATTTAGAGGTAGAGACCCCAAATTTTGAAAGACTCTCTAAAAGAGCTGCAACATTTGATAATTTTTTTGTAGGAAGCTTACCATGTATGCCAGTAAGACGTGAGCTTCATACTGGTAGGTATAATTTTTTGCATAGAACTTGGGGGCCTCTTGAACCATATGATGTTTCCATGCCAGAAATGCTGAAAAAAAGTGGAGTCTATACTCATCTTGTAACTGATCATATGCATTATTTTGATGATGGTGGAGCTACTTATCACAAAAGATATAATTCTTGGGAAGTTTTTAGGGGGCAAGCTGCAGATAGCTGGGTTTCTAAAATGCAAGACCCTGAAATTCCACCTCATGTAGATACAATGAGAAAACACACTCATAAAACTTGGTGGAAAGATTATTGGAAAAACCACAACAAGATAAAAGAGGAAAATTATTATCCTCAGATTGCAACTTTTGATGCGGGTATGCAGTTTCTTGAAAATAATGTTAATGAAGATAATTGGTTCATTCAAATTGAAACTTTTGACCCTCATGAACCGTTTGATGTGCCAGACGAATTTAAGTATTTATATGAAAAAGAAGGTGATTATAAAGGTCCATTTTTCAATCTGCCTTCATATGGGGTTGTTTTAGAAGAGAAGGATAAAGTAGACCATTGTGCAAACCTATATAAAGCTTTGATTACAATGTGTGATAGAAGTCTTGGGAGAATACTTGATTTTATGGACAAAAACGATATGTGGAAGGATACTATGTTAATTGTAAATTGCGACCATGGTCTTATGGTTGGAGAAAAAGACTGGTGGGCAAAATCTGTTATGCCTTGTTATAACGAAGTGTCTCAATTACCATTTTATTTATATGATCCAAGATCTAAAAAAAGTGGCAGAAGAAAATCACTTGCTCAAACTATTGATATACCAGCAACTTTAGTTGATTTCTTCGGATTAGAAATACCTGAACAAATGCAAGGAAAATCAATGCTTCCCATTGTAGAAAATGATACTCCTATAAGAGAATATGGTCTATTTGGATATCATTCATCCTTTATAAATATAGTGGATAATGATGGTCATATTTATATGAGGGCTTCACACAACCTTGGAAATACTCCATGTTTTGAATATACGTTAATGCCAACTGGAAGAAATAGCTTTTTTAGTGTTGAACGCTTAAGTAAAGGCGAACTTTCCCCAGCATTTAATTTTACTAAAGGCTTGCAACTAATGAAATATCCTGCTGAAAGCAAACTCGGGGCACCTATATTCTGTAATTCATTCCAATACGGTAATTTACTATGGGACTTAAATACTGATCCAGAGCAACTTTCACCTTTGGATAATCCAGAACTAGAGGCAAAACTAATTAATGCTTTAATTCAAGAAATGAAAAATAACGATGCTCCAGATGAACAATATAATAGAGTTGGATTAGATGCCAACCATTTATACTCAAAAAATGATGTTGAAAAAATGCGACAAGAACAAAAAACTGTTCATGAAAATCTATTGAAAGACTTTAATTGGGAGCAAGATGCAATTACTTTATTTATAGCACTAGCAGGAATTATGAAAGACCCTGAAATAGAGGATGCTCGTCAATATTTAAAGATGGCTTCAGTAGATAATTTTATAAAATATGATACAGTTATAGAACTAGTCAATAAAAAGTATGTTAAAAATAAAGAAGCTGGTAAATACTTTATTACTAAACTTATGCGAAACTTATAAGAACATTAATGGTGGAAAATAAAACTAAAAGCAGACAACTATTTGAGAGTATACTAGAGCAAATTAAAAATGGAGAATTACAACCAGGGGATAAATTAAAGTCTGAGCGTACATTGATGCAAGAATACGGCGTTAGCCGCTCATCCATTAGGGAGGCTATTGGTGCACTAAACAAAATGGGCATTATAGTAACAGAGCAACGGAATGGAAATTATGTAAATGATAAATCACCCGACATGCTAACTAAAGTACTAGAGATATACCTGATACTAGATAATCACTTGTCTATTGATTTTATGTTTCTAAGAAGAGAAATTGAGGAGAATGCCGCATATCTTGCAGCTCTTAACGCAACAGAGGAAGAAATTGAGCATATGAAAGAATTGCATAATAAAAGATGTGATTTAGAAAATATAACAAAAGAAGATTTATATGATTTAGATAGAGAGTTGCATCTAGCTATAGCTAAAGCATCTCATAACAGAGCATTTGAACTTTTTATAGAGGCTATATTTGGTGTTTTAAAAGCTCATCAATTCAAGGTTAGCAATAGAGCAAACGTAAAAGTTGTCACCAACCGATATCACGGAAAAATTATAGCTGCTATTGAAAATAAAGAAGCAACTTTGGCTAAAAGACATATGAGAAAACATATTGAACATTTAATAAGAGTGCTAGAGAAAATTGAGAAAAAGAAGAAACAAGAAAAATAGTATAGGGGTCTCTTTCCTCTATACTATTTCTATTTGGCATGATTTCATTGCTTCCAGTGCATTGTTGTGTTTTGCGATATTTACTATAATCTTAGCCTCTGGTAAAAATGTAAAAAAACAGTAGTACTAGCTGTGTTAAACTATGAAAAAAGTGAGATTGAATTACTCATTGGATATATTTTTTCAGCAGGAAGTTTTGCGTAGACTAAATCTTTGTCTATGGATTTTAATTCTCTAAGTTCAGCTACATATTCCGTAATATCATTAATTTGTACAATCCAATTGTTTACGTATTTATAACTAGCTTCGCCACGTATCCCTATTTGTAAAGAACGATACTCCATTTTATTCCCATATATATCACGTTCAGGATCCCACTGGCACACAATATTTGAATTTTTTAACTGCGTTTGCCATTCTTCTCGAGTTATACCCAGCTCTTTATAGTAATGTGAAGAAACAGCATTTCTCACCAATTCATCAAATGCACTTCTCTTTATATCAATTGCTAAAACTCTATTTTGACCAGCATCTTTAATCGCCCATCCACACCTATACATCATCCACAAGAATGATGGTTTTATCCAAGTCATTCGTGTTAGCTTAAAATTCCCTCCAAATTTGCCAAGGCGTAACGCCTCATTTGCAATTTTGTGAGAATATGCTTGATACACTCTAATTGTTGTTTCATCATACACCGCTCTAATTTGTTTATACTCCATAAAATCTCCTCCAAATATAGAATAAATTTATACTTATAATTTTATGTATTAAATCCCAATGCCAATACATTTATCCGTTATTTTATAATATATAATAAATTTGTACAACGATAAATGTGAACTGTAAAGTATAAAGTTGGTTGCTACAATATTTTGTTATAACTGCATTTGATTTTTATTTAATTGACTTTATATCCAAACATAGTATTGCAGTTATTACAATGTTATACAAGTTGTGATGTTCAATACATAAAAAATATTCTAAGAGAATGTAACATTTTAAACATTATTGACTAATTAGCTTAATTATTTTATACTACATAATAATTTTAACATACACTAAATATAAAATTCAAAATAAAAAAATATTTATTACAACATTTATTTAAAACAAATTTTAATTTTATTAAATATTCAATAAATTACTTTTTGACTAAAGTATTTAAATGTAATTATCACAGTATTATACTTATTTACTTGACTTTAAAAATTTATAGCACTATAATTTTGATTAATACACTTTTGCAAGAAAAATTCAGTATAGTTGCAAAATCGAAATGATTAATATAATTTTGTTGATAGTTAATTTATTAAATGATAACTATACTGATTACTCTTGCATAATTTTAAAAATAAGAACAGACCTTTGGCTTTTTCTTATTTTCATGAATAAAATCTAAAATTTTAAAGGGGGCTTAAAACCATATGATTAAATTTATATGTAAAAGGTTACTAGCAGGAATCTTATCTTTATTTATTCTGGCAACTATAACATTTTTTACTATGAGGATTATTCCTGGTAGTCCTTTTGGGCAAGAAGGCATAGCAATGTCTCCACAAGTTGCTGAAGCATTAAATAAAAAATATGCATTAGATAAGTCTTTGCCCGAACAATATCTTATTTATTTACAAAATGCTTTGCAAGGTGATTTTGGCGAATCAATAAAACGACCTGGTATGGATGTTACATATATAATTAGCAGAGGTGCACCAAGCACTATAAAACTTGGGTTTTATGCTTTTTCTTTTGCTATGGTTGTGGGGCTCACACTAGGTATTATATCTGCTCTTACAAAAAAACGATGGCTTCAAGGTATAATTACATTTATAGCAACACTAGGAGTAAGTATACCCAGCTTCCTGATGGCAATGTTACTGATGATAATATTTGGAGTAACATTAAAGCTCTTTCCTTTGGTAGGTTTAAATACACCTAAACATTATGTCTTACCAACTATTTCTTTGGCGATATATCCTATTTCCGTTATTACAAGGTTGACAAGAAGTTCATTAAGAGATGTTATGAATAAAGATTATATTACTTTAGCACGTTCAAAAGGTTCAAAAGAACTTGTTGTAATTATAAAACATGGACTAAAAAATGCTTTACTTCCAATTGTTACGTACAGTGGACCTTTGATTGCTTACTTGATGACAGGAAGTTTTGTAATAGAAAGCTTATTTTCAATACCAGGAATAGGCAGTGAGTTTGTAAATAGCATTACGAACCGTGATTACACATTAATTATGGGCATGTCGATATTTTTTGGTAGTTTAGTAATAATAACAAGTTTATTGGCAGATATAGTGTCTGCAATAGTGGATCCAAGGATTAAGTTGAAAGTGTAGGTGTGATATATGGTAGATCCAATAATATTTGATAATATTGATAATATGTTTACTTCGTTGTCAGATGATGAAAAAAATAGTGAAGCAATAGCATATGACTCAAGAACATTTTTGCAAGATGCGATAAAACGATTTAAAAAAAATAAACTAGCTGTTGCAGGATTAATATTTATTATATTTATAATTGCTTTAGCTATTATTGTGCCAATAGTATCTCCGTATTCATATGAAGAGCAAAATTTGCAAGCACGAAATTTACTACCATCAGCAGAACATCTTTTTGGAACAGACAAACTAGGTAGAGATATATTTGTAAGGATTATGTATGGGGCTAGAATATCACTATCAATTGGATTTTCTGCAGCAATAATAAATTTATTTATAGGCATAGTATATGGTGGAATAGCTGGATATTTTGGGGGTAGAATTGATGTTTTAATGATGAGAGCTGTAGATATTATATATTCTGTTCCAACATTGTTATACACAATATTAATTCTTATGGTATTTGGAAATAGCCCAATAAGTATGCTTATTGCAATATGTGCAACGTCTTGGATAGGAATGGCACGACAAGTTAGAACACAAATAATGTCCCTTAAAGAACAAGAATTTGCACTAGCGGCAAAAGTAATTGGTGCTAGTAAAAGAAGAATTATATTTAGGCATTTGATAATGAATGCGTTAGGTCCAATTATAGTTACTTTGACCATGATGGTGCCATCAGCTATATTTACAGAGTCTTTTTTAAGCTTTGTAGGAATTGGTATAAGTGAACCACAATCAAGTTGGGGGCTTTTAGCCAACGCTAGTCGTGAATTGATACACACTCATCCAATACAAGTAATTTGGCCACTAACTATAATGAGCTTAACTATTTTATCTCTTAATTTTGTGGGAGATGGATTGGGTGAATCATTAGAGCCAAGGAAATAAAAGGTTGTTCAAAAGGAGGGGTATTAAATGGCATTACTACAAATAGATAATTTACAAACATCCTTTACAAGCGAACAAGGTGTTGTGAAAGCTGTAAGAGGAGTTTCTTTTTCAGTTGATAAAGGTGAAATATTGGGAATAGTGGGAGAAAGCGGAAGCGGAAAAAGTGTTACCATGTTTTCGTTGATGGGACTGTTAGCTAATAATGGTAAAATTGTTGGAGGTGACATTCTATTTAACGGTCAATCTCTAGTGCCTTCAAATTACAACACGTATAAAGAATATAAACAAGTTATATCTAAAATAAGAGGAAACACTATTGGAATGATATTTCAAGACCCAATGACATTCCTAAATCCTGTGCTAAAAATAAAAACTCAACTTATGGAGCCTATATTAAATCACCACAAGGTTAGTAGAAAAGAAGCATACAACAGAGCTATTAATTTATTGAAACAAGTAGGCATTCCTTCACCAGAAAAACGTATGAACCAATATCCGTTTGAATTTTCCGGTGGTATGCGTCAAAGAATAGTAATAGCCATGGCCTTAGCCTGCACACCTTCTTTAATTATTGCTGATGAACCAACCACTGCATTAGACGTTACTATACAAGCACAAATACTAGAGCTTATTGATTCATTAAGAAACAAAACAGACGCTGGCATTATTTTAATTACTCATGATTTAGGAGTAGTGGCAAAATTGTGTGATAACATAGCGATTATGTATGGAGGAATGATTGTAGAAAAAGGTAGTGCTGAAGATATATTTTATAATGCACAGCATCCATACACACTAGGATTGTTAGGGTGTATATCTAACCCAGAAAAAGATGAAGATGAACTGACACCAATTCCAGGTTCTCCGCCAGATTTGTTAAAACCACCTGCAGGATGTCCATTTGTTGATAGGTGTCAAAAAGCAATGAAAGTATGCAAATACCATATGCCATACAAAAGTGTTATAACTAAAGAACACAGTGTTTCTTGTTGGCTACAAGATGAAAGGAGCAAATAGTATGAACCCTATTTTACAAGTAGAAAATATCAAAACTCATTTTGATGTAACTAAAGGATTGTTTAGCAAAAAACAAATTGTAAAAGCTGTTGATGGTGTTTCCCTAGAAGTGTATGAAGGTGAAACTTATGGGTTGGTTGGAGAAAGTGGATGTGGCAAAAGCACCCTTGGGCGTACGATTGTCAAACTTTATGAACCAAACAGTGGAGTTATCAAATTTAATAATAACGATATATCTGATATAAAAGGCAAAGAATTGGCTAACTATCATAAAGATATGCAAATGATATTTCAAGATCCATATGCCTCCTTAAACCCTAGGATGACAGTTGGAGAAATTATAAAAGAACCTATGATTATTCATAAAATATATGAAAACGATGAAAAAAGGGAAGAGCAAGTGAAGTTCCTTCTTGAAATAGTGGGGCTAAAACCAGATCATATAAGACGTTATCCATATGAGTTTAGTGGAGGACAAAGACAAAGAATTGGAATAGCAAGAGCCTTGGCTTTAGATCCAAAATTTATTGTGTGTGATGAACCAATTTCAGCACTAGACGTGTCAATTCAAGCTCAAGTTATCAATATCCTAAAAAAAATTCAAAATGAAATGAAAATATCATATTTATTTATTGCTCATGATTTAAGCATGGTAAAACACATTTCGGATAGAATAGGGGTAATGTACCTAGGCAGATTGGTTGAATCAGGACTTAGCAATGATGTTTATCACAATCCACTACATCCATATACAAAAGCTCTATTGTCTGCAGTTCCTATACCTGATCCAAAAATTGCACGCTCAAAAGAAAGAATTGCACTTAAGGGAGATATTCCAAGCCCTATAAATCCGCCTAAAGGATGCACGTTTTGCACTAGGTGTAGCCAAGCAACTGATAGATGCTTTAATGAAAGACCCTCAACAATAGACATTGATAACCATAAGGTAGCATGTTTTCTATATGAATAATGTAGTATGGTGCATTTTTTATATAAGTTTTAAGAAAAACAAGATTGCGTTGATATAAAGGAGTAAAAAATGAAACCAATTATGCCTAATATGTTTGAACAATATAAATATTTATCTGATTTAAAAGCTAATGCAAATAACACTTTAATTGGATTTATAGTGTCCGAAGTGGACACGAAAAAAAATGGGTATAACAAGTCTTTATATTTGTATGATGACAAAGAGATAGTAAAGTTTAATGCAGATATAAATAACTTTATATTTGATGGCCAATATATACTTTCAAGGAAAGTTGGCCAATTTAACACAACTTTTACTAGATATGATTTGAATGCAAATGTGAAGAAAGAATTTACGTTGCCTTTGAAAGTAATCAAGGTGTATAAACTTAAGGAAAGTACATATTTACTTGTGTCTAAGGTGGATATAACTAACCCTAATTATTATAAGCAAAGTGAGCAAGAGCAAAAAGAATATGAAGCAAAAGTGGAAGCAAACAAAAGTTTCCATATACTAGACGAATATCCTTATTACTTTAATGGAGAAGGGTATGTAAACAAAACAAGAAATTCATTGTACATATACAATGAGGAAACTAATACAATTAACAAGATAACTCCAGACAATATGAATGTTGAACACATTGATATTTGTAAAAATGAGATACTATTTTCTGGTAAAGAATATACAACAAATAAAGAATTTACATCCCAAGTATATTTATATGATTTTTCAGACAGTAGCTTAAAAACGCTATATTCTAAAAATGATATTCGAGTACTTAGAATTTTTTATAAAGATGGTGTTCCTCATTTTGGGGGGACAAACGGAATGAGACATGGCTACACAGAGCATCCAATATTTTATATGTTAAAAGGAAACGATGAAATTGTGGCAGTTGCAGATCCAGATCTAGGATTTTTTAATACAGCAGGAACAGATAGCAGATTTGGAGCATACAACAATTATTTAAATTATAAAGGAAAACCATATTTTATAGCTACTCATAAAGATAGTGCATGTGTATTTAGTTTTGAAGACGGGAAGACAGAATTTGTGATAGATATTGCCGGCTCCACTGATGCAATTGCATTTTTAAATGGAAAAATGATAACTATTGGATTTTACGATATGCGACTACAAGAAATATATTCAGTTAAAGACAATGTAGCTAACAGAATTAGTAGTTTTAATGAGTGGGTAAAACAAGAATATTATGTGGCTGAACCCATACCGCACAGTATAAAGCAAGTTGATTATACAGTGGATGGTTATGTTCTCGAACCTATAAATTATGACCCAAATAAAAAATATCCTGCTATATTGGATATTCATGGAGGTCCAAAAACTGCATATGGTCCATTATATTATCATGAGATGCAAATGTGGGCATCAATGGGATACTTTGTGATATTTTGCAATCCAAAAGGCTCTGATGGCAAGGGCAACTTCTTTACAAACATCAGGGATGGAGTGTATGGTTCTGTTCCTTTTGACGACCTAATGAAATTTACCGATTTAGCATTAAATAACTACCAAGCTATTGATAGTTCACGAGTTGCAGTTGCAGGAGGTAGCTATGGTGGATATATGACAAATTATATTATTACACAGACTAACCGATTTGCATGTGCTATTTCTCAACGTTCTATTTCAAACTGGGTAAGCATGGTTGCCTCTGGAGACTGCGGTATAGACTTTCCTATAAAGATGAAAGTAAAGGATATTAGAAATTGCCATGAGGAATTGTGGGAAGTTAGTCCGTTAAAATATGTTAACAATGCAGAAACTCCTACGTTGTTTATACATGCACTGAGAGATTACAGGTGTCCTATAACTGAAGCATTGCAAATGTATACTGCAATGAAACTTCGTGGGGTAGAAACAAGAATGTGTGTCTTTGAAGGTGAAAATCATGATTTGACTAGAAATGGAAGGCCAAAATCACGAAGGAAAAACTTTGAAGAAATTAATAAATGGTTATTAAAATATACATCATGATTTTGTATTGTTTATATAGGGGGACTTTGAAATGAATAAGTTATTAAAAAAATCTTTACTACTTAGCTTAAGTGCTACACTATTGTTTAGCTTTACAGGTTGCGGTAGTGAAACAGAAACTGCAGAGGCTTCGGAAACTGCAAAAACTACTAAAGATATGGTGGTTGGACTTAGCAAAATAGGAGTATTAGATGGGCCAATTTGCACTGATAATGAAACTACAACTATATTAACACAAATCTATACACCACTATTTATTTATGACCAAGATTCAAATCCTACACCTGTTGGAGTAGAAACATATAATGTCAGTGATGATGGATTAGTATACACTTTTAATTTAAGACAAAATATGAAATGGTCTGATGGAGAACCCCTGACTGCTCATCACTATGAATATGGCATCAAACGTTCACTAGGGTATGGCCCAGAAGCTACATCAGCTGACCTTATTGGGGCTTATGTATTAAATGCAGAAGAAGCATGGTATAACAGTGCAGACGTTGCAGATATGGGAGATGTTGGAATTAAATCACTTGATGATTATACTTTAGAAATTACTTTAAAACAACCAACTTCATTTTTCTTGCCACTTCTTGTAAGAAACGTATATTTTCCACAAAGACCAGACATTGCTACAGAACACAGTAGTGAATGGGCTTTGACTGCAGATCAACCAACATGTGGGCCATTTATGTTAACAGAACTAAATGAATCAGGGGATACAATTCTTACAAAAAATCCTAATTACTTTGATGTAGCAAATGTAAACTTGGATACCCTTACATTTAAAGCAATGTCTGATACCAATGCACAGTTGCTTGCTTTTCAAAATGGAGATATAGATTGTGCGTTTACTATAGAAATTGGGGCTGCAAGTGCTGTTTATGGAGATCAGCCAGAGCTTAAAATAGCTAATAATATTGGAAATTATTATTTACAATTTAACCCCACTGACTCTACAACAAACCTAGCATTAAACGATGTAAATATAAGGCGTGCTATGGCTATGTCAATTAATAGAGATGAAATTATATTAGCACTAGATGGTGAGAGAGTATATAAACCACTTTATGGGCAAGTGCCAACAGGAATTCCTGGTGAAAATGGATTTTTCCGTGAAGAAATTGATGCAAACGGACGTTATATTGAGTATGATCTTGAAGGAGCTAAAAAGCTTATGCAAGAAGCAGGCTATTCACCTGAAAATCCTTTAACTGTTGAATATTATTATAACGCTTCATCAATAAATGAAACTATAGCGGCTGTAATCCAAGCCCAATGGAAACAAATAGGTATTAACCTACAATTAAAAACTGCAGAATCAAAAATATTCTTTGATGACGTTATTAATTATGGGACATATGAAATGTCTCGCATGGGCTATGGGGCAGCACTACTTGACCCATATAACTTTTTAGAAATGTTTGTTGATACACATCAAGCCTTTGTAGCATTTGATGATGAAAGAGTTAATCAGCTTGTTGAAGATTCTTCAAAAGAATTAGATCCTGCCAAACGTATGGATATGTTAAAAGAAGTGGATAGACTTATTGTTGAAGAAAATGTATGGACTATTCCAGTATATTCTTATAGTAGTCCATATTTATTGGACCCATCAATAAGTGGACTTGAAATTGCTGCAAGTGGAAGTAGATACTTTACTTATGTAGACATCAATGAATAAAACTCGCAACGGTATGAAGCATCAGACTAATCAGGTGCTTATTTAAATATTCTATAGGGGGGAATTTATCATGAACAAATTATTAAAAAAATCTTTATTACTTACGTTAAGTGCTACATTGTTATTTAATTTGACAGGATGTGGTAATGAAACAGAAACTGCAGAGGCTTCAGAAATCACAAAAACTACTAAAGATATAGTGGTTGGAATTAATAAAATAGGAGTATTAGATCCATCAACTTGTACGGATGTTGAAAGTACATATGCACTAATACAACTATATACACCATTATTTAGTTATGACCAAGATTCCAGGCCTATTCCTACTGGAGTAGAAACATACAATGTAAGTGATGATGGATTAGTATATACTTTTAATTTACGACAAAATATGAAATGGTCTGATGGAGAACCCCTAACTGCTCACCACTATGAATATGGAATAAAACGCTCATTAGGATATGGCCCAGTAGCTGCTGCCGCTGATACTATTGGACTTTATGTATTAAACGCAGAAGAAGCATGGTATAACAGTGCAGACGTTGCAGATATGGGAGATGTTGGAATTAAATCACTTGATGATTATACTTTAGAAATTACTTTAAAAGAACCAATTGCATTTTTCTTACCACTTCTTACAAGAAGCGTATACTTCCCACAAAGACCAGACATTGCCACAGAACACGATAGTGAGTGGGCACTGAGTGCAGATCAACCAACATCTGGACCATTTATGGTGACGGATCTAAATGTATCAGGAGATACAGTTTTTGCCAAAAATCCTTACTACTTTGATGTGGCAAATGTAAACTTGGATACACTTACATTTAAATCAATGCCTGATACAAATGCACAGTTGCTTGCTTTTCAAAATGGAGACATAGATTGTGCATTTCATTTAGACCTTGGAACTGCAAAGGCTGTTTATGGAGGTCAGCCAGAGTTTGAAATAGGCAATACTATATTAATTAATTATATACGAATTAATTATTCTGACTTGGCATCAAACCCAAATCCAGCATTAAAAGATATAAATATAAGGCGTGCTATGGCTATGTCAATTAATAGAGAAGAAATTATATTAGCATTAGATGCTGAAAATGTGTTTAAACCAATTTATGGGCAAGTACCACCAGGAATTCCTGGAGAAAATGGATCTTTCCGTGAAGAAGCTGATGCAAACGGATATTATATTGAGTATGATCTTGAAGGAGCTAAAAAGCTTATGCAAGAAGCAGGTTATTCACCTGAAAATCCTTTAACTATTGAATATTATTATAATGGTTCAGTAACAAATGATACTGTAGCAGCTGTACTGCAGGCTCAATGGAAACAAATAGGCATTAACGTGGAATTAAAAACTGCAGAATCCACAGTATTCTTTGACGATGTTAATAATCACGGGGAATTTGAAGTATCTCGAATGGGCTATACTGCATCAATAGTAGATCCATATAACTTTTTAGAAATGTTTGTTGATAGTCATCAAGTTATTGAATTATATGATGATGAAAGAGTTAATCAGCTTGTTGCAGAGTCTTCAAAAGAATTGGATCCAGCTAAACGTATGGATATGTTGCGAGAAGTGGAAAGAATTATTGTTGAAGAAAATATATGGACTATTCCAGTGTATTCTTATACTCTTCCATATTTAGTAGATCAATCAATAAGTGGTGTTGAGAGCAATGCCAGTGCACTTAGATACTTTACTTACGTAGATGTTAATGAATAAAATTTAATTATATATGGGGGAATTCATCATGAACAAATTATTAAAAAAATCTTTATTAGTTACATTAAGTGCTACATTGCTATTTAGTTTGACAGGATGTGGTAATGAAGCAGAAACTACAGAGGCTTCAGAAGTCACGAAAACTACTAAAGATATAGTGGTTGGAATTAATAAAATAGGAGTATTAGATCCACCAGCTTGTATTGATGTTGAAACCACAGCTGTATTAATACAACTGTATACACCATTATTTATTTATGGCCCAGATTCAAATCCTATTCCTGTTGGAGTCGAAACATATAATGTAAGTGATGATGGATTAGTATACACTTTAAATTTGCGACAAGATATGAAATGGTCTGATGGAGAACCCCTAACTGCTCATCACTATGAATATGGTATCAAACGTTCATTAGGATATGGTCCAGAAGCTACAGAAAGTGATAATATTGGAATTTATGTATTAAATGCAGAAGATGCATGGTCTAACAGTGCAGATGTTGCAGATATGGGAGATGTTGGAGTTAAATCAATTGATGATTATACTTTAGAAATTACTTTAAAAGAACCAGCTGCATTTTTCTTGCCAATTCTTACAACAAACGTATATCTTCCACAAAGACCAGACATTGCTACAGAACACGATAGTGAGTGGGCTCTAAGCACAAATCAACCAACATGTGGAGCGTTTATGTTAACGGAGCTAAACGAATCAGGAGATACAATTGTTACAAAAAATCCTAACTACTTTGATGCAGCAAATGTAAAATTAGATACAGTTACATTTAAATCGATGCCGGATACAAATGCACAGTTGCTTGCTTTTCAAAATGATGATATAGATTGTGCATTTCATTTAGACCTTGGAGCTGCAAAGGCTATTTACGGAGGTCAGCCAGAACTTGAAATGGGTAATACCATATTAATAAATTATATACAAATTAATACTTCAGAGTTGGCACCAAACCCAAATCCAGCATTACAAGATGTAAATATAAGGCGTGCTATGGCTATGTCAATTAATAGAGAGGAATTTATACTAGCATTAGATGCTGAAAATATATATAAACCAATTTATGGGCAAGTGCCAACAGGAATTCCTGGCGAAAATGGATTTTTCCGTGAAGAAGCTGATGCAAATGGATATTACATTGAGCATGATCTTGAAGGAGCTAAAAAGCTTATGCAAGAAGCAGGCTATACTCCTGAAAATCCTTTAACTATTGAATATTATTATAATGGTTCATCAACAAATGATACTGTAGCGGCTGTACTACAGGCTCAATGGAAACAAATAGGCATTAACGTGGAATTAAAAACTGCGGAGTCCAAAGTATTCTTTGACGATGTTCTTAATTATGGGGCATTTGAGGTATCCCGTATGGGCTATTCTGCAGGATTAGTTGATCCATATAACTTTTTAGAGCTGTTTGTTGATAGTCATCAATCTTTTGCGGTATTTGATGACGAAAGAATTAATCAGCTTGTTGAAGATTCTTCCAAAGAATTGGATGTATCTAAACGTATGGATATGTTAAAAGAAGTGGATAGACTTATTGTTGAAGAAAATGTATGGACTATTCCCGTATATTCATATACTCTTCCATATTTAGTAGATCAATCAGTAAGTGGCATTGAGACCGCTGCCAGTGGAGCTAAATACTTTACTTATGTAGACATCAATGAATAAAAATTAGAACATTCTTTAACAATCCAACAATGTATAATACAGGAGAACATACTATTGTTTAGATGTTCTTCTTTACCATAAAAAAGGAGAATAAAATGAATAAAGAAAATTTTCAAAAAATAATAAATGATAACTGGGATAGTCATGTTAAAAGATACCAAAAATATATTTCTCAACCAAGTGTTAGTAATACGGGGCACGGTGTACGTGATATGGCACATCTACTAGTGGAAGATTTTAAAGAACTTGGATGTCAAGAAGCAAAGTTATATGAAACAGCTGGCTGGCCTGTTGTTTATGCAAGTCTTGATGTTGGAGCTCCAAAGACTATTCTTATGTATGGAATGTATGATGTTCAACCAGTAGATGGAGAAATTTGGAGAAGCCATCCATTTGAAGCTAACATTATTGATGATGAAGAATATGGAAAAATAATAGTTGGACGTGGAGCAAGAAATCAAAAAGGACCTTTGGCAGCTGTAGTAAATGCTATTAAAACAATATTAGATGCTGAGGGAACACTTCCTGTAAACATAAAGTTTTTGGTTGAAGGTGAAGAAGAAATGGGTTCAAGACATCTGCCTGGAGTTGTTGAAGAACTACTTGACGAGATAAACGCATGTGATTGCATCTTTTTCCACGCATTTCAAGCTTCTGCTACAGAAAAGAAAGTAAAACAATATCTTGGAACAAAAGGAATAACAGAAATTCAGATTAAATTTAAAGGTGGAGATTGGGGAGGTCCTGCTGAACGCCATATCCATGCAGAATACGCTATTTGGGTGAATAATCCAATTTGGGAACTAATAAAAGCTTTTGGTACTATAAAAGATAAAGATGACAAAATTCTTATTGAAGGTTTTTATGATGATGTAGTGGGAGAAATAGAAGGGGATGCGGAAGTTTTTGACCGTTTGTTGTCTGTTTGGAGTGCTGAGACTTGGAAAAAAGAATATGGTGTTAGAAAGTTCAAAAATAACATGGAAGTTAGAGCAGCTCTTGAAAACTATACTTTTATGCCAGAGCTTAATATAGATGGAATAATTGGAGGTTATACTGGTGAGGGATTAAAAACTCTGTTGCCTCATGACGTAACTGTAAAGATGGACCTTAGAACTGTTCCAAATATGGATGTTGAAAAAACTGTAGGTCAAATAAAAGCTCACTTTGAAAAGCTTGGTGTAATGGATAGAATGGAATTTTCTTATACAAATGCATACGGATATTGCAGAACAAAACAAAGTGACCCAGCAATTCAAGCGATGTTTGCAGCCCAAGAAGAAATGGGATATACTGTGCAACCATGGCCATGCCTAGCAGGTTCAGCTCCACTAGGGATGTTCCAAAAATATACTGATATTCCTATTGTTACAGGAGGATTAGGCCATGCAGCACTTCCTCACAGTCCAAATGAATTTGCAGTAGTGGAAACTCTTAAAGAGTCTGAAATGTGCTGTATTTTATTTATCTATAAATTTGCAGAACTAGAATAAATGTAATTTGTTGTGGGCGAACATTGGTTCGCCTATATAAAAATAGAAAGGGGTTGTTATGTGGATAAAAAACGAGTGTCTAACATTGTTGCTTGCACATTGATTACTGGTGGCGGACAAGGATTTTTAAATAATACATTAAATATATATATACAGCCTGTTTCGGAAAGTCTAGGTATTTTGAGGAGTGAATTTTCTGTTTACTCAACAATTATTATGCTAACAACTGTATCTATGGCACCAATATATGCAAGGCTATATGGAAGAAAAAATTTAAAGAGTATAATGATTTTAAGTATGATACTTTGTGTATTAGCAACATTTGGATTTTCTATATCAACTCAAGCTTGGCACTTTTATGTTTTTGCCATAATGTTTGGACTAGGATTTAACGGTGTGAATTTAACAGTGGCTGCAAATATAATAACACAATGGTTTGACAAGAGAAAAGGTCTTGCAACAGGAATAGCTTTTGCGGGTTCTGGATTTTTTGCCTCTGCAATGGTGGCTGTATTAGGAGAAGTGATTGAACAATATGGATGGAGAGTAAGTTATCGAGTTGCTGGCATATCTGGTACAATCGTGCTTTTGATTGCAATATTAGTATTTTTGAAAACTAACCCAACTCAAGATGATTTAATTGGTAATGACAACGAGTTTGAAGTAGGTAAAACATCCGAAACTTTAATTAAAGGATATGCCTATAAAGATGCTATAAAAACCCCTATGTTTTATAGTTTATTAATCGGAGGCTTCTTGCTTAGTACTGCTGTTCAGTGCGGAATTATAAATATGACACCAGCCTTTGTTGATGCGGGACACCAATATGATTTAGTAACAAAAGCTGCATCTGTTACTTTACTAGTTTTAGGATTTGCTAAGATATTTATAGGCAGGTTTAATGACTTTTGTGGTATGGTTCCAAGTTTGATAATATTTGCAAGTTGCACTGGGTCTAGTTTTATATTTCTACTTTTCCCAACTACACAATTTAGTTTGTTTGTGACTGCTGTACTAATAGGAATTGGAGCAGGAGGTTTTCAAGTTACATTGGGATTATTTGTAAGAGATATATTTGGTAATCGTGATTTTGCCAAGATATTTGCTATATTTAATATGTTTCAGCTAATGGGCACAGCCACTGGAGCTATTGTTCCTTCTGTTGTTTATGATACTACAGGCAGTTATATTATTATGTGGCAGCTTTTAATTGGATTAACTATATTGTCAGTTGCACTATATTATAATGCATATAAAATAAGCAAAAAAACTACATATGAAAACATATTGTAAGGGCGAACATTGTTCGTCCAATTTAAATGATTAGAAAGGAAAATAAGAAATGAAACCAATTGAACAAAAAATGTTTATGCAATACAAAAGTTTATCAGACTTAAAAGCAAATGACGACAACACTATGGTAGGCTGGATTGTAACTCAAACAGATGCAGAAAACAATACCTATAAGAAATCACTTCATTTGTATGACGATAAAGAAATTAGAGAGTTTAATAAGCCTGTGGATAGTTTCATATTTGATGGTGAATATATTTTATCAAAAAAAGCATCCAAATTTGAAACAAAATTTACACGATTTAGTATTGACGGAGAAATTGTGAAAGAATTTACGTTGCCTTTGATGGTACTTGGCATTAGAAGACTACAAAAATCACATACATATCTATTAATAGCAAAAGTAGATATTACCTGTGACAATTATTATATGTTGGACGAAGATAAGCAAACTGAATTTAGAAACAAAGCGGAAGAAGAAAGTGGATTTCATATACTGGACGAATATCCATATTATTTCAATGCTGTTGGATATGTTAATAATACTAGGAAATCTTTGTTTATATACAACGAACAAACAGGCGAAATAAAAAGAATTACTCCTGCAACAATGGATGTTGATCAACTTGATGTTAATCGAAATGAAATTTTGTATGCTGGAAAAGATTATTTTGCAGAAGATAAAGAATTTACTGCTCAAGTTTATGTGTATGAAATTGAAAATGATGAAACTCAAACGTTATATTCCAAAAATGATTTAAGAGTAACACATATTTTTTATAAAGATGGAATTAGACATGTGGGTGGTACAAAAGGTTTGAGACATGGATATACAGAGCATCCTATTTTTTATAAAATATCTGGTCCAGATACTCTAGTTGAAGTGGCTGACTTAGAACTAGGGATAGGTAACACAATTGGCTCGGATACTAGACATGGTTCGTTAAGCAATTATGTTAATTATAAAGGAAAACCTTATTTTATAGCAACTCAAAATACTACAGCTATAGCATATACCTTTGAGGGCAATTCTCTAATTCCTGTTATAAAAATAGATGGTAGTACAGATACACTAGCGTTTTTAAATGGTAAAATGATAACAATTGGTATGTACAACATGAGATTACAAGAAATTTATAGTGTTAGCAACAATGTTCCATCCAGAATTAGTAACTTTAATGAATGGGTACAACAGTATTACTTTGTATCTAAACCTATTGCTAATACTATTTCACAACAAGATTATGATGTAGAAGGATTTATACTACCGCCAATTAATTATGATGCTAATAAAACGTATCCTTTGGTATTGTCTATACACGGTGGACCAAAAGCAGCGTATGGACCAGTGTTTTCACACGAAATGCAAAGATGGTCTGCAATGGGATGCTTTGTAGCTTATTGCAATCCAAAAGGCTCTGATGGAAAAGGCAACTTTTTTACAAATATTAGAGGCGGAGTTTATGGTTCTGTTCCATTTGATGATATTATGAAATTCACAGACTCAGTACTGGATAAATATCCTCAGATAGATAAAAATAGAATGACAGTTACAGGCGGAAGTTACGGTGGATATATGACTAATTATTTTATTACTCACACAAACCGTTTTGCTTGTGCTATATCATATTGTTCTATAAGTAATTGGATTTCAATGGCTCTTAGCAGTGATTGTGGAATAGACTTTCCGATTAAAATGAAACTGGACATGAATAACTATTTTGACGATTTGTGGGAGCTATCTCCTCTTAAATATGTCAACAACGTAACGACTCCAACTTTGTTTGTACATGGTGTGCAAGACTATAGATGTCCAATTGCTGAAGGACTTCAAATGTTTACTGCTATGAAGTTGCTTGGAGTGGACAGCAGGATGCTTGCACTTGAAGGTGAAAATCATGAACTGTCCCGCCATGGCAAACCTACATCAAAATTAAAAAGGTTTGAAGAAACTGAAAATTGGATTACTAAATATTGTTTTTAACAAATCTTAACATCCTGCTTATAGGTAAGCTTTGATTCCAAGATGCTCCTGAAATAAGCATAATAATCTCTTTTTAAATTTAATAATATAATAAAGAAGAAAAGGTTGCAAGGATTTTAAAGCAATTCCTCCCTACGCCTAAAGGCTAGGGCTTCCTTGCTAAATCAGTTTTAAAATATTTCATTAGATTGACAACCTATACAGAAGATTATTTAGAAAGTATATCCTTCTTGCTAAGTTTAGTGGGAGATTCAGTGAAATTTAAATGCCAATCTATATTTCTAACATCTACAATGCTATTTGATTGCTGAATTTTTTTATGACACTCAATACGATATTTTATATGATTAGGAGCTTTTTCTTTATATATTCTATTGGCCCAATCAGCATATCCTAATAAGTAGTTTTCTTCAAGCTCTTCCCAATTTGAAAACTCATGTTGTATAACAAATGCTACTTTTACTGAATACTCATTGAGAATTTTTCTTGAAAAAAGTTGTGCAGCGTAACAATTCCCTAAAATTTGCATTGCACGACATAAGTCCCAAGCTCGTTCAGGCTTTTCTACTGTATCAAATATTAACTTTCCAACCATTGTAATACATTCCTCAGCGTTACAAATTCCCCAATCTCGCTCCATAATTTCTTGTTCTAATGCAATATCTGTATGAAGCACCCCTCCTATATATTCTGGACAACCCCTAAATGTTCCCCAAATCCTATATACTGCAAGACACCATAGTTCTTGGTCAGTTTGAGGAGATGATTTCCACTTTATTTTAGCTGAGATTTCATCTGATTTGGTAAATTTTTTAATTAGAGCTTTAGCTATTAAAAAATATAAAATACTACTACCTATCAATATTACAGCATTTATTCCAAATGCTAATAAATGTCCATTAATATTTGGAACATTTAAAACCTCAACAATTGTTATAGCAACTTCATCAACTATAACAGCATATACAGGGCCTAGTATGTACCAAATAACTGCAATAATCCAAATAACTACAGTAATAATAATGTTTTTAATAATAATAATTTTCTTCTTACTCATTTTACACTTTCCCCTTTGATAAAATATATATATTGATAAAAAAATATATATATATTATATATAAACTGTATTCAAAAGTCAAGTTTGTAACATTATAACAATTTATTGTGTTCAAAAAGGGTATTAGGGAATACCCCAACAAGCAAAGCACTCGGTACTTTGGTTGACTAGTTGCCATGCTTGTCAAGAGCATGCTGTGAACTCTCCCTACCTATAGAAGTGTAGGCTTTTTCGTAAGCTGAACTAATATTAAGTAATTTATCAAAATTTTTTAACATTATATCTCCGACTATAATTCTAACTAACAATGTAAATAGTACATCTGGCTTATTTTCGTCCCTATAGTTTCCTCCTTCTATTCCACTCTTGCCTGTCCGTTCATAAGCATAGGAAGTAGCCAATCACAGAGGGAAGCAAGTTCTTGATTTTTTATCATTAAAGTTTTAATCATGAGAAAGTTACTTTGTATTAACATTTTAAATTTCTGTGCTATTTCCTTACTAGCAATTATTATAAACTTATCTTTTAAAAATTTATAATGCCTACTATATCCTTGGTTTGATAAGCTTAGATCTTTTATAATATGATAAAATAATAATTGTGGTAATCTATCAATATTATTGCTTATCAGAATTTTTACTCCATCTGCTCCTTGAAAAAATGGAAAGTTTATATATTTTACTATACATGTATGGTCACCAAAAACAATTACACCATCTTTATTATAAATTTGTTCGGTATTATTATCACTACGTCTTGTGCTAGTTGATTGCATTTTTATATTACTAGTAAAGGTGATGTTCTTATCTTTATTATGAATAATATGCATGGACGATAATTCAAGGGAGATTTTTAGTTTTATTAAGAAAATATTTGACTAGTGTGGTTGGTAAATTTAAAAGGTAACTATACATCCCTCACTAGTGTATCCCTCACAATTCCAGATACATGCAAACACTTGGCTTTTTTTGGCAATATTCATTGGTGTAATGAATATTTATGCAAAAAACAAATCTGTTATTCATGATAATGCAGTCAGGAACAACGTGAATTTTATATGTGGGACGTGAATTTTAAAGGTAAACCCTAGTTATGTGTGGGATATGAATTCTGGTTACAAAGTTTATTATTAACTATACTAGAAATAGGCTTAAAATTACTTTAGGTTTATGGGTCTTGTTGCCACTTATCGTCAACAATTTACTTACAATTTAAATTTTTTTACATAATCTGTTTATAATCTCAAATGTACGATTATTAATAAGATAACACTATGTTTAGGATAAATATCAA
>LJDB01000026.1 GCA_001983455.1 Candidatus Epulonipiscium fishelsonii
CTAAGGGAGATTAGTAATAAAATATTTGACTAGTACGTCTGGTAAATTAAAAAAATAACTATACATCCCTTACTAGTGTATCCCTCGAAATTCCAGATACGTACAAACGCTTGGCTTTTTGTGGTAATATTTATTAGTGCAATGAATATTTATGCAAATAACAAATTTAGTCACGTTGTTCCTAAATCCGTTATTACGAATAAGAGAAAAAGCTCAAAACGCTTTTTCCCTTATCATGAATAATAAGTGAGAAGGCTACTGGTCTGTTCTTCTTATTCTTGATACGAATTCTGAAGAGAAGTTCTAATTAGGTGTAGGATATGAATTCTGAAGGTGTAAGACATGAAATTTGAAGGGAAGTTCTAATTATATGTAGGATATAAATTCTGGTTAAAAAGGTTATTATTAACTATACTAGAGACTTAAAAACTAGAGACTTAAAATTTCTTTAGGTTTATGGGCCTTGTTGCTACTTATCGTGAACAATTTACTTACAATTTAAATTTTTTACATAATCTGTTTATAATCTCAAATGTACGATTATTAATAAGGTAACACTATGTTTAGGATAAATATCAAAGATTTAAATTTCTTGTAGAGATTATAAACAGTGTTTATATTGAATTAAACTAAGGCCGTAATTTTCGCTGTAGTTTAAAACATAGCTTACTTTTTTAAATTTTTTTAATTCGTGATAGCAGAAAAAGCACTTTTAGTTTTTCTTGTTCGTGATAACGGTTTTAAGAACAACGTGACTGTTATACGTGACAACGGATTTAAGAACAACGTGACGGTTGTATTAGGGTTGTTAACCAGGTGCTACTTATTGTTTCACGTATGCTCTACTACTTATTTTTTCACCTCTTGGCTACTTACTGTTCGTGAGTAATCTGCTACTTGTTTTTTCACATGGGTTAACTGTTAAAGTATATACCTATATCGAACAAAATACAATTGGCAAAATACCCTAGTATATTTCTTCTCACTAGTGAATTACATCCTATATAATTGATATTACTCCAAAATGCATAATTATGCATGAATGTGCATTTTATATACACGATTAATTCTAATGGTTGCCTACAATATTACATTGCCATTTATATTGAAGTACTAAAATGTTTAACTAACACAAATGGTTAAATATATGTTATTATATACGTAGCATTTATTATATTTACAAGGAGAAATTTATCTAACAATAGCAAGAATACTCCCGCCTGGCGGTGAGATGAATTGCTTATAATCTGTTGCATATACTAATCTAAGATGATATACTCAATAATAATATTATGCCAGATGAATGGGAACATTATAAAAACCATATAGAAGTATGTAAGAACCATAGGAACTATGGGGATAGCTCAGGGATACTTAGTAGAATAGTGCTATTGACTGAGAAGCTACCACTTCTACAAGTGTGAGTAGTTCACTTTATACATGATCCTGAAGGACACTATACGGAAATTCTTAATAAAAGACGCTTTGAAATAAATTAAACAAAAGAGAGGACAAATTTTTATGGAAAGAAATATTCCAAAATATAAAAGATATGATTTATTAGGACCAACTGTTGTAAAAGCTCTAGAAAAACGTCATTTTGAGGCTTATTATTGCAAAACAAAAGAAGAAGCAAAGGAGCAAGTATTAAGTTTAATCCCAGAAACTGATGTTGTTTCTTGGGGAGGATCAATGACTTTAAGTGCAGTAGGAATAATAGATGCAGTAATAAAAAGAAATCCTTGTATTAATAGAGATGATGCTACAACACCAGAAGAAGCTGCAAAAAAACTGAGAGAAGCATTTTCTTGCGACACATATTTATTAAGTTCAAACGCTATTTCTGAAGATGGACAACTTTATAATATTGATGGTGCTGGAAATAGAGTGGCGGCTTTATCATTTGGACCAAATAGTGTCATTGTAGTTGCAGGTATGAATAAAGTTGTACAAACATTGGAGGATGCTTTTAGCAGAGCAAAAACAATTGCAGCTCCTATCAATGCACAACGATTTGACCTTAAAACTCCTTGCAAGTCATCAGGTAATTGTGTGGATTGCTTAAGTCCAGACTCTATTTGTGTATCTTTAGTAAATACTCGTATGTCCCGACCTCCAAAACGTATTAAAGTTGTTTTAATTGGAGAAGAATTTGGATTTTAATAAGAATTCCCCCTATCGTGGGGGGGTATAATATAAGGAAAGAAAAATGCGATTAGATAAATATTTAAGCCATATAGGTATTGGCACTAGAACAGAAGTTAAAAAAATTGTAAGCGAAAATAGGGTACGAGTTAATGAAAAGGTAGTAAATAAACCAAATATAAATGTAAATTCAAATATTGACAAAGTATACTTAAACAATAAACTTTTGGAGTATAAAGAATTTTATTACTTCATACTAAATAAACCTCAAGGTGTTATAACTGCAACAGAAGACAATACTCATAAAACTGTAATGGATTTATTAAAATGTGAAGATAAAAATAAAAATTTATCTCCTGTTGGTAGACTTGATAAAGATACGGAAGGACTACTTATTTTAACAAATGATGGACAACTGTCACATAATTTACTTTCTCCAAAGAAGCATGTATCAAAAACATATTATTTGAAGTTTGTAGGAAATGTTGTACCAGATGCTATAGAAAAATTTAAAGATGGTATAGAATTTAAAGACGGTACAAGATGTCTTCCTGCTAAGTTAGAATTTATAGATAAAGATGAGTGTTTAGTTACAATTGAAGAAGGAAAGTTTCACCAAGTAAAACGAATGATGCATAATATCGGTGGTGAAGTGGTATATTTAAAACGAATTCAATTTAACAACTTGAAATTACCTAGCGATTTGAATCTTGGAGAATATAGAGAGCTAACAAATGAGGAACTAAATTTAATATTAAACAGCTAAAACGTATAAGTATTTATATGTCCACCCTAAATAGTAATTGTTGTTCTATTGATTTTATTATGAAAATATGATTTAATATAATTATTATTATATAGGAGTGGTTAAATGCTAGTAACTAGAGAACTACTTAAGCAAAAAAATCTCAAGGCTACCCCTCAACGGCTTGCAATTTTTCAAGTGCTTAAAAACACAACAGCTCATCCGAGTGCAGAAACAATTTATTTTTCACTAAATAAAACTCATCCAACAATGAGTTTTGCAACTGTATACAAGACTTTAGGAGCCTTAGTTAATTCTAATTTAGTTCAACAAATAAACGTAGGAGAAAATTCTTTTAGGTATGATGCAAATGTTTTGCCTCATCCACATATTATATGTAACAATTGTAATGAAGTGCATGATTTGTATTTAGACTTTGTAGATGAAATTTTTAGTAAAGTTCAAAAAGAGACAGATTTTAAATTATCGCACCAAAAGTTATATTTTTATGGAACGTGTACAAAATGTCAAAGCAAAGAACTTTCAAACTAATTAAATTTCATTGAAAAGGCGAACAAAGTTCGCCAAATGTTAATTGTGTATAGCTGCAACCACTATAAATTTTATAAGCCATAGTTGTTTTTTAGTTTTAAAATTTTTTACATATAAATTAATTAAAGCATAGGGCATAAAGCTCATTCATTTAGGAGTGGGATATAAGCCCTATTATTTTTCTAAAAATCAATTTATGGAAGCTATCAATATTGTAAAATAGTCGAGGAGCTATCAAATATTATCTATAAAAATATACAAAAGTGAATATATAATAATGTAGTAAAGTTTTTATTTGAACTTATATAATTGAAAGGAGGAAATTATGAGTAGAAAAGGAAGCATAAAATCGCAACTAGTAATTTTAATGGTAATTATATTACTTGGTATGGCCTTTAGTTTTATAAATCAAATAAAGGAGTTATCTGTTGTTTTAAATGAAGAAAAAACTTTTTTAAATAAAGAAATATCAGATGAAGTAATGAAATATGTAAATGCTGAAGTGCAAGATATATTAATGAGTATATCAACTTATATAACCAATTTGGAAGAAGAAATCGATAAAAACATGTTGAATTGTGCATTATGGATTAAAGAGATAGACACTTTAAAAGGCGATTTAACTATGGATGACATAAACTATATACATAATTTGACTAACATGTCTGATATATATGTTTCAGATGAAAATGGAGTATTTATTTATTCAACAGAAGAAGAAGCTTTTGGATTAAGTATTTATGATATTGATCCAGCTTATAAAAAAATAATGGATGAAGAAGTTGCGTATATGCCATCTGATTTTAGACTGAAAATTATAAATCAATCTATATTTAAATTTACTACAATTGCACGTCCAGATGGAAGAGGTTTAATACAGACTGGATATGATTCAGATAATCTAGAAAATTCACTCAATGCATTTATTAGTGAATTAAATGGAATAGAGGAATTATATTTAGTTGATAAAAATAATATTATCTTAACTCAAAATACAATAGATAATGTAGTACCTTCTCACTCAAAAGGTACAGAGATAAATAATAGAGAAGTAAAAACTGCTTTTGATTTAAAAACCTCTGCGATTAAACTTACGGAAGATTTATTTGAAGTAATTGTTCCAATCAAAGATAGAGATGGTAATATGAAATACGCTTTATATGCTAAAATCAACGCTAACCCTTATATGTCTATATTAGACACGATAGATAAACCTCTTGAAGTTATAACGTTAGAATTAGAAAGAATTACAAATCAAATCATAATTAATACATTAATAGTTATTTTAATTTTAGTTATATTTATACCAGCTATGGTAAGCTTATGTCTGCGACCCATTAAACTTTTTGAAAAACAGTTAAAAGCTATTGTTAATAAAACCAGTACCAACGAAAAAATTTTATTATATGAATCCACTTTTTTAAGCTCTGAACTTGTTGGGTTAAGATCTGCAATACAAGCTATTATAGCTAAAAATGATCTTTTCTTTAAAAAGCAAATTGAGAAAGATGGGCTATCTGGTTTGTACAATAAAGTGACTACAGAGAAACGTATATCGGAATATTTAGAAAACGGTGGAGAAGGAATTCTATTTATGATAGACGTAGATAATTTCAAAGGGGTAAATGATAATTTAGGCCATGACTTTGGAGATTATGTTATAAAAGACGTAGCATATAAATTAAATTCTGTATTTATGTATAATGATATAATTGGACGAATTGGCGGAGATGAATTTATGGTATTTATTAAAAATAAAAATATTAATATTGAAGCAAAAGGTATGCAATTATGTAATGCAATCGCTACAACATATTCTGAAAAAGATGTTGAAGTATTTGTATCAGCTAGTGTTGGAATTGCCATAGCAACAGAAGCCGATATTAATTTTAAGGAATTGTATCTAAGTGCAGATGCTGCAATGTATGAATCTAAAAAAGCTGGTAAAAACAAATTTACTATAAACTATGATGTGATATCTGATTATGAAATTATGCAAGAATTAAAACATAGAAATTCCTTTAAAAGATAGGCTTCAAGCCTATCTTTTTTTTGCGATCTTAAAGTCAGCTTATTCTCTCATTTGTTATGTTTTTAACTATAATTAAATGTTATGACAATATTCTTTTTATATATTATACAAAACAGAGTTTGTATTGTAAAATATATATATACTAAATATTAAATTTTAAATATTAAAGAGATGATGACATGAGAGAAATAGATAAAATTTTGATAGACAAACTGAGAACATTTTCAACTTGTGAGCTTTGCGATGGACTAGGGATATATAGTGAAAATGCGGTAATGGACTATGATATTAAGCCAATGGTTACAACAAAAAAAATTGTAGGTCCTGCTTTTACTATAAAAGTTCCTTTTGGAGAAGGTTCACTTGTCGCAGACGCAATTGAACAAGTTAAAGAGGGAGAAGTTTTAGTAATAGCAGGAAATGGCAATTTAAAAAGCTCGTATTGGGGTGACCATAGAGGCATTTGTGCAAAGATGCAAAAAGCTGAGGGAGTTGTAATTGACGGAGCATTTCGTGATATAGACGATTGTAAAGAAGTTGGATTCCCTGTTTATGCAAAAGGTGTAATACCCAAGACTGCTGGAAAAACTGGTGCAGGCGAGTTGCAAGTGAGTGTATCTTGTGGAGGAATAGTTGTAAACCCAGGTGATATTGTTGTTGGAGATAGAAATGGAGTAATTGTTATTCCTATCGAAAAAGTAGAAGATGCCATTTTGAAAGCTCAAGCCAAAATTACAGCTCAACAAAATACAATACGTATTATGGAACAAACTAATAAAGTAATTACCAAAATCAAAGTTTTTTAAAGGAGATGTAGATATGGAAAATATTAAAGTTGCTCAAGAGAAGTTTGCGGACTTAATTCAATCAGATTTTAAAAGAATAGAAAGGATGAAAGAAGATACTAAGGTAACAGATTTTTCAAAAGTACCTGAAATTATTGTAGGGATACTTCCTGGAGATGGTATTGGACCAATAATAATGAAGGAGGCTATAAGAGTAGCAGAAGAACTCCTAAAAAATGAAATTGCTAGTGGTAAAATAAAGTTTAGACAAATTGATGGAATGCAAATTGAAGATAGAGTTGCCAAGATGGAAAGTCTGCCTTCAGATGTATTTGAAGAAATTAAAAAATGCCACGTTTTAATAAAAGGACCAATGGTTACACCAAGAGCAGGAGAAGGATTGCCAAACTTAATTTCCGCAAACAGCTTACTACGTCGTGGACTAGAACTTTTTGCAGCTGTTAGACCTATTAAAATACCAGAAAAAAATATTGACTGGACGTTTTTTAGAGAAAACATAGAAGGTGAATATATTTGGGGAAATAAAGGAATACAAGTGAACGAAGATTTAGCTATAGACTTCAAAGTACAAACTAAACAAGGCTCTGAAAGAATAGCAAAAGCTGCTTTTGAATTTGCACGCAAAAACGGAAAGAAAAATGTAACGATTATCACTAAAGCAAATATTGTAAAATTGGCAGACGGAAACTTTATTGAAGCCGTGCGTCGTGTTGGTAAAGAATATCCTGAAGTTGAAATCCAAGAACGTTTAGTAGATGCTTTTTGTGCTAAAATGCTAGACGGAGAATTTAACGAAGGCATTGAAGTTATTGTGTTACCAAACTTGTATGGAGATATAGTAACAGATATTGCGGCAGAACACCAAGGTGGACTTGGAACAGCATCTTCATCAAATATTGGTAATAGATATGCTTTATTTGAAGCAATACACGGAACAGCACCATTTTTGATGAACAACGGTAGAGGAGAATATGCTGACCCATGTAGTTTAATTCGAGCTGTTGGCATGATGATGGCACATATTGGATATGCGGATAGGAAAGAAAAACTAGATAAAGCTTTGGATATTTGTACTGTAACTGAAAGAAAGGTTGTTTTGACTACGTTTGTAGAAGATGCTAGTGCTAAAGAATTTACAGACTATTTAATTGAAACAATAAAAGGGCTTGAATAATGATAAAATTAACTAGTCATGGAGTTTTTATAGATAGTAACTATAATGTTGCCAATGAGGGGAATCAAAACGAATGCCTAAAAAATACGCTTGCATATAAAATTATGCAAGCTCATAACCAGTGCGACGATATGGAAAATTTAAAACTTAAATTTGATGCTTTAGTTTCTCCAGACAATAATTATGTAAGTATTTTGCAAACAGCATCAGCTTGTGGAGTTACAAAATTTCCTGTACCTTATGTATTATCAAATTGTCACAACACTCTTTGTGCAGTGGGCGGAACTATCAATGAAGATGACCATGTTTTTGGACTAGACAATGCCAAAAAGTATGGCGGAATTTTTTTACCTACATATAAAGCGGTAATTCATCAATTTATGCGTGAAACTATGGCTGGTGGCGGAAAAATGATTTTAGGTTCAGACTCACACACCCGTTATGGTGTTTTAGGCACACTTTCTATTGGCGAAGGTGGAGGAGAAGTAGCAAAGCAACTTTTAAGTCAAACATATGATATAAAACGACCAGACATTATTGGGGTAAAATTAATTGGAACTCCGAATAAAGGTATTGGGCCGATGGATGTAGCTTTAACTTTAATTGGTGCCACTTTTCAAAATGGTTTTGTTAAAAACAAAGTTCTTGAATTCTTTGGTGATGGTGTATACAACTTAAGTGTAGAATTTCGTATGGGAATTGACGTTATGACTACTGAAAGTGCTGCACTTTCAAGTATTTGGATAAGTGACAAAAAGGTTGAAGACTATTTAAAAGACCATCAAAGACAAGATGATTACAAAGAGTTGAAACTTGAAAATACAGCGTACTATGATGGACTAATTGAAATTGATTTATCAACTGTAGAATGCATGATGGCAATGCCTTATCACCCAAGTAATGTAATTTCTATTAAAGAATTTAATCAAAACCCAGAAAAGTTTTTAAAAGAAATTGAACAAAAAGGTCAACAAAAATCAAGTGGATTTAAGATAATGGATAAAATGCATGATGGTAAACTTCATATTGATCAAGCGTTAGTTTCAGGATGTGCTGGTGGGATGTTTGAAAACATTGTAGCTATGGCAGACATACTTTCAGATACCACTATAGATGGAGATGCATCTTGCTTGGGAATAAATCCCTCTAGTCAGCCAATTTTTATGGAGCTTTCACGACTAGGCATAACAAACAAATTAATTGAAGCAGGTGCAACCATTCGTCCATGTATATGTGGACCTTGCTTTGGGGTAAGTGATGTTCCTGCAAATAATCAAATTAGCATTAGACATGTAACTCGTAACTATCCAAACCGTGAAGGAACTAAGCCAAACAATGGTCAAATGGCAGCATCTTTCTTGATGGATGCCCGTTCAATTGCGGCTACTATTCGTAGTGGAGGATATATCACTCCTGCTACAGACTTTGAAGTAGAATACTCTGATTATCTGTATAGATATAGCAAGAACTACTATGCAAAACAAGTTTATAATAATTTTGGTACTCCAAATAGTGATATCGAAATTAGAAAAGGCAACAACATTGCAGATTGGCCAACAATTTATAAGCTGAACAAACATTTGTTATTAAAGGTTTCAGGTGTTTATACTGACCCCGTTACTACTGATGATTTATCCCCATCAGGTGATGCTGTGGCTTTTCGTTCAAATCCTATAAAGTTAGCTGAGTTTACAATGATTAATAAAGATAAAGAATATGTATCACGTGCTAAAGCTATCTTAAACGAAGAAATTTTACGTCGTGAAGATGGCTCAGATAAAATAATTCAAAACATATGTGAAAAACTTGACTGTACTAAACAAGATATCACTATAGGTAGTGTTATGGTTGGCGACCAAATTGGAGATGGCTCTTCAAGGGAACAAGCAACTAGTAGCCAAAAAATACTAGGTGGCTATGCTAATATTGCTAAAGAATTTGCTACTAAACGATATCGTTCAAATTTAATAAATTGGGGATTGCTACCAATTATCTCAGATGACCAAGAAGATATTAAGCAAGATGATTACCTTCTTATCAAAGATATTGACTTAGTTATTCAAAATGCAGGCCAATCTATTGAAATTCAAAACCTTACTTCTGGAAAAACTATTTCAGGAAATATAGGTAATATGAATGAGAAGGAAAAACAAATTTTGATTGAAGGTTGCTTAATTAATTATAACAAAAGCATGTTAAATTAAATAAAAAATAATGAGGAGAATAAAACAATGGGACTTAATCTAACTAAAAAATTAATTTTATCACATCTTACTTCACCATCAGACTTAAAAGTAGGTGAAGAAATATACTTAAAAATGGATCAAACTTTGACTCATGATATAACAGCCGTTATGGCATACTTAGCTTTTGAAGCATTAAATCTTCCAAGAGTTAGAACAGAATGTAGTGTAAGTTATCTTGACCACAATTTACTTTATGTAGATAATAAAACTCCAGATGACCATATTTACCTACAATCAATTGCAAAAAAATATGGACTATATCTTTCCAGACCAGGAAACGGTATTTGCCACTCTGTGCAAAGTGCAAGACTTGGTATCCCAGGAAAAACTTTAATGGGTTCAGATTCACACACAACTTCAGCTGGTGGAATAGGAATGCTATCATTTGGAGCAGGAGGATTGGACGTTGCAAGAGCAATGGCTGGGTTGCCAATGAGATTTAAAATGCCTGAAATAATTAAAGTTAACTTGACAGGGAAATTAAACCCAGGGGTAACTGCTAAAGACGTTATTTTAGAAATGTTAAGACGATTTGGAGTTAAAGGTGGACTTGGAAAAGTATTTGAATATGTTGGTGAAGGAGCAAAAACTCTAGAGGTACCTGAAAGATTAACTATTACAAATATGGGTGCAGAACTTGGAGCAACTTCTTCATTATTTGAGGCTGATGAAATAGTTCGTAAATATTTAAAAGCACAAGATAGAGAAGCTGACTATGTGGAACTTCTTGCAGATAAAGATGCTACATATGATAACGTGGTTGATATTAATCTTTCTGAACTTGAACCACTAGTTGCATGCCCTTCTCAACCAGACCAAGTTTGTAAAGTTTCTGAAATAAAAGATCTGAAAGTTCAACAAGTTTATATTGGTAGCTGTACAAATGCATCATATGCTGATATTAAAAAGGCTGCACTAGTATTAAAAGGAAAAAAAGTGCACGAAGATATTAGCTTGACTGTTTCAGTTAGTACTCGCCAAATATTTAAAAAATTGTTGTCAGAAGGAATTATTGAAGACTTAATTGACTCTGGTGCTAGGATTACCGAAATTGCTTGTGGTGCATGTACTGGAATTGGGCAGGCTCCTGCTACAAAAGGGGTTTCAGTTAGAACATCCAATAGAAACTTTGCAGGCCGTTCAGGAACAGCAGATGCAGCTTTATACCTAGTATCTCCTGAAGTAGCAGCAGCAACTGCAATAAAAGGATATCTATGTGATGCTAAAGAAATTATGGAAGATATTTCAATTTTATCAGATGTAAAAGAACCTGAAGCATATCCTATTGACGATTCAATGATGATTGTTCCATTGGAAGACAGTTCTAAAATTGAAATTATCCGTGGGCCAAACATTAAGCCTCTACCTGTAAATACTGCTCCAGCTGATAGCTTAAATTGTAAAGTTAGTTTAAAAACTGGAGACAACATTTCTACAGATGATATAACTCCAGCAAATGCACAGTTTTCTTCAATGCGTTCAAACATTCCTCTAATTGCAGAATTTGCATATTCTCGTTATGATGAAAATTTTGTTTCACGTGCAAAAGAAATGAAAACTAGTATAATTGTTGGTGGTGAAAACTATGGGCAAGGTTCTTCAAGAGAGCACGCTGCTATTACCCCAATGTTCCTTGGAGTCAAAGCTGTTGTTACAAAAAGTATGGCTCGTATCCACAAAAACAACCTTATAAATCATGGGGTTATACCTATGTTGTTTGCAAATCCAGCTGATTATGATACTATTGAGCTTGGTGACGAAATTGAAATCAATGGTTTGATTGAAGGATTGAAAACTAAAAAAGCTACAATTCATAATAAAACTAAAGGAACTTCTTTTGATATAGTTATGGATATTTCTGAAGATGAAATCGATACTTTACTTTGTGGTGGGCAACTAGCTTATATTAAATCCCAATTATAATCTTATTGTAAAAGGAGCACATTAGGAACAATTCAGAAAGATTGTGCTCCTCTATAAATGATAAAAAGGAACGACAAATTTTTTTCTCTATCTCAGATATTACATATACATATTATAAATTTTTTTAATTACTAAAAGTTCTACATATTAACCAACTAGGTTTATATGTGGAGCTTTTTTTTATGATAATAACATGATATAATTTTTCAGTGTAGTATAGGAGGTATAAAATGAAAGATTCTGATTGGGAGATATTATATGAATTATATAAATTGCCAAATATTACAAAAGTAGCAAATAAACTATATATAAGTCAACCAAGTTTATCTAAAAGAATACAAATAATCGAAGAAAATTTTAAAATACAAATACTTACAAGAACTTCAAAAGGTATAGAGTTTACTGAAGCAGGAAATATGTTAGCTTTGAAAGCTGAACAATATATGAAATTTATTAAAGAAGTAAACTCAGAAATATCTGACTTAAAAAATAATGAAAACAACGTAATTAATATTGCTTGCTCTTATACGTACAATAAACAATATTTGCCTCAAATTTTATCCAATTATTTAAAAGATAATCCAAGCGTTAACTTTGCAGTTGTTACTGATGAAAGTTCTGCTTTATTTAAAAAAGTCTGTGATAAAGAAGTTGATGTAGGTTTTGTTCGAGGGACTTATCACGCAAATATATACCAAAAGAAGATTTGTACTACTAAAGCATACTTAGTCACCAAAAGACATTTTAGTAGAGAAAAATTGTTACATCTAAGAAAGATTGAATATAAATGTTCAGATAAAACTAAAATTACTTTGGACAACTGGATAGACAACAACCTTAATAATAATGTACCAATAATTAATGCAGGATATGTAGATGTGGCTTTAGAATATGTTTATAACAACTTGGGGTATACTTGTTGTTTCTTAGATGATAATTATTTAAATATATATAATTTGGTGTTAACACCTTTATTTGACGAAGACGGAGAATATATTACTAGGCATACATGGTTTATTTATAACCCAGCTAAAAAGCTATCAACTTGCACTAAAAACTTTATAGATTATATTGAAAATGACATAATTAATAATGATGAAAGCAATATGCATAATTTTTAGCATATTGCTTTTTTAATTGCTATTTTATTTTTGTATTATATTAAATTTTTATATTATCATTCCATATTATTATTATACAAATTTTATTTTTGGTTGTATAATATAATTATAAAAATTGTTAGTTATATGTTTAACGATTTTGAAAGGATATCTAATTTATTGTTATAAAAAAGGAGGAGTATAGTGCGAAATTTTAAAACAGTATTTATGCGAGGCGGAACTAGTAAAGGCTGTATGTTTTTAAAAGAACATCTACCAAGTGATCAAAAGGAATGGGATAAGATATTTCTGCAAGTAATGGGTGATCCAGATCCGAAACAAATTGATGGGATGGGTGGAACAGTATCTTCAAATAACAAAGTAGTTATTGTTTGGAAAAGTGAAGAAGAAAATGTAGACATTGAATATTTAGTTGGCCAAATTATTGTTGGAAAAAGCCAAGTTGATTTTAAATCTAACTGTGGAAACATGACAGCTGCCGTTGGACCTTTTGCAGTTGAAGAAGGATTAGTGGAAGTCACAGGGAATTCCACCACTGTTAAGTTACTAAATAGAAATACTAACAAATTTATTAATGTTGAAGTTCCTTGTGAAAATGGATCAATAGCTATTGAAGGAGATTGCAAGATAGCGGGTGTGGATGGTACAGACCCAGAGCTTAAAGTTAATTTTCTAAATCCAGCGGGAGCAAAAACTGGCGTTTTACTTCCAACAGGCAAGCCACTAGATATTTTAGACATTGAAGGTATTGGAAAAATTGAAGCTACTATCTTAGATGTTTCAAACCCAATGGTTCTTGTAAGAGCAGAGGAAGTAGGACTTAAAGGAACTGAAAGTCCTGACGAAGTTAATGCTAATAAAAAAGCATCTGAACTACTTGAAAAAATTAGAGGTACAGCAGCATGCATGATGGGGTTTGCAAAAGATTTAAAAGATGCAACAGACAACAGCCCTGCCGTTCCAAAAGTAGGAGTTTTCACAAAACCTCAAGCTTTTAAAACAATTGACAATACAAATGTTTTAGCGGACGAGATGGATATTTGCGTTAGAGTTGTCTCTGTATTTAAATGTCATAAAGCGTGCCCTTTAACATCGGCAAGTTCAATTAGTGTTGCAGCGTTCCTAGAAGGAAGCCTTATTAACAAAGATTTAGGTGGAGTTAAAGAAGGTCAAACAAATGTTAGAATAGGCCATCCAAGCGGAGTTATGACAATGTATCCAGATATTCAAATTGAAAATGATGAAATTAAGCTTCCTGGAGTAGCTGTTCAAAGAACTGCAAGAAGAATTATGGAAGGTACAGTATTTATAAAAGATTAGAGGGATTTACATGAGAAAATTATATGGCATGGAATGGCCAATATTTACTTTTTTTGCAGTGGTAATCCTTTTATCTGGCTGGATGGGTGTTATCCCAAATCAGTTAATTGGAGGGATTGCGGTTTTATTTACACTAGGTATTGCTCTAGGGGAACTTGGAGAAAGAATACCAATTTGGAATAAATATTGCGGCGGAGGTGCTATATTAACATTTCTCGTTTGTGGAGTGTTAGTATATTTTGATATAATGCCACAAAACATAATAGACATTTCTAAGGGATGGATGAACGAATATAGTTTCTTAAATGTATTTATTGCCATTTTAATTGTAGGGAGTTTGCTTGGAATTGATAGAACTCTTTTAATGAAGTCTTCGGCAGTATTTATTCCAACAATTTTAGCTGGGATTATCGGATCAGGTATATTTGGAGTTATAGGTGGTTTAATATTTAACATTGAACCTATAGAAATTCTAACAGCCTATGTTCTTCCTATAATGGGAGGTGGTGCTGGTGCAGGAGCTATTCCTATGGCACAGGTTTATGCTGATGTAACAGGTGCAGATGCCTCTGGGTACTTATCATTTTCACTTGCTATTTTAGCTGTTGCGAACATTGTAGCTGTTGGATTTGCTGTGGCTTTAAATATTGTAGCAAATTTTTGGCCAAAATTAAGTGGCAATGGTGAACTAGTCAAAAAGGGCAAAAAAGTTGAAACTAGAGAAAAGGAAAAACTAAATCTTACAATGGATGATATAGCTGCAGGCATTTTTTTAACAGCTGGATTTTTTGTCTTAGCTCAACTTGTTTCCAAAGAAATATTGCCTTCTGTTTTTGGTGTTGCTATTCCTAATTTTGCGTATTTAATTATCTTTGCAACATTAGCCAACATATTTAACTTGATACCTGAAAATTTAAAGCAAGGAGCCCAAAAGTGTCAGCAATTTTGTAGCAACAAATTAGTGTGGATACAAATGGCAGGTGTAGGAATAACTTTAATTGATTTTGACGAAATGCTAAGCGTTCTTTCGTTTAATAACTTAATTATTGTAATACTTATTATTTTAGGGGCAGTTTTAGGATCTGGATGGTTTGGACACCTAGTAGGATTTTTTGCAATTGAAAGTTCTATAACAGCAGGTTTATGTATGGCAAATATGGGTGGAGCAGGAGACCTTGCCGTTTTAGGTGCAGCAAAAAGAATGGATTTAATGAGTTATGCACAAATTTCATCAAGAATTGGTGGAGCGATTATATTACTAATTGGTAGTATTATATTTCAATTTATAGGATGATTTTATGGCATTGCGTTTAAACTAGAGTACTATCATTTATAGTTATAGATAGAAATATAGTTGCCAAAATTTAAAAGGGGGAAATAATGATGACTGAACAAAAACTATATTATGGATTGCCTATTTGGTTTATTATAGTATCAATATTAGCAGTAATTATACCTACTACTATGGGACTACTTCCAGAGGATAACATGTTAGCTATTATATCAATAATGTTAACATTTGGATTTGTATTGTATGAACTAGGGGAAAGACTGCCAATCTGGAATGATTATATTGGTGGTGGAGCAGTTATGGCATTCTTTGGAGCTGCAGCGTTTGAATTCTATGGAGTTATTCCAGAGAAATATGCAACAGCTATCACATTCTTTTATGATGATTATGGCTTCCAAACACTATTTATTTCATTACTTATTGTTTCAGCAGTATTAACAGTTAATAGAAAACAATTACTTAAAGCATTCTCAGGCTATATTCCAGCAATACTAGGTGGAATTGGTATGGCTGCTATATTTGGAATTATTGGTGCGATGATTTGTGGAGTAGAAATTGATAGAGTTATTGCTTATTACGTTTTACCAATTATGGGAGGCGGAAACGGTGGTGGTGCGTTACCGATTTCTGAAATGTGGGAACAATCCACTGGTAAAAGTAAAGAAGAGTTTTATTCTGTAGCATTCGCAATCTTAAATATTGCTAACAACTTTGCAATCCTTGGAGCTGTTGGATTAAATATACTTGGAAACAAATACCCTAAATTAACTGGTAATGGTGAATTACTTAAAAATCCTGAAAAATATTCTCTTGCAGAAGACCATGCACCAAAACCTAAAATTGGTTTAAATGACATTGGTGGTGGATTACTAGTAACTTGTGCAATTTATGCTTTATCATATACTGTATCTGAGTTTATACTTCCTTCTATTGGTCCAGTTTCTCTACATATGTATGTATATACTGTTATCTTTGCAGCTATATTAAATGTAGCAAATTTAATTCCAGCAGAAGCTAAGCTTGGTGCTAAGCGTCTTTCAGAATTCTTTACTAAACCTTTAATGTGCATGTGTATGTGTGGTATTGGTATTGCATTTATGGATTTAGCAGACTTTATTGCTGCTTTAAGCTGGCAAAATTTCTTAATTGCAGCTATGATAGTTCTTGGTGCAATTATAGGTTCAGGTGCTGTTGGTATGATGGTAGGTTTCAACTTTGTTGAATCTGCGATGACAGCTGGTTTGTGTATGGCAAATAGAGGTGGTTCTGGAGACTTACAAGTTCTTGGAGCTGGAAAACGCATGAGCTTAATGAGTTATGCACAAATTTCATCAAGAATTGGTGGAGCAATTATACTTATATTATGTAGTATAATTTTTGGATTTATGGCATAAATATGTTAAAGATGATTGTTGTATGCATATATAATGATCATCTTTTTTTCATGATAACGGATTTATGAACAACTAATGTATATAAAATCTCTGATATTTATGATTATCATAAATAAGGATGAAAAACCTTTGACATTAACTTGGTGTATTCTTGCTTATAATTAAATTTAAATATTATGCTTTCACTAAAAGTTTATATATCATATTACAAGAAAGGAATATAGTATAATGAAATTATTAAAAATATTACTATGTTTTACCATATTTAGCACTTTAAGTCAAAATATATATGCAAAACCATCAGAACCAGTATCAAGTTCAAAAAGAACTAGTACATATACTATGGAATGTGATTTGAAAAAAACATATTATGTAGGAGATCATATTGAACCTGATATATTTAGATATATTGTGTATGATCCAACGGGCGAGGACATTACAGACAGCAAAAAGCTAGACGTAGAAGCAGACTTTGATGAGTTAGATAATATGAAGACAGGCACCTATGAAGTCACCTATATAATTAAATTTGATGGAAAAGTTGTAGAAATTAAAACTTATACTCTTAGAGTAGTTTCTAAAGAATTAATATATGCAGATACTATTGAATTTACAGTAGGAGAGAGGCTAACTTTAATGGACGGAGTTGAACTTGAAGATGGTCTATATTTAAATCAAGTAACGACTAAACACGATATTCCTATAAAGGTTGATAAGGACGGCAATGAATATGCTGAAACAGTTGGGTCATATGACGTTGAATATTATGTTACGGGACAAGTTGATCCCTTTATTAGGAGGGTTATAATTACTGCACCTTCTGGAAGAGAAGTTCCTGAAATTAATAATATTGCTTCCGCAACTACAATAAATATTGAATTGGGTGAACAACTAGATTTAAAAAAATATATTACAATTGAAGATGATGCTCCAATTGATTGGGATGAAGTTAGAGTATATTGCCTAGGGTTATCTTCAAATCTTATACCAACAGCCTATGGGGTATACGATTTGGGTATTACTTATACTGATGAAGATAGAAATTCGGGAAGAATTGATTTAAAATTGAGAGTAAAACCAGATACCATAAGTTTAGTTCACATACCCAATACAGCAAGTGAATTTAGAAGCTATATTTCAAACTTAAATCATGAACAGCATACGGATTTACTAGCGACTTTAGAGTATAATTTGCCTTTTTATGCAAGCGATATACATGACACACCACTAAATCCGGATGTGTTTGCATTTGATGATTTTAATGATGATTTTTTTATGCTAAGAGCCAGACCTTTAAATACTAGTTATTTATCAATAGTCAAAAAGATGGAATTTATAGAAGTTATTCCATGGTTTTTAGACACGAAAGATCATTGGGCAGAAGCTGCAATTTATTATGTAGCTGAGAGAAATTTAATGGAAAATGATGTAATAGAGTTTTTTCCTGATAATGAAGTTAGTTTGAATGAAGCAATTGAATATATTGCTAGAGTTGCATTTTATAATGACGCTAAAATAGTTAGAAATAAAATGGATATTCAACATTTGCTTGCACCAGTGCAGTACTATGAGTTTTATCATGATTTTGGGCACTATTATTCAATTACTAGTCCAATTTCAGATGTTCCTTATATAAATTGGTATAGTTTATTTGAGGGCATAACAAGACAACAAATGGCAGACTTAATTGCTCCTGTTCTTACTAGTCAAGATTATTACTGGGGAAATAACTATCATAGCTTTTCTGATAATTCATCTGAAAGTGTTGAAATTTTAGCAAGCTATGGTTTTTATAGAGGACTTTTAAATACTGAATTTTATGGAAATTCTCTTATAACACGTGGTGAACTTGCAGTTATGCTTATGAGATTAGACCAATTACTAGGAAGCTAATATAATGAAATAAATATAAAATAAGGCGAACATATGTGTTCGCCTTATTTATATTACTTTAATAGCTTCTTTTTCAATACATACTCCACGTTTATAATTTGCCATAAATTTATTAAATCCTGCTACATCTTCAGGATCTGGATATACAACAGAGGCTTTAAACTTATCATTAAATATATTGTCTAAAAAGTCTCTTAAACTTATGTTATCTTTATGTTTCATATATGATGCTAATAATGCAATGCCCCAGGCACCACCTTCAGAAGCAGTTTGCATCACTTCAGCAGGAACATTGAGAGCAGCAGCTAAAATTTGTTGACCAACACCTTCTGTTTTAAAGAAACCACCATGCCCCAGTATTTTTTCTAATTTAATGTTTTCTTTATTAACTAGTAAATCTGTTCCTATACGAATAGCACCTAAAGTTGTAAATAAGTGGGTTCGCATAAAATTAGCTAAATTGAAACTACTATTTGGATTTCTTACAAACAAAGGTCTGCCCTCTTCGCACTCTGTAATATGTTCTCCTGAGAGATAGCAATATGATAACATTCCAGAACAATCTTTATCTCCTAAAAGAGCCATATTATAAAGTTTGTTATAAATTTCATTAATATCTATATCCATTCCCATACACTCAGAATATTCTCTGAATATATTTATCCATGCATTTAAATCAGAGGTACAATTATTACAATGTATCATTGCAACCATATCTCCAACAGGGGTTGTAACTATATCAACTTCTTTGTAATAAGTAGAAAGAGATTTCTCTAGAACAATCATAGAAAAAATAGAAGTTCCCATAGAAATATTGCCAGTCCTTTGGGTAATACTATTAGTTGCAACCATACCAGTACCTGCGTCACCCTCTGGAGGACACATTGGAATTCCTGATAATAAGTCGCCATCTTCATCTAATAATTTTGCCCCTTCAGCTGTTAAAGATCCAGCATTTGCACCAGCAACTAATACAGTAGGAAGGATGTTCTCTAGATGGAAATTATATTTTGCATTAAACTTTTCTATCATTGTAGCATCAAATTTTTTAGTAGTGTCATTAATAGGGAACATTCCAGAAGCTTCCCCAACACCTAATACTTTTTGGCCAGTCAATCTCCAATGAACGTATCCTGCTAATGTTGTAAAGAAATCTATATCTTTAACATGCTCTTCATTTAGTTGCATAGCATGTTTAAGATGAGCAATACTCCATCTTTGAGGAATGTTAAACTGGAATAATTCGCTTAATTCCTCAGCTGCTTTTTCAGTTATAGTATTTCTCCAAGTTCTAAAAGGAACCAATGGGTTTCCTTCTTTATCAAATGGCAAATATCCATGCATCATACCACTTATTCCGATTGCACTATAGGTGGTTGGTATATCATTATATAATTTTTTTATGTTAAATTTTAAGTCTTTATATGCAAGTTTTAATCCTTTCCAAACCTCATCTAAACTATATGTCCAAATTCCATCTATTAATTTGTTTTCCCAAGTATGGCTACCTGTTGCAATTGGCTCATTATTTTCATTAACTAATACGGCTTTAATACGTGTTGATCCAAACTCTATACCTAGTGCCATTTTTTCAAACATATATACGCTCCTTTTTTAGATATAATAATAGGGACGATTAAAATTCGCCCCTATATTAAATCTATAATTGTTTATTAAAATTAATCATTATATCTATCAATTAATTCACCATTTGCATTATATAATTCAGCAGGATCGCTTTCCTTATCATTCCAAATGCCTCTACCTACAAGCCAATGCAAAGTTATATCAGGATTTCTGCCTTGGTCTCCTATAGAAATTGTAGTATCTGGTTGGATGATAGTTTCAGAGAATGTGTATTTTTGCCCACCTGTTACAGATAAAATGTACCATCCAGATAAATTAATAGGTTTATTTGTAATATTTTTTATCTCTATTCGTTCATCTTTCTTATTTAACAGAGTTATAATTACTGTTTGCGAAACATCTGACTCTGATGCAGGAGTTTTTTCAGGTACATTTGATTGAGTTGTATCTTCTGAAATTTCTGGATGGTGAGAATGTATTTCATCCATTTCGTCCATTTGTTCATCACTTAGTTTGCTAACTCTTTTGTTAAGTCTAATTAATGAAACTAGAAGAATAACAGTTAGTATCAATATTCCTAGTGTAATTGGTTTTTTAAAGAATATAAAGATATCATTGTCATAACTCATCATACTTGTTACAAAGTTCATTTCCATAATATCTGCAAGTATCATTCCAAGCATAAGCGGTATGACAGAGAAATCTAGTAATACAAATAAATAGCTTATCACCAAAAGTGCAGCTGTAATTATAAGCTCTTTTGTGTTACCAGTAGCGGCAAAAGCCCCTGCAAAACAGAAAAGTATAATAACTGGTGCAAGATAAGTATATTTAACTTGAACAATTTTAGCAACTGCTCTAGTGCAAATCGCTCCAACAAAGATTAAAAGGATATTTGCAACAAGAGTTCCTAAGATAATGCTATATGCAATTTCACCTTGTTTTGTAAACATAGTTGGACCAGGTTGAATTCCATGCAATATGAAAGCTCCAAGAAGTAATGCAGTAACTCCATCCCCAGGTATACCTAATGTTAAAAGTGGTATCATAGCAGAACCAACAACTGCATTGTTACTTGCTTCAGCTGCTGCAACTCCTTCTAGACTACCTTTTCCAAAGTCCTGTGGACGTTTTGACGCACGACGAACTTCGTTATAACATAAAAATTGTGCAACTCCTCCACCAACTCCAGGCATAGCACCAATGATTGACGCTATTGTTGATGAACGAAAACATGCTGGAACAATAGATTTTGCTTCTTTCATAGTAAGCCCTGTATGGTCTATCTTTGAAATTTCTTCGAGATTGCCATCAGAAACCATATAGTCTCGCATTTTTAATACAACTTGTGTTAGTGCAATAAATGCTATCATAGCTGGAACCATGTCTATACCAAACTTCAACGTATCTGTGTCAAAAGTAAAACGTCTAACTCCTGTTACTGCGTCTGCTCCAATACAAGCAATAAATATTCCTAAAAGTCCAGATATAACACCTTTTGCTAAGTTATCTCCACTAACACCTGCAAGAAGAGAAATACCTAAAATTGCTAGTGCAAAATATTCGGTTGAAGCAAAGCTTGCTACAAGTTTTGTAATTAATGATGAAAATAACAATAAGATTAAAGCTGAAAAAATCCCTCCAAATACAGAAGCAAATAAAGATGTATCAAGAACTTTTTTTACTTTGCCTTGTTGTGCAAGAGGATATCCGTCAAAAGTTGTTACTATTGCGGAGTTTGTTCCTGGTGAATTTAGGAGAATAGCACTAATTGAGCCACCATACATTCCTCCTACATATACAGAAAGAAGTGAAATTATAGCTGTGTCTGGAGATGAAAATGTATATGTTAAGGGTAACAATAAAATTATCCCTAAAGTTACGCTAAGTCCAGGAATACACCCTACTATTATCCCTAACAGCAATCCACCTAAAATAACGGCCATATTTGTAAAACTAAATACTTGCCCTAAAGCTACCATAACCATATCTAAGTCGCCCATCATTTCACCCCCCAAATCCTGGTAAAGAAATATTTAACACTGATTTAAATAGATAGAATATTGCTATTGCTGCTAAAATTGTAAATATGTAGATAAATGGTTTTCGTTCACCAACATAAAACAGCATAATAGGAAATATTATACATGAAGCTAGTATAAATCCTATATTCAATGTAAGTACTACAAATATACATAACAATGCAATTATAATAATTGCTGGTAATTCAAATTTAATATTAAATTCATAGATTTTTTCTTTCTTAAATACTAAACTTTGAATAATTAAAGCTATTGAACCTATAAGCATTCCTATTATTGCAAATGATGGTAAAATTCTTGGACTTGGTGCACCAGAATTAAACATTGGAAGTGGCACTTGTTCAGGTAGTACGATAAGTAGTATGGCACTAAATAAACCCATGATTATTCCAGTCCATAAGTTAGTTTTAATTTTCATTTTGTTCCCCCTTCTTATGACCCAAATAACAGATTTAGTCACGTTGCTCCTAAATCCGTTATCACGAATAACAGATTTAGTCACGTTGTTCTTAAATCCGTTATCACGAATAAAAATTTATTAATGGATTAAGAAATAAAGCATCTTAATCCATAGTGTTTTCTTTATAGTTTCTTATTTATTGAAGTGTTTCAAAAGCTTTTTTGGCAATTAATGCTCCATCTTCAAGGTAGCTAACAGCATCTGCTCCATAAGCTTCTTTTTGATTAAGCATAATTTCGGCAATCCAATCACTATATTCAGGTGAAGCCCAAACAGCTTTTGTGATATCTTCAATTTCTTTTATCCATTCTTCTGATGCTCCTGTACGAGTTGCAATAAATCCTCCTGCTGGAAGAATATATTGTGCATAATCTACATTTGCATTTAGTGCTGGATGCTTATCTTCTCCAGCTACAGAAGGAACTTCCATTTTATTTCCATCAGGACCAGTAAATCCATCAAATGAAGTTTCACTAAATGCTAAAAGAGGTATTAAAGTACCAGCTTCAACCTCTTCTGAAGCAGCTTGAGTAGTTCCAACAAATACATCAACTTCTCCGTCTGTTAAAGCTTTTTTCTGACTTGCTCCTCCATCATATGGCACAACCATAAGATTTCCACCTTCTTCAGCAATTAATGAACCTAGAGCAAGATGTGGATCTGAAAGTGGATTTCCACCAGACATTTTTATGTTGCTATCTTTTGATTGAGCAAGCATCTTTTCTACAGTGTCTCCTGGCTCTGCATATAAAATCCAAGTTCTATCATCAATTAATCCTACTGGTGTAATTTTACTTCTGTCAAAGTCAACAATTTCTGTTCCATATTCTACCCCTAGGTCATGGCGATAGATTACTCCAAATCCATAGATTAAAAGATCAGTTGTTGATTCATCTAATTCTGTATAATATGTAGCTGCAGCAAATCCATCTCCACCTGTTTTATTTTCCACAATAAAGTTTTTATCTGGAAAAAGATCTCCTGCGACAAGTGCGTATTTTCTTGCAATTAAGTCTGCTGTCCCTCCAACTCCATATGGACAAATGATTTTAATAGTGCCACTATCATCATTTGATGAGTTACTTTTTGAAGTGCTTGATGAAGTACTTGTTTCTTCTGTGCCTCCACAACCTGCTAGTGATAAACTCATTACACTCATCATTAATAATGCCATAAACTTCCTACCCATAATTATACCTCCTGAAATTCTTATTGCATTTTTTTAAAGTCATAATATTACTTATATCTATATTGTAACATATTATTTAACGTAAATCTATTTTAATTTTTATATATAAATTTAGTTGAAAAATAATTATATTTTTTGAGATATCACATAAGACAATATAAATACCTCACAACATAATTTTAGAAACATGTAATTTATGAACAAATTTCATATCATATTGCAATTATAATCAATTTATATAATTAATTCACAGTCATATTTTTTTAAAATTCGTTATTTATAAATTAATTATTAAAGAAAAGATTGCTAATCTTTTTGTATAAAAGAACGTCCCATTTACTTATTTAATTAAAAGAGTTATTTAAGAATTATTAATAAGCTTTTGCAATTCAGGGTTCACTAACCTTGAAAACTTATATATATAATTTTATAATAAATTTAAAATTATATATTGGAGGTTGGCAAATGATAAGTATATTAGGTGCAGGAAGTTGGGGATTAGCGTTATCTTTAATTTTGTTAGAAAAAGGAAATGAAGTAACTGTATGGTGTCATGATGAAAAAGAAAAGGAAGAAATTTTACTTTACAGAGAAAATAAACGATGTTTGCCAAATATAAAATTACCCTTAGAACTAAAGTTTACTACTTCAATGGAACAAGCAATAAAAGGTGCTGAAATAGTTATTTTTGCAGTTCCATCAATGGCAATACGTGCGGTTGCTAAACAAGTTAAAAACTTTATTAGTAAAGAAGCAATTATTATAAATGTCTCAAAAGGTATAGAAAAAGAAACAAATTATTTATTGTCTGAAGTAATAAATGAAGAATTACCAAACAGACTGGCGGTCTTATCTGGGCCAAGCCATGCTGAAGAAGTAGCTCGACAAATACCTACAACAGTTGTAGCTACTTCTTTATCTATACAAGTAGCCAAAGAAATCCAAGAATTATTTATGACCAATTATTTTAGGGTGTATACTAGTACTGATTTAATTGGAGTGGAAATTGGTGGGGCACTAAAAAATGTTATTGCACTGGCAATTGGGGTTATTGATGGGGTCGGATATGGTGATAATACTAAAGCTGCTGTGATGACACGTGGCATGGCTGAAATATGTAGATTGGGTATTGCAATGGGAGGTAAAGCCGAAACATTTGCCGGTCTAACAGGAATGGGAGATCTTATTGTTACTTGTACTAGTAAACACAGTCGTAACAGAAGATGCGGTGAATTAATAGGCCAAGGCTATAGTATTAAGGACGCTATAAAAAAGGTTAATATGGTTGTTGAAGGCATCACAACAGCATACGGTGCATATGCACTTATGAAAAAATATAATGTTGAAATGCCAATACTAGAGGCAATATATGACGGATTAGAAAATGACAACTTCTCATCAGATGTTATAGAGAAACTGATGAACAGAGAAAAAAAGATGGAAAATGTATAAAAACTAGAGATTGATTAGCAACCTTAAGAAAAGGCTAAAGGTCTTTTCTTCTTTTAAATTTTATAAAAGGAGTTGTAGGAATGAATTACGCAGAAATAAATTCTAAAGTAATTGATAGTTGGGTTAAAGATGGATGGGAATGGGGCAAACCAATTAATCTAGATACTTATAAAAATGCATTAAATGGCAATTGGAATGTATTTTTAACTCCAACAAAGCCTGTTCCACATGAATGGTTTGGCAATCTGAAAGGCAAGAAAATCTTAGGGCTTGCTTCTGGGGGAGCACAGCAAATGCCGATATTTGTTGCTGCTGGTGCCGACGCTACAGTGCTAGACTATTCAGATGCTCAATTAAAATCTGAAGAAGATTTTGCAAATTTAGCAGGATACACAATAACAAAAGAAAATACTAGACATTCTTCTACGTTGCCAAATATAAATATCATTAAAGCAGACATGACTCAAAGACTACCGTTTAGTGACGAAAGTTTTGAGATAATTTTTCATCCAGTTTCAAACTGTTATGTTGAAGATGTTTATTCTATTTGGAAAGAATGTTATAGAATTTTGAAAAAAGGTGGTATATTACTTTCTGGCTTAGATAATGGAATAAACTTCATTGTGGATATGGACGAGGATGAAACAAAAATTACACAAAAACTACCTTTTAATCCAATGAATGATATAGAATTGTATGAAAAATCAATAAAAAACAACTGGGGAATTCAATTTTCACACACAATTGAAGAACAAATTGGAGGACAATTAAAGGCAGGATTTAAATTAGCCGATATCTATAGTGACACCAATGGACTAGGATATCTACATGATTTAAATATTGCTACGTTTTATGCAACAAAATCTATCAAATAACAGTCACGTTGTTCGTGAATAAAAAAATAGAAAGAAGGGATATTATGTGGTTCATAAAAAAAAAGAAGCAATCACCACCTGCTCCCGAAAAAAAACAAATAAATCCTCCTGCTAAACCTCCTTTAAAAACAAATTTTTCAGATGAACAAATGGCGAAAGCTATAAGCTTCATCTTACATATGGAGGATGAGTAGTAATACATTATAACAAAAAAGTATTGACTAAAAATCAATACTTTTTTGTTATTCGCTATTCAATATAAGGATAGGAAATCAAAGATTTTCATTATTAATTAATTATGCATGCACTTCTTCATGAACTAAAAATTCTTTCAACTCTTCAACAGCTTCCTTTTCGTCATCTCCATCCACTACTAACTCAACTTCAGAACATTTAACTGCTCCCAATGCCATCATTCCCATTATACTTTTGCAATTTACATGTTTATCAGCAACGATGATAGTTATGTGACTTTCAAATTTACTAGCAAGTTGAACAAATAATGCTGAGCGCCTTGCTTCCAACCCTTTTTCTAATTGAAGTTTAATAATCTCTTTAATCATTTTACCGCTCCTTTTTATTTTGTAGTTGCTTTGCAATATTGCTTATTTTTTTTAGTCTATGGTTCGCTCCCGATTTTCCTATAGGAGGTGTCAACATGTTGCCTAATTCTTGTAAAGTTGCATTTGGTTGATTTAATCTGCATTTTGCAATTATTTCTAAATGAGGATCTAAGGAAGAAAGACCTATAGCCTGTTCAATGTATTGAATATCCTTAATTTGATTTACAGAGGCTGATATAGTTTTCTTTAAATTTGAAGTTTCACAGTTTACCAGTCGGTTTATATTATTTCTAACTTCTTTAACTATCCTTATATTTTCAAATTCCATAAGAGAAATATGTGCACCAATTAAATTTAACAAATCAACTATTTGAGAGCCCTCTTTTAAGTATACCACAAAATTATTTTTACGATCAATGATTTTTGCGTACAAATCAAAATTTAACATTATATTCTGTAAAAACTGGGCTTGATGAATTATATTTGTGACAAATTCCAAATGGTAACTTTTTTTAGGATTGTTTACATATCCACCGCCCAAAAAAGCACCTCTTAAATAAGCTTTTTTACAACATATTTTTAAAATTAGTTCATTATTGTTAATATTATTTTTTCTGTCTATAATTTCTAGTAAGTTCTCGAATCCAATGTCAGTTGTTAATATCTTACTACTTATATTAAAATATTTTTCAATAAATGTAAAGTATTTTTTTTGCAGTAATTGATTTTCTCTGTTAAATTTACTAGTGATTTGTGACTTTGTTAGGTCAATATTACCAACCATAGATACAAACCCTATAATTTCTGCTATATTGCAATGATCTACTTGAGGAAGATTTAGTATTTCTTCTTTTACTCTAGAGGAAAATGTCATTAATATTACCTCCTCTGTATATTTTCAAATATACAGTCCGCCAACTTGTATGATTGGTGTCTTATATATTGTTTTTCTATATTAATCTTGGATACATCGGCCTCTATTCTTAAAATTCTGTTCCATATTAAATCGTTCGGGTTCCATTTTAAAATATGAGAACCTTCTTCAGCATATTTTTGTATATATTCTTTGCTTAAAGAAGTATTGTTTACAATCACTTTATCAATTACATATGCACCAACATATTTTTCTAGTGCTTTAATATGATCCTCAACTGTGAATCCCGTTGTTTCTCCTGGTTGACTCATAATATTTGCTATATAAAATACTTGTGCTTTACTTTTTCTTATAGTAGTTGCTACTTGATGGACTAATAGATTTGATATAATGCTTGTGTATAAGCTCCCTGGCCCTAATATTATGACATCTGCTTGCTCAATAGCATTAATAACATCTGGTGTGGGCTTTGGATTTTTTGGAGTTAGAATAATACTTTTTATCATAGCTTTTTTATATTTGCCGTATTCTACAATTTCGGTTTCTCCCACCAACTTCATTCCGTCTTCAAAAGTTGCATATAAATCTACATCTTCCAAAGTTACAGGTAAAACTCTTCCTGTTATAGATAATACTTTACCGCTTATCTCAACAGCTTTTTCAAAGCTTCCACTTACTTCTGATAGAGTTGCTAAAAAAAGATTTCCAAAACTTTGCCCCTCAAGTGGACCTTCTTTAAATCTATATTGAAGCAAATTTTTCATAATAGGTTCAGTATTTGCTAGTGAAACAAGACAATTGCGAATATCTCCTGGAGGTAAAATGTGCATTTCTTGTCTTAAAGTTCCTGAACCCCCTCCATTATCTGAAACCGTTACAATGGCTGTGATTTCCGATGTATATTTTTTTAGCCCTTTCAATAAAGTAGATAAACCTGTTCCGCCACCTATCGCCACTACTTTCATTATTTTAAGCAAGGATACTAGGTATGCCTCTTATTATCCTTGCACCCTCCCTTCTATTATTTGCCTCTTTTACTGTCTTTGTCAATATCACGACAATCTATATTTACCATATATCCATTTTCTTTTAAAGATTTACTTAAGATATTTCCTATAACAACAGAGCGGTGTTTTCCACCTGTGCAACCAATGCCTATTACTAGTTGATTTTTTCCTTCTTTCATATAATTTGGTAGTAAAAATTCAATCATATCATTTAATTTAAATATAAATTCATTTGTTATATCAAATTGCAAAACATAATCTTGTACTGCTTGGTCATTGCCTGTTAATGGTCTCAAACTTTGGTCATAAAATGGATTTGGTATAAATCTTACATCAAATATTAAATCTGCATCAATAGGGACTCCATATTTAAAACCAAATATTAATATTGTAATCATCAAATTTTTAAACTCTGATTTTTCCATATACATACTATATAAAGCTTCCTTAACATCTTTTGGCAAAGTATAAGTTGTGTCGATGATATAGTCTGCACCTTGTTTAACATGTTGAAGCATTTTTCTTTCTTGACTAATTCCTTCATAAATACGGTCATTTTTTGATATTGGATGAGTTCTTCTTGTTTCTTTATATCTTTTTATTAACATATCGTCTTGACAATCAAAAAATAAAATTTGATATTCATGTTTTTGATTTATTAAGTTGTTTAGGCTGTTAAATAATTCATCAAATAAAATACCACCTCTAATATCTATCCCTAGTACCACTTTATCATAGATATCTTGCTTATCTTTTATTAAGTCCAAAAAATTGGGAATTAATGCTGGTGGTAAATTGTCCATACAATAATACCCCATATCTTCAAAGTGATTAATTGCTGTACTCTTTCCGGCTCCTGACATTCCTGTTACTATTATAAATTGCATAATATTAATCATTGCCAAAACCTTATAAAACTTTATACTTATATTTAGAAGGTTTCTAAATCATAATCTCATTTTTTTCTAGTTTTATAATGTTGCTAGTTTTGACATACTCCTTTCTATTTTCATTTATCTCATATTTATTTGAGATTGTACCTTGCAACCTACGTGATCTTTTTTACTATCTTTGTTTATAGATTTATTTTAACTAGCTCCCTATAATTTTAACTTCTAATTCCAAGTCTATTTTGTATTTATCTTTTACTACGGTTTTAACATGAGTAACCAAATCTATTACATCTTTATAAGTTGCCTCTCCAACATTTATAACAAATCCACAATGTTTCTGCGAAACTTGTGCTCCACCAACAGAAAATCCTCTTAGACCACTATCCATAATAAGTTTTCCAGCAAAATATCCTTCAGGACGTTTAAATGTACTACCTGCACTTGGATACTCTAGAGGTTGCTTATCCCTCCGCCTTTGCATAAAGTCTTTCATTTTGGAAGCAATTTCTTCCTTGTTACCATTTTGCAATTGAAGTGTTGCTTCCAAAACAATATATCCTTTTTTAGATATTATACTTGTCCTGTAGCCAAGTTCTAATTCTTCTTTTGATAGTACAAATATGTTTCCTTGTCTATCCATAACTTTAGCTGATTTAATAACATTTTTTATTTCACCATCGTATGCTCCTGCATTCATGACAACAGCTCCTCCAAGTGTTCCAGGAATTCCATAAGCAAATTCAAAACCACTCAGACTATTTTGTTCTGCTATTTTAGCAACTTTTGATAATAATATTCCCGCCTGTGATGTTATAGTATTTCCTTCTAAATTTATTTTATTTAAATTATTGAAGATTTGTATTATTATCCCTTCATAGCCTTCATCTTTTGCCAAAAGGTTACTACCATTTCCAAACATATAATAATCTACTTCCATATTATTACATAGTTTTATTATATTTGAAAGCTGTTCAAAATTTTGAGGGGTTACCCAAAATGAAGCTTTCCCTCCAATTTTAAATGTTGTATGCTTTGAAATTGGTTCATTTACCTTTATTTGATCTTCTTGCAAGAAATTTTGCAACATATTAAATATTAGTTGTTTATTATCCATAAGTCAGCTCCTTAATATATAAAATCTGTCACTTTGACTTTAAATTTAGATTATAAATCTTATTAATAGATTATTAAGCCTAATAAAATTAAATATACCTTATTATAGTATACTTGAACATGCATTTTAATGCTTGACTTGTAGTATCTTTCACAAAAAGTAAATTTGTCGCAGTTATATATGAGCAATAAAAAAAGGCTAGACTTTTAATCTAGCTTTTTATAAAATTAATAATAACCCTGAAAGGAATAATAATACATACACAATCTTCAAAAATGTTTGCTGATTAATTTTATCATGTAATTTATTGCCAATCTTAACACTTAAAAATACTGTAAACGTTGTAATCAAAGTTAATGTCCATACTTCAGGAGTAAAAAATCCCTGCTGTATATGTGTAGTAAACAGAATGCTACTTAGTATTGCCCATATTACAGCTAATGTTGCCCTAAACTCATCTTTATCTTTTAAAGCTGTCACAGCGTAAATTACAAGTAGACTTCCTCCACTAACGAACATTCCATGAACAATTCCAGCTAGAAAAACAATTAAAATCATTATAAGGTTTGATAAGTGTAGTTCATTTTTTATGAACATTTTTTTTAACGATATAAAAATTACAAAATAAGCGTAGATATTTAATAATATACCTGTTGGCATTATTTGTAATAAATATACTCCAACACCCATTCCTAATAACATAAGGACTGTTATTTTGGTAGCTTCTTTTTTGTTTATATACTTATAATTTTGAATAGCAACTGTAGTAACTAGTATTATTGATCCTGCATTTAATACAGCTTTTGCTTCATTGATTCCTATAAGTTGCATTGATGCCGGCATAGCCAGCATAGTTCCTGCAAACCCTGTAAGTACTTGGACAATATTTGATAGTATAACAACCGCAATAAATAACACTTGATTGGTCAAAATTTCTCTCTCCTCCATATTAGATTAATTATAATCTTGATTATATTTTTAAAGTCCAACAAATAGAACTATAATACATAAACCAATTAAATATGCCTTATTATTTAGGTTTGCTACCATAAGTGGGGACTGTAGAGCTTTGTACCCTTTTGTGTAATTATTTACAAATTATATAAACAAAAAATAGTAATTAAAGCAAAAATGTTAAAGCGTTATTTTTGAACGTTGACACTTTTTGTGATTGTGTATATAATAAATATTGTGTACTTGACTCTTAAATAGAACAATAGTACAAGTAAATATGATAGGAGCAAAGTATAGTTACATAAAAAGATTTGCAGAATCAGAATTGATATTAAAAAATGATATGATTGTACAATAAGGAGAGCTATATGAAAAAAGGATTATTATGGAGTTTAGTTATAACAATGGGATTAATGAGTGTAGGTTGCTCAAGTGGAAGTAGTGAAAGTTCAAATGAGCCAGCTGTAGATTTATTTGCATTAGAAAATTATGTTACAGACAAAACGAAGGAAGATTTGATTATTGCTGTAGTAACTAAAGATAATACTAACAATTGGTTTAGAAGAATGGAAGAGGGAGTGAATGAATTTGTAGCAGAAACTGGAATTGAAGTAATACAAAAAGGACCAGCAAATGCAGATGCAGCATCTCAAGTAGAAGTTATAGATAGCTTAATTAACCAAGAAGTAGATGCTTTATGTGTTGTTCCAATAGATCCTGTTGCAATTGAACCATCATTAAAAAGAGCTATGCAAGCAGGAATAGTAGTAATTACTCATGAAGCCTCCAATCAAGTGAATACACTTTTTGATACAGAAGCTTTTACAGCTGAAGCGTTTGGATCAGCTATAATGGATTCTTTGGCGCATGATATGGGAGAAGCAGGAAAATACGCTATGATGATTGCTTATACAACATCTACAACGCATATGGAATATGCAAATGCACAATTTAACAGACAAAAAGAAGCATATCCAAATATGGAACTAGTTGGAGGAGAAGCAATACCCAGTGCAGAATCACAAGAATCCATTGATACTGCATATGAAAGAGCAAAAGAAATCCTAAAGGTAAATCCAGATCTTAAAGGATTTACAGGGGTTGCCTCTACTGATGCTCCTGCAATTGCTAAAGCGGTAGAGGAAATGAAATTAGATGTTAAGGTTGTAGGAGTTGGAACACCAAACGAATTTAGACCTTACGTTGAGTCAGGTACTATATCAACACTAAAATTATGGGACCCAAAAGATTCTGGGTATGTAATGTGTAAATTAGCCTCTGATATTTTATCTGGAAATGTAGAAAATAATGGCGATGGATATAATGCAGGTATTCCTGGCTATGAAAGTATGTCTCTTGTTGAAGGAACAAATAGAACTTTAATTGGCGAAGCAGATTTAACTATTACATCTGAAAATATAGGAGAATTTGATTTTTAAATAAGAGAAAATCTTTATTACGAAAAATACATGGGAGCACGATGTGCTCCTATACTAGTATAAAAATTTTGAAGGAGGCTAAATAACAATGAGTTACATTCTGTCTGTTAACGGAATAAAAAAATCTTTTGGTGGAGTAAGAGCACTAAAAGGCATTACTTTAAACATAAAAAAAGGTGAAGTTCACTGCTTAGCTGGTGAAAATGGATGTGGAAAATCCACTATAATAAAAATTATTTCTGGCTTTTATAAGGCAGATGAAGGAACAATTGAAATTGATGGGAAATCGGTTAGTAATTTGACTCCTGCTGATGCTATTAAAGCTGGAATTCAAGTAATATATCAAGACTTTTCTATATTTCCAAATTTGACAGTTGCAGAGAATTTAGCCTTCAACAAGTTATTAGCGGACAAAAAAACTATGTTTAATAAAGCAGAAGCAAAAAAAATTGCATCAGAAGCAATTAGTAAAATTAATTTTAATATAGATTTGGATGCTATTGTGGAAGATTTGTCTGTATCGGATAAACAATTAATTGCTATTTCACGTTCTTTGCTGGACGATGCAAAGCTAATCATAATGGATGAGCCAACCACTGCTTTAACAAAAAAAGAAGTAACAAGACTATTTGAGATAGTAAAAGATTTAAAAAGTAAAGGAATTACGATTGTGTTTGTTTCGCATAAACTTGAAGAAGTCTTTGATATATCAGATAGCATCACTATTTTACGTAGTGGCGAAAATGTAATTAGTTGCCCTATAGAAGAAATGACAGAGGATAAATTTGCCTTTTATATGACTGGACGTGAAATTGATACCTCTATTAAATCTAAAGTTCCAAAAGAATTTACAGAAAAATATCTGGAAGTTAAAGATTTAACAGCCAGTGGATTTAAAGACATAAGTTTTGATTTACATAAAGGAGAAATACTAGGGATATCAGGTCAATTGGGTTCTGGCCGAACAGAACTATCTCTTGCACTATTTGGATTGAATAAACCTTCTAAGGGAGAAATTAAAATACAAGGCAACGTAGAAACAATAGAAAATGTTGCCAAAGCTCAACAATTAAAAATAGCACTAGTTCCAGAGGATAGATTAACCGAAGGACTATTTCTAGAGCACTCTATTATAAAAAATACTATTGTTGCCAAAATACAAAAATTAGCTAATAAATTTGGAATAATAAAATGGGATAATCTGGATAAGGAAGCCCGAAAATGGGTAGAAGAATTGGGAGTAGCAACAAAAGATCCTACACTACCTGTGAAGACTCTTTCAGGAGGTAATCAACAAAAAGTAGTGCTTGGTAAATGGCTTTCTGATGCTCCTGAAGTACTAATATTAAATGGACCTACAGTTGGTGTAGATATTGGGGCAAAATATGATATTCATAATTTGCTAATTAATTTAGCTTCAAAAGGTATGTCAATCATTGTTGTTTCATATGACTCTTCGGAAATACTATCACTATGTGATACGGTTTTAGTTATGCAAGGTGGAAAAATAGTAAAAACATTAAAAGGTGAAGAGATTACTATTGATAGCCTAAACAAAGCAACAATTTAATAATATGGTTATAATTATAACACAAGAAGGAGATAAAAATGAATATTAAAAAGATGACCAAAAGTGTAGAGTTTTGGGTATTTATTATAATTACATTGTTGAGTGTATTAATTCACTTAAAATCAGGGTTATTTTTTACAAATAATAATATTGTAGATATTATGAGGTCTATGATTGTGCCATCAATATATGCTCTATGTGCGTTTTTGGCTTTTATAAGCACTGGACCAGACGTTTCATTTCCCTTGGTGGGAGCATTATCAAGTTATCTAGCGATTATAATAACTAATCTTTTAGGAGGTAATTTGCCATGGATAGTTATTTATATAATAGCAATTGCTTTTGGATGCTTAATGGGATTTTTGAATGGATATATCATAGTTAAATTTAAATTTTCTAGTTTGATAGTTACTTTAGGTACGACTTCTATGTTTAGTGGTATTTTATTGGGGGCATTTGAAGCTGAACGTATGGATTTGCCTACTAATTTGCATGCGTTTGGTACTCAAGTATTGTTAAGTGTGCAAAATAAAGAAACTGGATTAGGTGCAACATTGCCAATGGCTTTCTTAATAATGGTAGTTTTATATATAATAGTTTACTTTGTGTTAAATTATACTATAGTTGGTAGAGGAATATATGCTATTGGTGGAGATGAAATATCAGCAGAAAGAGCGGGCTTTGACGTATCTAAAATTAGAATAGGTATATTTGTTTTCAATGGAGCATTAGCTGCTATTGGTGGAATGACTTATGCAGTGCTTTCGTTACGTTATCTGCCAACAGAATATGCTGGAGCAGAAATGGTAGTTATTGCGGCTGTTATTCTAGGTGGAACAAGAATTATGGGAGGGATTGGTACATTAAAAGGATGTATTTTAGGAACTCTTTTATTAAATATGGTTACAAATAGTTTGATCTTAGTGGGCATTTCTGTATATTGGCAAAAAGTATTTATTGGGGCAATTATTATAATCGGAACAGCAATACCTGCTTTACAAGTATTTATGAAAAGCAGAAAGAGTAGCGAGGTGGCGTAAATATGTTAAAAAAAGTAGATAAAAATGTTCTTAGATTGAGTATTGTCTTCTTTGCTTTTCTTATTATAGCAGTGATAACTAAAGGAAATGCATTTGTTAAATTGGGCAATTTTCAGACAATGGGAAGACAGCTGGCGGAATATGGATTGATGGCACTGGGGTGTGGTCTTTGCATGATTGCTGGAGGGATTGACTTATCTTGTGTATATATTGCTAATCTATCAGGAATTATTGTTGCACTACTTATGAGAGATATGGGAGTTCCTATAATAATTTGTATGATAGTAGCTTTAGCTATAGGTGCTCTATGTGGAGTTTGCAATGGTGTTTTAATCACTTATTTTAAAATTCCTGCAATGCTTGCAACACTTGGTACATCACAGCTATTTTTAGGAATATCTATAATACTTTCTAGTGGTAAAGCGGTTAGTGGATTGCCAGAAGAGTATACATTTTTTGGAACTGCTCTTGTTACAATAGTTCCATTTGCTTTTGTAGTATTTGTATGTGCCGTAATAGTAGTTTCTTTGATAATGTCCAAGACTGTATTTGGCCAAAGAGTATATCTTGTTGGTGCAAATGAAAAGTGTGCTACTTTTGCTGGAATTAACAATCATTCAATAATAATAAAAACTTATTTGATTTCGGGAGTTTTGTCTTCAATAGCAGGACTGTTGTCTCTTGCAAGAATTAACTCTGCTAAAGCAGACTTTGGAGTAAGTTATACAATGCAAATAATACTTATTGCAGTGCTTGGAGGAGTAAACCCTAATGGTGGATTTGGGAGCATTCCAGGAGTTGCCATTTCAGTATTGATTTTACAAATGATGTCAACTTATTTAAATACATTCCCTAATATCAGCAATTATTATCGTGATTTGATTTGGGGAGTAGCACTAATTGGAGTACTAATCATAAATTACATAAGTGATAAAAGAAAAACGGAAAAATTAATGAAATCAAATTAAAATACGGGGGAAGATAACTTTGAAAAAGCCAAATATATTAATTGTAGGAAGCTTAAATATGGATTTGTTTGTAATGGGAGCAAACAAAGTTCCTACGTATGGAGAATCTGTATTATGTGGAGAGTATGGATTTTCCACTGGCGGCAAAGGTGCCAACCAAGCGTTGGCATTTGCTAAGCTTGGTGGAAATGTAAGTATGGTTGGATGTGTAGGCAAAGATAACTTTGGAGAAAAACTAATATCTAGCTTAAACAATGATGGTGTGAACACTAGTTTTATAAATGTAAAAGAAGATTGTCAGACTGGAATTGCTATTATGCTTGTGCAGGATGAGACAGCTAAATACGTTTGCTATGTTGGTATGGGAGCTAACAATTATATAGAAGAAAAAGATGTAGAAAAAGCTATACGTTCTGCTAACTTTGATATGATTGTTATGCAACTTGAAATGCCTTTAGGAGTGGTATATAAAATTGTTGAATTAGGAAGGGAATTACATATTCCTATTTTCCTAGATGCGGGGCCTCCTCGAGATATTGATATGAGCAGACTAAAAGGAATAGATTTTATTTCCCCAAATGAAGCTGAGACATTTGCATTAACTGGGATTGAAATCCTAGACACAGCTTCTGCTAAAAAAGCTGCAAAATATTTATATGATAATATATTGCCTAAATATGTACTTCTAAAAATTGGGGAAAAAGGTTCTCTTTTGTATGATGGCGATAAATATTTGGAAGTGCCTGCATTTAAAGTAAATGCTGTTGATACAACTGCTGCTGGAGACACTTTTGGAGCAGGATTTGTTATTCAACATTGTAGTGGGGAAAGCCTAGAAAATTCCATTACTTTTGCCACTGCTGCAGCTGGTATATGTGTGTCCAAAAAAGGTGCTCAAACATCTATACCTGACAAAAAAGAAGTTGATAAATTTTTAAGGAGTGTAAAAAAATGAAAAAATATATTTCTACATCATTGATGTGTTTAGACTTGATGGAAGCAAAAAATGGAATTATAGCACTAGAGCAAGTGGGAATGGATTATTTCCATATGGATGTGATGGATAATCATTTTGTGCCTAATTTCTCTTTAAGTAGCGACTTTATTAAAGTAACAAGAAAATGTACTCAAGTTCCTTTAGATATTCATTTGATGATTGAAAATCCAGAGAATAGTTTACATCTGTTTGATGGAGCTAATGAAGGAGATATATTAAGTATACATTATGAAAGCACAAAACATGTGCAAAAAGTATTATCTGAAATTCGCAAAATGGGATACAAAGCTGGTATAGCACTTAATCCAGCTACTCCTCTCAATGTTTTAGAAGAAGTAATTGAAGACTTGGATATGGTATTAATTATGACTGTTAACCCTGGATTTGCTGGTCAAAAGCTAATTCCTTCTACACTAGGGAAAATACAAAAATGCAAAGATTTCTTGGTAAAAGTTGGGGCAGAAAATATATTAATAGAAGTAGATGGCAACGTGAGCTTTGAAAATGCTGTAAAAATGAACAAGATGGGAGCAGATATTTTTGTAGCAGGAACTTCCAGTGTTTTCTCTAAAGAAGGTACATTGGAGGAGAATACTAAGAAAATGAGAAAAATATTAGAAGGTAGTCTTTGTTAAGGGAGTTTTAGAATGAATAAAAATGGAGTTTTAGACATCATAAAAGAACTAGAAAAAAGTGCACTACTATTAAATCAAGAAGAACAAATGCTTGTGGTTGATGAGATTATAAAAGCAGATAAAGTTTTTTTGGCTGGAGTGGGTAGAACTGGTTTTGTAATGAAAGCTTTTTCTAATAGACTTATGCACTTGGGTCTAAAAGTATATTTTGTAGGTGAACCCACAACACCTGCTATCTCTAAAAATGACCTTCTAGTTATTGGCTCTGGTTCTGGAAAGACAGAAAGCTTAATCTATATGTGTAAAAAAGCCAAAGATATAGGGGCTACTGTTAGTACTATTACTATTTTTCCAAATGCACCTATAGGTACAATGTCAGATATAGTTGTATCTATTGTAGGAAGCACTCCAAAAAATGAAAATAATACTTCATTTATTTCTTTTCAACCTATGGGAAATGCATTTGAACAAATGACTTGGCTTGTATGTGATAATATGATCTCAATCCTTATGGATATACTAGATAAAAATGTAGACGAGATGTTTCAGCTACATGCCAACTTGGAATAAGTAATAACGCTATAGTGCCATTCACTATAGCGAATAATATAAATACGATGGAGGCTATATGGAAAATAAATACGTAATAGGACTAGACTTTGGAACTTTATCGGGAAGAGCACTTTTAGTAGATATAAAAAACGGCAGTATCATTTGTAGCTCTGAAAAAAAATATGCACATGGGGTAATAGCAGGACAGTTTTTGGACACAGGTATTAAACTAGACAGTAAATGGGCCTTACAATATCCACAAGATTATCTGGATGTAATTACTTTTATAGTGAAAGACGTAATGGAAAAATCAAATATTGACCCTTCACAAATTATAGCCATATCAAACGATTTCACTTCTTGTACATTATTGCCTGTTGACAAAGAAGGAACACCTTTATGTTTTAAAGAACAGTATAAATCAGAGCCTCATGCATATGTAAAACTCTGGAAACATCATGGTGCTGAAGAACAAGCAAAGAGAATAGAGCAATTTCTTCAAAATAATTATCCCCATTGTTTGAAAGACTATGGAGGAAGAATTTCGAGCGAATTTGTATTGCCAAAAGCATTAGAGATATTGGAAAACAATCCAGATATTTATAATGAAATGACATATTTGATTGAAGCTGGAGATTGGATCAACTGGATGTTAACAGGTATATTGAAAAGAAATAATTGTATGATGGGATATAAGTCTATGTGGAGTGAAGACAGAGGATATATTTCATCAGATATTCTAGTGCAAATTAATCCTATGCTACAGAACTTTATGGTTGAAAAAATGGCTGGCGAGATAAGTAACATTGGCTGTAAGACTGGTTATTTAACCAAAGAATGGGCAGACATATTAGGATTACATCCCAAAGTTGTAGTAGGAACTAGTATAATAGATTCTTTTTCCGGCATTACTGGTATGGGTATAACAAAACCAGGACAGTTATTAATGACCGTTGGAACTAGTACTTGTTATTCTATAATATCAGACAATCTTGTAGAAGTTGGTGGAATTTGTGGTGTTGTAAAAGGTGGTGCAATTCCAAACTATTATTGTTATGATGCAGGGCAAGCATGTGTTGGAGACCATTTTGAATGGTTTGTGAACAATATGGTTCCAGAACACTATTTTAAAGAAGCCAAAACCAGTAATAAATCTATACATACGTTATTAACGGAAAAAGCTGCCCAACAAAAAATTGGTGAGCATGGTTTATTGGCACTAGATTGGTGGAATGGAAATAGAACTCCGTATAGTGACTATGATTTAACGGGACTAGTTCTTGGGATTACTCTTCAAACAAAGCCAGAAGATATTTATAGGTGTTTTTTAGAGGCTACTGCATTTGGAGCTAAATTAATATTAGACACATTTGAAGAAGCAGGAGTAAAAATTGATGAAATCTTTGCTTGTGGAGGTATAGCGAAAAAGAATACTATAATGATGCAGATTTATGCTGATGTTATAGGAAAAAAATCTATGCATCCACTTCTGATCAAACACCAGCTTTAGGGGCTGCAATTTTGGCTGCAAAGGCAGCAGGAGAAGAACATGGAGGATATAAAGACATAGAAACAGCTGTAAAAGCTATGAGTAATTTAGAAAAACAAATATATATCCCTAATGAACAAAATAATAAAGCGTATCAAAATATATATAATGAATACAAAACTTTAGTTAACTTATTTGCTGTGGATATTCGACATGTTATGCGTAACTTAAAAAATTATATTATGTTATAATAAATACAAGAGTACTTGGTCAAAATATTAATATACCATTTCAGAAATAGTTATAGAAAATATAACGCCAGGTACAAATTGTCAATTTTATACAAATGAATAAATAAATTATAAGGAATAATTACATTGCAATTTAAATTACAATGAAAATTTATAGCATAAGATAAGCTATAAATCTATATACTTATATTAGTAAAATAATTAAAAAAAAAAGGAGTCCAAGATGGAAAAAATAAATTTAACTGAAATATATGGTAAAAATGTGTTTAATGATAATGTTATGCGTGAAAAATTACCTAAAACTGTGTACAAACAGTTTAAACGCATAATTGATGAGAATTTACCCCTAGATGCACAACTTGCAAATGCTATAGCGCATGCTATGAAAGAATGGGCAATGGAAAGAGGAGCAACACATTTTACTCATTGGTTTCAACCTATGAATGGTCGAACTGCCGAAAAGCACGATTCATTTTTAGCACAATCTGAAAATGGGCATGTTATAACTGAATTTTCAGGAAAAGAGTTAATTAGGGGTGAAGCAGATGGCTCATCATTTCCTTCTGGTGGATTAAGACAAACTTTTGAAGCACGTGGATATACCGTGTGGGATTGTACATCACCTGCATTTTTGAAAGAAGACAGTAGCGGAGTGGCACTATGTATTCCAACAGTATTTTATAGTCATACTGGAGAAGCTTTGGATAAAAAAGCCCCTTTACTTCGCTCAATGGAAGTAGTTGAAAAAGCAGCAATTAAAGTTTTACATAACTTGGGGTATACAGATGTAAATCGTGTTACTTCTACAATTGGTGCAGAACAAGAGTATTTTCTAATTGACAAACGTCAATATCAACTAAGAAAAGATTTAATCTTTACAGGCAGAACTCTTTTTGGTGCAATGCCTCCAAAAGGACAAGAAATGGAAGATCATTATTTTGGAAGTATAAAAGAAAAGATTGCAAACTTTATGCATGAAATTGACATTGAACTTTGGAAACTAGGTGTTCCATCCAAAACAAAGCACAATGAAGTTGCACCAGCTCAACATGAACTGGCTCCACTATATGCTCCTTGTAATTTAGCATCTGACCAAAATCAGCTAATTATGGAAACTTTAAAACGTGTAGCAAATCACTATGATTTGGCTTGTTTATTACATGAAAAACCATTTCAAGGTATTAATGGCTCTGGAAAACATGATAACTGGTCTTTAGTAACAGATACTGGTATAAATGTATTTTCACTAAGTCCAGACCCTTCTAAAAATAACATTGCTCTTGCTTTTGTATGTGCAGTTTTAAAAGGAATAGATAGGCATGCAGATTTACTTCGACTTGCAGCAACTTCAGCTGGTAATGACCATAGGCTTGGAGGCAATGAGGCTCCACCAGCTATAATTTCAGTATTTTTAGGAAAATACTTAACAAACATTTTAGAAAGTGTTGCTAGTGGTATTGAATTTGACGGCAATAATATTCAAAACCTAGAAATGGGCGTTACTACAATGCCTAAACTAAACAAGGAAGCATCAGATAGAAACAGAACTTCACCTTTTGCTTTTACAGGAAATAAATTTGAATTTAGAATGTTCCCTTCTTCTGGTTCAATTTCAGACGCAAATGTTGTACTTAACACAATTATGGCAGAAGCTCTGGATGAAATTAATCAAACACTAGAAGAAAGCACTAATATAGATGAAGCAATCCGAGAAATTGTAGCTAGTACTTTAGAAGAACATGGAAGAATAATATTTAATGGAAATGGATATTCTGCTGAATGGGTTGAAGAAGCTAAAAGACGAGGCCTTCCTGATTATCCTTCAACAGTAGATGTAATTCCTGCTCTAATATCAGATAAATCATTTGATTTATTTGGAAAATATCATATTTATAGCCCCGAAGAATTGCATTCAAGATATGAAATTCTGGTTGAAGAATATTACAAAACACTGAATATTGAAGCACTTACAATGATAAGTATGGCACAAACTCAAATATTACCTTCTGTAATAAAATATAGTACAGATATTGCAAACAACGTTAAGTCGTTAAAAGAGCTTTCAATTTTAGGAGAGTTTAATTGTGAAGTTCAAATAGAGTTATTGACCAAATTAACTTCATTAACTCAAAAACTTCAACATTGTATTGACGATTTAAGCAGTTGCTTGAGTGCAACTCAAAATTTGGAAGATGATTTAACTAAGGCAATTAAATTTAAAACAGATGTTTTGGCAAAAATGGGAAGTTTAAGAGAGGTTGCTGACGAACTAGAAACTATTGTAGAAGAAAAAATGTGGCCAATACCAACTTATAGTGAGCTTTTATTTAGAGTTTAAAAATACGCCCCCTTTCTGTTATATTAGGAAGGGGATTTTGTTATGCAAGGATATATATATATTACAAATATAAATGTACTAAAACTTAATATAATATAATATAATATAATATCTTTAAGTTATCCAAAAATAACTAAATTAGAAGATATAATATTATATTAATAAATTAGGAGATAAATATATGTTTAAAAAATTTTTTAAAAAGAAAAATGAAAGCACATCAACAGATAATATAAAGGATTTTGCACTAAGAAATTTATCTGAAATCACAGCATTTAATGCCACTTTAAAAGGGGAAGAATTATTTTTAAATGAACATAATATTAAAATTTATATTACCATCCATGAAGTAACTCAAATTGGTGGTGGTTATTCTGCATGCTTAAATTTTGTGTTACAAAAAGCAGCTGAAAACAAACCATGTATAATAGAAGAATTTCACCAAATGGTTGCTGGAATGGGAGCGAATGTCAATCAAGCTATTTGTCACGTCGTTGCAAATTTTGAGAGCACCTGTATGGAGGCGTTAAACTCAATGCTTTTAGATAGCAATAAATTATGCAAATTTGATACTGACACAAATTCATTTAATGTATATGGAGGAAACACTCTTATAACATCATTTAGTCCCACTGCACAAAACATAACACTAGAAAATGGGGAACTATTTGATATAATAAAGCCTAAATTAAATGATTATTTAAATAATAGCAATGTAAGTTGGATTAACATTTTTTGTGTATCTAATGGAATTAAAGAAGTAAGAATAAATTCTGTTATAATTCCAGAATTAAGCGACATGTTGGATAAGTTTATATCAAAGTATGAACAAGAACCATTTATTAGCTTTAAAAATACTTATTTGCTAAAATCAGAAAAACCTAATTTATTTCCTTACTCTAAACAAGAAGTAGAAAAGTATATAGATCAATCTATAGAAATATTTAATGACGAAAGATTAAACCCATCTGCTGATGATGATACTATAGACACACTAAACAATATTATCAAAGATGAGGCCTTATCTACAGAATTAATAAGCTGGATACCCGAAATTTTAGCGGAAATGTTGATGAGTGAGGTTACTTTTCTGGACACAATGATACTTGCTACTCCAACTGAACAAATACAGGTTAAAAAATCAAAATTTACTCATTACTATTGGGTGTATCATTATTTGGAAAATTTATTTAATAATAGAAAATTAGATAAAGATTGTCTATTATATTTAATAGCCAGAAGCGCAAGCTTTAAGACAATGAACGATGCTTTAAATAATGGATCAAATCCAGGTAATTTATTAAGCGTAACAGCATATTTTGTACCTGAAAATTATATTGTCAGATAACGAAAAAGAAAACCTCCTTTCTGTTTTATATTAGAAAGGAGGTTTTTACTTATTCATTATATATGAAAAATTGTTGATATTATTATCATATCTGCAGGTTTAACATTAAATACATTGCGATTGCTATCTGTATGCAGTACTTCTCGTGTTTTACCTTTTGAACTTATTATCTTAATTGTTTCAAACTCTATTTTATCCAGTCCATTAATAACAATTATAGGCATATATGAAACATTAATAATAACATACTCTACTTTTGAGTCTTCTGGCAACGTTACAACACCATTTTGATAAACAGCACAAAAGAAAGTGTGATCATTACATACTGAAGCTTGAGAATATCCAGCTTCGATGTTATTTACTTTAATAGGAGCTTTTACTAAAAGATCATGATAGAAATGTACACTAAAGTTAAATCTTTGTAGTATCTCATAGTGTGATTGTTTTATTTCATTTAACTTAACAGAAATTTGTGGCACAGAGAATAAAGTATTATAAAGCTGAATAGCAACACTATCATCAGTGTCTTCATAGTTCCAAGTTACCATATCTGAGTGTACAGCTGTATCCAAAGTGGCTAACTTAAGGTCTAAAATTCTAATTCTATTGATTATTGGATCATTAGGACAGTCTACCGCTCGTACCATATTACTGTACTTTGTGGCAATTGGCCCGATATATCGTTGTCTAAACTCTATCATTATTTCAGGATTAATTTTTTGCAATGCAACAGTTAAATCTTTAAGAAGAATGGCAGTTGCTTCTTGAACATTTAGATAGTCCATTCCTTCTTCTAGTTCTTGCTTAGAACTTTCATATAGTTTAAAACAATCAATAAAGTCTAGTTTTAGCCCATCAAAGTTCCAGCTATTTACTGCTTCTATATAAATCTGAATTAGATATTCTCTAACCTCTTTAAATCTTGGGTCTAAAATTCCACAACCTTGTTTGTTATAATCATCACTTAAAAGTTTATCTTTAAAATCTTCCCATTTTTTTGACTTATATCCTATCAAAGGAACTGTGTACCAAAGCAAGAATTTCATTCCTATATTATGCACTTTGTCTACTAACTCTCGCATATCAGGTATTTTGCTTTTGCAAACTTCCCAATCACCACAAAATGTATAGCCCCTGGAATTATCATCTGTTTGCCAACCATCATCAACTATAATAGCTTTGCACCCAAGCTTTATAGCTTCTTTACATTCCGTTAATATACTTTCTGAAGTAATATTTTGGTGATAACTATACCAAGTTGAATACATTGGAAATAGTGCATCTTTCGGAACATACATTCTTTCTGCATTAAAATTAATTAGTGCATCTCTAATTGAGTCTGTTACATCAATTTGTCGCATATCTAATCTGATAGTTGCTTTGTAGTCTTTAATTGATGTTTTGACATTGTGAAAAAGTTTAATTTTTAAAAGGTATTCTGATGTTTCTTCAATTATATAACCGCCATATGTCATAAAGTTTTGAATATCAGAAAAACTAAATGTCATTTTATTTTTTTGGTCTATTGAATATAAAGCTAATATTGGTACCCCTTGTGTTACACCAGATAAGAATGGTCTATAGTTTGTGCTAAATCCTCTATTACCGTCCATTGTTGGTGTCCAAAATCCGTGTATATCTATCATTGGAATATATATACTCAAATTAATGCCATCTTTTGCTATAGAATTTATTTCTTTAATATTTATTTCTATTTCTTTAATATATTTTTCTATTTCTTCTTCTGTTAAAATTATTTGATCAACATGGCTATCCACATTTATATTGTATTTCATATGCAATCACCTTTCCTATAATTGGGTACAATAAAACTTACTTGAACTATTGAGAAATAAAAAATTGAATAGTGGATGTACAATTCGATAGTAACATATTTATAATACATAGTCAAAATATTTTTAGTTTTATATTAATGGCTAAATATCATTTAATGAAAATCAACCAGAAAGTTATGTAAAAATATGAAAAAATTGGTTTTAAAATTATAAAATGTAGGGTATAATATTCTACAATTAGCTTATACAAAGAAGGCTTAGATAAGGATGGATAGATATGAAAATATTAAGTATAATTTTAGTTATGATATTAATACCAATGCATGCCTTAGCTGCAACAATAATAACTGTTCCATTAGATAGTCGTCCAATAAGTTTAGAATATCTTGAAAACTTAGTGAATATGGGCGGAGATGATTTTATTAGTGTAAATAAAGAGTATTTAGATACAAATAATGAACTCGGATATAATATATATAAACATGGAGACAGTGCTCAAGTACGTAAAAACATTGAAGAACTTGTATCTACAAATAACACTACCAATAGTAGTGTAATATTAAATATGTCTTCATATATACATGGTGGACTTGTTGACGGAAGACAAGTAAAGTCTGAAGAAGAAATAAATACCGCTCTTAATGAACTAGATACCTTGATAACAACATATGATAATCCCATATATTATGTACATATAAATCTGCCTCGTGTTCTGCCAGACAGTCGTGCTACAAGAATATGGCCAAATAAAGAAGTACTTGAGGGATTGGGATTTTATTATGTAAGCTTTAATCCTGATGAGGGTAGTAATATAGAGGTATTTGTTACTCCAGAAGAATTTTTGTTGGAATGGGCATATGTTGAAAATAAAAAATATGAACTTGGTGAACAATCTCTTTATGAGTGGGAAAAAGCATTTTTATCACATTTTAATGAAAATTATTTAAACAATCCAATTTACCAAGATTATATTAAAAATTATCAAGCTATGTTTGAACAAGCGAGTTATATCGCTAAAGACTTAATAACTAAAACTACTGAAGGTAAAATTGATGAGCTTATTATATCAACAGATGATTATCAACTACCTAGTGTAATTCAATATTTAGATGAGCAAGATTTAATTTTGATTCCTAAAAATAAACAGGGTGACATCATTAAGTTTAACTTTGTAAGAAGATATCTGGAAGTTGAGCCAGAAAGTATATATAATTTTCACAAAACATTAGTAGGGCTATCACAATCCAATGATAGTAAACTAGGAATAGGTGAGAAAATAAACTACATTTTTGGCACAGATGAAATTCCACAATTAATTTATGCTCGTGATTTGGCTAAAAGAACAGGAGTTAGTACAAATTTTTTAACTGTAAATACACAATACTCAGAAGTTACTCAAGATGTAGGTAGCTATGATGTATTAAGCACACAACAATTATATAACCAAAGAATGAATTTTGTTAGATGTAAATCTAAAATGGGCTATCATTTTGGAGTTGAGGTTAATTCTACCCCATTTCAGTTTTATATAAAGAGATATGATAAAAGTCAGCAAACTATTGATTATTCAAGTATTAATGCCTTGATATCAGATATGTTTACTCAATATAACTCTGGTGTTAATATTGGATTAATTGAATTATATAACGAAAATATCCATCTTAGAGAAGAAAGAGCGGTTGTAAGTCAACTGCAAGATAAGCAACTACTTTTAGAGATAGGTCTGGAGGGTAATAGTATAACTCAGTTAGCAACCTATAGTGCTTGGAATACAGAAGGAAACGCAATAGGATTAGCTTTAGCACATGCTCAAGTATATGGAATTGTGGATTCTTTGCCTCTAAGTATTTCCAAAATTGAAGAGTGTGGTAAGTGGCACTACAAAATATTGTTGCAACACTTAATTGAAGATAATTTTTACACAGCAGGGATAAAAGCTGATATTAATTTTAAAGATTATTATATATATGGTGACAACACAATATATTATGATTTATTACAAGATTTAGAGATAAATGATTTATTAGATGCTTTTTCTAAAAATGATTATACTACATCTTTAAATGAAGTTCCTTTAGATTACGATAGTTTTGAAATAAAATCATTGCTATTTCCTTGGAACAGAATATATGATTTATATGTAGATGTGGAAGTAGAGTGAAAAGCTAGACATTTAACCTAGCTTTTCTTTTTTATTAATGGGAACAACATGTATTATCTATAGATTTATTGTTATATTTTTTTATGAAGCTTCTTATTAGCAGAATACCATAGAAAACGGCAAATGCAATCATATAAGTTGGAGTTCCATGATCATGTATGTGCCCAACTACAGATACCCCTTGATACTGAAAAATATTTACAATGTAATCCAAAATAAGTCCAAAAATAATTGAGCAAATAGCAACTGAACCTAAATAAACAGCAGTAGCTTTTTTTCCTAAAGACTTGTATAGGACTGTAAGAGAAGCAATGTTTGTTACTGGACCTGCAAAAAGAAATACAAAAGCTGCCCCTGGAGAAATACCTTTAGTCATTAACGTAAGAGCTATAGGTATTGATGCTGTTGAACAAATATACATAGGCGTTCCAATTATAAGCATTATTATCATACTTAAAATAGGATTTGTAAAATTAGACAGCAATTGTTCAGGTATTAAAGTACTTATTAGTGCAGCAACTAGTAATCCAACAACAAAGTGTCCTGCTATTTCATCTAAAAACGAACCAAATCCATATGAAAATACACTTTTTAATTTCTCAATAAATGAAATTTTATCTACTTTAGTAGTATGATTGTGAGAGCACCCACAACTTTTTGTAGAAGATCCATCTTTAGAACTATGAGAGCACCCACAACTTTTTTTAGACGGTTCTGCTTTAGAACCATGAGAGCATCCACAAATTTTTGTGGAAGATCCATCTTTAGAACTATGAGAGCACCCACAACTTTTTTTAGACGGTTCTGCTTTAGAACTATGAGAACACCCACAGCTACTTTTTGGAGCTTCAGAAATTGCTTCTTCGTTTTTACATAGTGTATTTGTCATTATCCCAGAGAAAATCCCTGACAAAAAAGCTGCGATTGCTCTATAAACGGCAAACAAAGGTCCCATCAATCCATATGTTGCTATAATACTATCAATTCCTGTTTGAGGTGTAGATGTTAAGAAACTTACGACGGCACCTTTTGAAGCTCCACTTTTTCCTAGTTGAATTGCTGTTGGAACCACTCCGCAAGAACATAAAGGTAGTGGCACCCCCACAACAGAAGCTTTAACTACAGATGCAGTTGATTTATCTCCTACATGCTTTAAAATTAAATTTTTATCCACAAATGCATGTAATATTCCTGTAAATACAAGTCCTATTATCATATAAAAAGACATATCTACAAATAATTCCCATAAATTTTTCAAATATTCCATAAAATCACTCTCCTTTTTCTAATTTCTAATTAATTTATAATTTTGCATGGCTTATATGATCAAGACCAATACTTAAAATATTTTGAATATGTTTATCGTCTAGACTATAAAAAACATTATTTTTTTCCTTCCTAGACTTGACTAGCTTATTCAATTTTAATAACTTTAACTGATTTGAAACACGTGGTTGCGAAACTTCAAGTAAAATAGCTAAATCTTGAACGCATATTTCGGTATGAAGCATAGCAAGCAATATTTTAATACGAATTGGTTCACTAAATGTTTTAAAGAAAAAAGATAAGTTTTCAGACACTTCTTCGTCTGCTATTAGACTTTGTATTTCTTCAGGAGTTTCACAACATAAAGTTTTCATTAACAATTTCCTTTCTTATCATGAATAAAAATATCACAATATCATTATATGATTATATAGTTATATTGATGTATTTAATTTTATATAAGAGTGCCTATTATTATAGGCGATAGTTAAGGAACAATACTATTAAAAATAAAGTCTAAGAGCTGAGGGAAAAATTTTAAGGAGAAAGATAAAGATGAAAAGGTTATTTAGTTTATTATTATCGGCAATATTAATGAGTACAATATTAGGATGTAATACCGAAGAAAGCATAGAACTTGAACGTAAAATAAAACTCAGCTCAGCAGAGATATATGAAAATATATTGAAAGATATAGTGGTTACAGATGAAATAGGAGAGCTTCCACCAGATGGATTAGAAGACTTATATATTGGATTGGATGAAACAATGTTAACCGATAGTATTGTTATGCTTCCTTTGATGAGTGGACAAATTACTGAAATTGCAGTATTTCAAGTAGAAGATATAAAAAATATTGAAGCTGTTACAACAGCAGTGGAAGCAAGACTTAGTACCATTCAAAACGGAGGAGCTTTTTATCCCGAACAGATAGATGTTGCAAATGAAGGGCAAGTCTTGGGAAGGGAACACTATGTAATTCTAATTGTTGATCCAGAGGTTGAAGAAATAGTGAATAATTTCAATAAACTATTTGAATAATATCTTAGCCCCCGCTTATATAAGTGGGGACTGGGTGCAATTTATTAAATTTTATTCATCTAGTTTTAAAACGCTCATGAATGCTGCTTGTGGAACCTCTACACTGCCGACCTGACGCATACGTTTTTTACCTTCTTTTTGTTTTTCCAACAACTTACGCTTTCTTGAAATATCTCCGCCATAACATTTAGCAAGTACATCTTTACGCATTGCACTAATAGTTTCTCGTGCAATAATTTTATTTCCAATAGCTGCTTGAATAGGAATTTCAAAAAGATGGCGGTCTATCTCTTTTTTCAATTTCTCTACAATTTTTCGACCTTTATTCACTGCACTAGTTTCATGCACAATTAAAGACAGTGCATCTACTAGTTCTTTATTAACTAAAATATCAAGCTTTACAAGTTTGGATTCCGAATATCCTTTCATCTCATAATCAAAGGAAGCGTATCCTTTTGTACGTGATTTTAATGCATCAAAAAAATCATATATTATTTCGTTTAAAGGTAAATCATATGTTAAAACTGCTCGAGTTTCTTCTATATATTCCATACCATAATAAACGCCACGTCTTTCTTGACATAGATCCATAATTGCTCCAACATAGGCTGAGGGCACCATAATTTTTGCCTCAACCATAGGCTCTTCCATATAGCTGATATTTGATGGATCTGGTAAATTGGCTGGATTTGATAAATATATTACCTCACCATTAGTTTTGTGTACTTTATAAATAACATTAGGAGCAGTAGTTACTAGGTCTAAATTATATTCCCTTTCCAATCGCTCTTGTATAATTTCCATATGAAGTAATCCTAAAAATCCACATCTAAACCCAAAGCCTAGTGCAATTGATGTTTCGGGTTCAAAAACTAGTGCAGCATCATTAAGTTGTAGTTTCTCCAGACTATCTCTTAAATCACCATATTTTGCTCCGTCGGCGGGGTATAACCCACAATATACCATTGGATTAACTTTTTTATATCCTTCTAAAGGTTCATCAGTGGGATTATTTGCATCAGTAATAGTATCACCCACATTTGTATCTTTTACATTTTTTATACTGGCCGTCAAATAGCCAACTTCTCCTGCACTTATAATTTCGGTTGGCCTAAACACTCCTGCTCCAAAATAGCCAACTTCAACTACCTCAAATTCTGCTTTTGTTGCCATCATACGAACTTTCATGCCCTTTTTAACTTGACCCTCTTTAACTCTAAAAAATACAATAACACCTTTATATGGGTCATACAAAGAATCAAATATTAATGCTTTTAAGGGAGCATTTATATCTCCTTTTGGTGGTGGGATAACTTTTATAACTTGTTCAAGAACATCTTCAATATTAATACCATTTTTTGCTGATATAAGAGGAGCATCTTGAGCTTCCAAACCAATTATGTCTTCAATTTGATGAATAGCTGACTGAGGGTCTGCACTAGGTAAATCTATTTTATTTACAACAGGCATTACCTCAAGATTATGTTCCATTGCTAGGTATACATTTGCTAGTGTTTGAGCTTCAATTCCTTGGGCAGCATCAACGACCAAGATTGCTCCTTCGCATGCCGCTAGGCTTCTTGAAACTTCGTAGTTAAAGTCAACATGTCCAGGGGTATCAATTAGGTTAAATACATATTCCTCTCCGTCTTTTGCTTTATAAACAAGTCTGACAGCTTGGGACTTTATAGTTATCCCTCGTTCTCTCTCAAGGTCCATATTGTCAAGCACTTGAGATTGCATTTCCCTTTCCGTAAGTGTCCCCGTCATTTGAATTATTCTATCCGCTAGTGTACTTTTTCCATGGTCTATATGTGCAATTATACTAAAATTTCTTATTTTATCTTGCATAAAAAAATTCCTCCTTCTTTTGTAACCTTTATTCATGATATTGCCAACGAAAGTATTTTGTCAATCTTTAGTTATAGATTTTTCAGTATCCTTCTTCAACTGCGTGCGGAATTTTCTTTTGTGATGTTGTCATAATCTACATTTGGTAATATTACAAGTATTGAATAACATAATATTTATATTGAATAATATTATAATAAAGAAGGAATTACTATGAAATTTAAAACAAAATTAAAAATGAAGTTATCGAAATTAAAACTTAAGACAAAGTTAAACATATCAAAAATGAAACTTAAACGTAAGATAAAAAAAGCAAAATAGGTTTAAAAAAACTATACATAACCATTTGTGCTAGTTAAACATTTTAGTACTTCAATATAAATGGCAATGCAATATTGCAGGCAACCATTAGAATTAATCGTGTATATAAAATGCACATTCATGCATAATTATACATTTTGGAGTAATACCTATTATATAGGATGTAATTCACTAGTGAGAAGAAATATACTAGGGTATTTTGCCAATTGTATTTTGTTCGATATAGGTATATACTTTAACAGTTAACCCATGTGAAAAAACAAGTAGCAGATTACTCACGAACAGTAAGTAGCCAAGAGGTGAAAAAATAAGTAGTAGAGCATACGTGAAACAATAAGTAGCACCTGGTTAACAACCCTAATACAACAGTCACGTTGTTCTTAAATCCGTTGTCACGTATAACAGTCACGTTGTTCTTAAAACCGTTATCACGAACAAGAAAAACTAAAAGTGCTTTTTCTGCTATCACGAATTAAAAAAATTTAAAAAAGTAAGCTATGTTTTAAACTACAGCGAAAATTACGGCCTTAGTTTAATTCAATATAAACACTGTTTATAATCTCTACAAGAAATTTAAATCTTTGATATTTATCCTAAACATAGTGTTACCTTATTAATAATCGTACATTTGAGATTATAAACAGATTATGTAAAAAATTTAAATTGTAAGTAAATTGTTCACGATAAGTAGCAACAAGGCCCATAAACCTAAAGAAATTTTAAGTCTCTAGTTTTTAAGTCTCTAGTATAGTTAATAATAACCTTTTTAACCAGAATTTATATCCTACATATAATTAGAACTTCCCTTCAAATTTTATATCCTATACCTTCAGAATTCATATCCTACACCTAATTAGAACTTCTCTTCAGAATTCGTATCAAGAATAAGAAGAACAGACCAGTAGCCTTCTCACTTATTATTCATGATAAGGGAAAAAGCGTTTTGAGCTTTTTCTCTTATTCGTAATAACGGATTTAGGAACAACGTGACTAAATTTGTTATTTGCATAAATATTCATTGCACTAATAAATATTACCACAAAAAGCCAAGCGTTTGTACGTATCTGGAATTTCGAGGGATACACTAGTAAGGGATGTATAGTTATTTTTTTAATTTACCAGACGTACTAGTCAAATATTTTATTACTAATCTCCCTTAG
>LJDB01000027.1 GCA_001983455.1 Candidatus Epulonipiscium fishelsonii
AAGTATATACCTATATCGAACAAAATACAATTGGCAAAATACCCTAGTATATTTCTTCTCACTAGTGAATTACATCCTATATAATAGGTATTACTCCAAAATGTATAATTATGCATGAATGTGCATTTTATATACACGATTAATTCTAATGGTTGCCTGCAATATTGCATTGCCATTTATATTGAAGTACTAAAATGTTTAACTAGCACAAATGGTTAGATTTATACTAAGCATTTATGAGATTTATTTTGTTCCTTGAAAAGTAACGATTTTATGATATAATAAACCTTGTTTATATTGGATAACATAAACAGTCGTATCCAATTGTGCTGTAGTATAAAGTTAACTGATTTACTCTAAAAAAAATAGTTACTTTCAATTTTAAATTTTATCAGGAGGTATGTATGGATTTTGCAGTTGATAGAGAATTGGACATTATTTTACTAGGAAGAATAGCGGTTGATTTTAATCCTGTAGATTATTTTCAACCACTAGAGGAATGTACTACTTTTAAAAAATATGTGGGAGGTTCACCAGCCAACATAGCTATTGGAGTTTCTAGACATGGGCTAAAAGCAGGATTTATAGCTAGAGTATCAGATGACCAACTTGGCGATTATGTAACTCATGTATTTGAAAAAGAAGGAATTGATGTATCAAATGTTGTTAGATGTACCCAAGGAGAAAAAATAGGATTAACTTTTACAGAAATATTATCAAGAGATGAAAGTAGCATTTTGATGTATAGAAATATGGCTGCAGATTTACAACTAGGGCCTGAAGATGTAAATGAGGAATATATAAAAAAATCTAAGTCCTTATTAATATCAGGTACTGCACTTGCACAAAGTCCATCTAGAGAAGCGGCTTTAAAAGCTATGTATCTAGCAAAAAGAAACAATGTACGTATTATATTTGATATTGACTACAGATCATATAGCTGGAAAAGCGAAGATGAAATTTCTATTTATTACTCTATTGTAGCACAAAATGCAGATATTATAATGGGTTCAAGAGAAGAGTTTAATCTAACAGAAAGATTAATTGAACAAAATAGAACAGATGAACAAACTGCAAAAGCATGGATTGATTCGGGAGCACAAATTGTAGTCATTAAACATGGAAAAAGTGGTTCCACTGCATTTACATCAGATGGAAATAAATTTGGTATTAAGCCATTTCCAGTAGAAGCATTAAAAGGATTTGGTGGTGGAGATGGATATGCATCTGCATTTATCTATGGAATATTTAAAGGAATGGACATTGAAAAATGTTTAGAGTTTGGTAGTGCAGAAGCAGCAATGATGGTAAGAGAACATTCATCCAGTGATTTACCAAACACTAAAGCAGTAGAGGATTTTATATCTGAAACTAAAGCAAAATATGGAGAAATGATAGCAAAAGCATAGTACATTTATATTTATTAAAATGGAGGGACTTATTTGTGGCAAGAGAATTTATTATAAATAAAGAAATAGTACTAGGAGAAAATGCATTAGTTGAAGCTGGTAGCAAAATTAAAGCACTAGGAAATAAAGCTTTGGTTGTTACCGATAAAATTATGGTTCAATTAGGTAATGTGAAAAAACTTACAGATGTCTTAGATAATAACAAAATTCAGTATGAAATATTTGATGGAATTAATGGTGAGCCAACAGATGCTATGATAATTAAAGGTGTTGAGGCTTATAAAAATGCTGAATGCGACTTTTTAATAAGCATTGGTGGCGGAAGTCCTATTGATGCTATGAAAGCTATTGGTATAATGGCTGATTATAATGGAAAAATTGCTGATTATAACGGGAAAATAATAGAAATTTCAATGCCAAATATGGTAGCTATTCCAACAACAGCAGGAACAGGTTCAGAAACCACTCAATTTACCATTATTACAGACGAACAATCTCAGGTAAAAATGCTTTTAAAAGGAAAAGTTTTGATGCCAACATTGGCTATTGTGGATCCAATCTTTAGCATGACTGTACCAAAGTCTGTCACTGCTGCAACAGGAATAGATGCACTTTGTCATGCTGTTGAAGCATACACTTCAAGAAGATCACAATATTTATCAGATACGTTTGCTCTTTCTGCTATCAAAAGAATATTTAACAATATTGAATTGGCATATAATGAACCAAGCAATGTTGAAGCTCGAACTCAAATGGCAATAGCTTCTTTAGAAGCAGGCATTGCTTTTAATAACTCATCCGTTACTTTGATTCATGGTATGAGTAGACCAATTGGAGCACTTTTTCATGTTCCACATGGAATATCCAATGCGATGTTGATGAAAGTTTGTTTAACATATGCTTTAGAAGGAGCTATAAATAAATTTGCTAATATAGCAAGTGAAATCGGTATAGATAACACTAGTGATGAAAAAGCTGCTAAAGCGTTTTTAGATAAACTTAAAGAATTGTTGCATAACTTGGAAATACCTACACTAGAAAAGTATGGTATTAATAAAGATGAATTTTTTAATAATATAGAAAAAATGGCAACAGATGCTATAGCAAGTGGAAGCCCTAGCAATACTATAAAAGAAATTGCCAAAGAAGATGTAGTAGAGCTATATAAAAATTTGTGGTTATAATAATTTGTACAGAGAGAGTGTATAACTTCTCTGTATATGTTTTTCGTTGGAGTTATCCGAACTAGGGGGAATTTATGAATAAGCAAAAAATTTTAGTTGTTGGGTCTGGAATATTTGTTGTATTTTTTACGGGGTTTCCGCACTTATGGTCAATTTATCAACCATATATTATGGAAAATACAGGATGGAGTGTTGATCAAAGTAGACTGTGTTTTTATTTTGCTTTAATAACATTTGCATTTGGCAATGTTTTTGGAGGAAAGATACAAGATAGGTATAAACCTTCATATGCAATTTGGCTCGGCGGAATAATATCCACTATAAGTGTTCTTTCATCTACATATACTGCTGACAAAAGTTTAATAGGGATGTATGTTGGGTATGCCTTTCAGGGAATTGGCCAAGGCATGATATATACAACTGTTATTTCTGTCTTTCAAAAATGGTTTCCAACAAAAATAGGATTTGCTTCAGGATTAGCTGTAACAGCAAATGCAATGTGCGGATTTATCTTGGCACCTCCAAGTAGATATTGGCTTCAACATTATGGTGCTAACACAACTTTTTTATTTGTTGGAATTTTAGTTGGAATATCTTGGATTTTAGGTAGTGTTTTTGTTAAAAACCCTCCAAATTATGAAGCTTTATCTAAAGACTATAGTTCTAACAACAATCTTACTACCGCACAAATGATTAAAACAAAAGAATTTTATTTATTATTTATTGCAATGGTTGCTTCATTATTAGCTTATTTTCTAGTTTCTCCAATGGCACAAATCATACAAGAAGAAAAAGGAGTTCCAACTGAATATACCATATATGCAATTATGCTTGGGCCAATTGCTAATGCATCATTTAAATTGCTGTTGCCTACAATAGCAGATAAATTAGGAAGATTAAGAATTTTAAAATATAATATAATTATAGGTATATCTGGAATGATATTGATATGGTTAGGAACAGGATTTTTAAGTTCAATAGGAATAGTATTGGTTTATGGTTCTTATGGGGGAGTGTTGGGAAGTTTTCCTTCTATTACTAGTCAATATTTTGGTGTTAAATATCAAGGACAAAACTATGGAACTATGTTATTCGGTCTTTCGTTTGCTTCAGTATCTGCACCTATTACCTATGGATTTATCGAGGGAAATAGCTATGTTTATGCGGCAATTGTATCATTTGTAATAGCATTTTTACTAGTTGTAGTTTTAGATAAAAATACAGCAAGAAGTTGTCATTAGTTTAAATATTTATTGTATAAGTCCAAGTGTGATAATACAACTTGGGCTTAATTTTATAGAGAACATACCTTAGTCTAGTTTCGATAATATTAAAAAATAATTTTGACATTATCATTTACTTTAATTTTTTTCGGCAATATACTTTGTCTAGGATATTTATTTATAACTGCATTTAAATCAACTAAATCTTGCTGAGATAACTCCATTTGATCAGCAAATTTAATCTTTCCTAGATATTCTTTATTATTCAGCTCTGCTGCAAACCCCACAGGATGAGCAACATAAATTTTAGTCCCAAATTTTACATTCTTTATCAAATTTTTAGTAGCCCATCTAAATTCTGCATAAGAAGTTTGAAGCATAGAGGATTTTGTTAGTGGCATTACACCTCTCATCAAATAATCTCCTGCAAAAAGTTGTTTTCTCATTGGGTCATATAAAGAAATTGATTCAGAATTATGTCCTGGAGAATACAATACCTGCAACTTCCTATTCCCTAAATTGATAAATTCTCTATTTTTTACTATTTTGCTGAATTGAATTTTTGGCGTATTCTTTTTTTCTAAAAACCCTAGAGTTTTTTTAGGAACTATAATGTTATCATTTGAAACTTGTTGAAATTTAGTTTGATTTTTAGCTAAATATATTTTTTTAAATTTATCTGTACTACCTATATGGTCATAGTGATAATGGCTTATCATATGGATTATTGGCAAGTCGGTCAGGTTTCTTGCTACCTTGTAAATATTATTTTCTCCCGAACCTGCATCAAACATTAGTGCTTTACTATCTCCCAAAATTAAATAGCTATAATTTCTTTGCCAATATCTAGGTTCTCCTATTGCAATAGTGGTATCATCTATATATTTTAAAGAAAAGTAATCATCAAACCAAATCTCATCGTCATATAGTTTTGTCATACTTTTTGGCGTTACTCTTTTACGCTTAGCCAATAACTTCGGCAATAGGTCATACCTTCTTTCATTCATATTCCTATGTTCCATCCTTTCTCTTATTTAGTTTCAATTACACAGGAAACTTGAGATGAATCTAATCCAACTATTTTTAGTGGTAAATTGAAAAATCTTACTATTTCACTTCCTGCTGGAATTTCAGATAAATGCATATCTTCAATAGCACATACAAACTTTCCACTAAAAAATCCTAATAAATTTCTATGCGAATGTATAGGTGAATCATTTTCATCAATTTCATTTGATGCTGTTCCTATTGATAAAAAATCAACACCTATTCCTTTAAGATTAGGAAAATTTTCAGTCAAGTAAATTCCTGCACACTTTGAGATAAATGGACTATAATTTTGATACATATCTTGATTTGTATCACGGTATTGCTCAAACCCTGTGCGGATTAGAATAAAACTACATTTTGCAATAATATTTGTATATGGATTTAAATCTTCTGCTCTAATACCTTCAATTTTTCCTTTAGGAATTTCTAAAAGTGCTACTTCTGTATGACAAAAATATTCTATAGGAAGCTCATTTATACTAAGTCCATCTTTTAAAAAATGTCTAGGAGCGTCCATATGTGTTCCAAAATGGTTTGGAACTTCAGAGACAAAACTGCAAAATGGTATTGTTTCATTAACATCTGTACATTGTTTAATCTTTACTACGGGTTCTCCTGGCCAAGCATAGCCATTTGGATCTAACGGATGTGATAAAAGTAAAAACATAGTCATTCTCTCCTTTTATTGAATTAGTTATGTACGCCTAAAGTTTTGGTAAAATTCCAATTTATTTTTGACAAATACATTATATTAAACTCCAGTATATTTGTCAACATGCTTTAAAAATATATGTTTAATACTAGTTTCCTTGTTTTTTTTATTAAACACATAAATATTTTGGTTATAAAAATCCATGTTCATCCCTTATTTAATAGGCTTTTTAAGATTATAAAATAATTTATTTGGAAAATTTTTAAAAAAGTGGTTGACTTATTTATAGATATAGTGTACTATTAATCAAGTCAGCAGGACATACCTAGCAGACAAGTTAAATTTTTTATTTTTTTATTATAAATTTTAAATATAGATAGCAAGACAGTAAGACAGCAAAATAGCAAGATAACAAGATAGCAAGACAGCAAGATAGTAAGATAGCAAAATAGCAAGATAACAAGATAGTAAGACAGCAAAATAGCAAGACAGCAAAATAGTAAGATAACAAGATAGTAAGACAGCAAAATAGTAAGATAACAAGACAGTAAGACAGCAAAATAGTAAGATAACAAGATAGCAAGACAGCAAGATAACAAGATAGTAAGATAGCAAAATAGCAAGATAACAAGATAGTAAGACAGCAAGACAGCAAGACAGCAAAATAGTAAGATAACAAGATAGTAAGACAGCAAAATAGTAAGATAACAAGACAGTAAGACAGCAAAATAGTAAGATAGCAAGACAATAAGATAGCAAAATAGTTTGAACATTGAAAATAGAATAGTCACAAGAATTAAACCAGTCAATTCATTAAAATGAATTTATTTCTATTATTAGCATTTTAGGATGCTATGAGTAGTACAAAGT
>LJDB01000028.1 GCA_001983455.1 Candidatus Epulonipiscium fishelsonii
GTATATACCTATATCGAACAAAATACAATTGGCAAAATACCCTAGTATATTTCTTCTCACTAGTGAATTACATCCTATATAATTGATATTACTCCAAAATGCATAATTATGCATGAATGTGCATTTTATATACACAATTAATTCTAATGGTTGCCTGCAATATTACATTGCCATTTATATTGAAGTACTAAAATGTTTAACTAGCACAAATGGTAGATAGCTATGATGTACTATCAACTTTTAGAAAAATAAGAGAATAATTCTATGAAAATTTTAAATTATTAACAAAAAATCGTGACATGTTAAACACATGTTTTGGACTACAATTCCAGCTTCTATAATCAGCCTTATAGTCTATAGCATAGTGGGATTAAACACTAATGTAGAATCAGTAATAGAGTCTGAATTACTTACAAATATGATTAGTAACTTTGAAAGCTTATATTCTTTTAATTTATATCTGTTGATACCTATTTTGATTATTTTAATTGGTTCTATTATGAGGCTTCCTTCTATTCCAGTGATGTTACTTTCAGTTGCAGTTGCAGGGATATTGGCTATGATTTTTCAAGGGATTTCAATCAACGATCTATTCACATCTATTGTAAATGGATTTAATATTAATATGATTGATAAAGAAGGACTGGTAATTGAATCAATCATTCCAGAAGTTAGCAAATTGGTAACACATGGTGGTTTAAATAGCATGATGGGTGTAGCCTTAATAACATTTTGTGCTTTTAGTTTTTCTGGCGTGTTAGCAAGCACTAGTTCTTTAGAAGTAATCCTAGAAAATATGATGCAACTAGTAAAAAAAGACGGTACGCTTGTATTTTACACTGTAATTTCAACTATACTAATGGCATTTACGGTAGGTTCTGTTCATTTAACAATCTTATTACCAGGAGAATTGTTTAAAGATATTTATGCCAAAAGAGGTCTTGCACCAGAAAATCTATCACGTACACTTGAAGACGCTGGTACAATAATAATGCCAATAGTGCCTTGGTCACTTTCTGGAGTTTATATGGTGGAATGTTTGGGAGTAGACGTGTTTGCTTTCATGCCATGGGCTATTTTGTGTTATTTGTGCTTTATCTTAGCAATAATTTATGGATATACAGGTATAGGCATTAAGAGAATATCTACCGATAGTAATATTTAACAGGCTTTGTTCGATCTAAATTTATACGAACTATGTATAGGGGTGAACCTGTATATTCACCCCTACAAAATTGTTGAATTCTATATATTATAAATTTAAAGCTCCAATGACTAGTTCACCCATTTTTCTAGTACCCACCAGAATTTTATCTTTTTCAAAAATATCCTCGGTACGATACCCTAATTCTAACACTTCTATAACAGCATTTTCAATTTTTTGAGCTTCTTTTTCTAAATTTAATGAATAACGTAACATCATAGCTGCAGATAAAATAGTAGCAAGTGGATTTGCTTTATCTTTTCCAGCAATATCAGGAGCACTACCATGGCTTGGTTCATACAATCCTAATGTACCATTTCCTAAGCTTGCAGATGGCAACATCCCAATAGAACCCGTAATAACACTTGCTTCATCTGATAATATATCGCCAAACATATTTGTCGTAATTATAACATCAAATTGTTTAGGATTTGATACTAGTTGCATTGCGGCATTATCCACATACATATGACTATATTTTACTTCAGGAAAATTTTTAGCTACTTCTTGAGTTACTTCTCTCCACAATTTTGATGTTTCAAGTACATTGGCTTTATCCACAACTACCACATTTTTGCTACGTTTCATAGCTATATTAAATCCTGCTTCTAGTATACGTTTAATTTCCTTTTTGTTATAGTACAATTCATCTATAGCAAAAGTGGTCTCATCCGTTTCACCATTTGTGCGTAGTTTTTTGCCAAAGTATATACCACTTGTAAGTTCCCTAACAATCATAATGTCTAGACCATCGCCTATAATATCTTGACGAATTGGTGATGCATTTTTCAATTGCGGATACAAAATAGCAGGACGCAAATTACAATATAGCCCTAATTCTTGGCGAATTTTAAGTAGTCCTTTTTCAGGCCTATCTCCCGTCGGATGATTTATCCATCGGTTTACACCTACTGCTCCTCCCACTGCTCCCAACAAAACAGCATCACTATTTTTACAAGCTACAATAGTTTCTTCTGGTAAAGAACAATTTATTTTTTCTAACGCAATATCTCCTATAAGGTATTCTTCGAATTCAAATATGTGTCCATACATTTCACCTATTTTCCTTAGAACATTTATAGCTTGTTGTATAATCTCTGGTCCAATACCATCTCCAGAAAGAGTTACTATCTTCATTACTTTTCCTCCGAATTTTTAATATATTCTATCAAACCGTTTGCTGACATAATCTTTTGCATAAATTCAGGAAATGGTTGAGCCTGATATTGTTCATTTTTCGTAAGATTATAAATGATACCTTTATCAAAATCTACTTCTACACTTTGGCCAGCCTCAATAGCTTTAGATGCTTCTTCACACTCAAGTATAGGTAATCCAATATTAATTGCATTGCGATAAAAAATTCTTGCAAATGTTGGTGCAATAACACAAGAAATACCACTTGCCTTAATAGCTACAGGTGCATGTTCACGTGATGAACCACACCCAAAATTTTTACCAGCTACTATAATATCTCCTTTTTGTACACGATTTACAAAAGTATCATCAATATCAATCATACAAAATTTAGCAAGCTCATCTGCTTCTGAAGTATTTAGATATCTTGCTGGAATAATTACATCTGTATCAACATTATCTCCATATTTAAAAACTTTTCCTTTTGCAGTCATTAATTATTCCCTCCAATTTTTTCTGGATTACTTATATAACCTGTAATAGCTGATGCTGCCGCTATTGCAGGACTTGCAAGATACACTTCTGATTTAGTGTGTCCCATACGTCCAACAAAGTTTCGATTTGTGGTAGACACCGCTCTTTCACCTTCAGCTAACACACCTGTGTGTCCACCAAGACATGGTCCACAAGTTGGTGTGCTAACAACACAACCTGCTTCTATTAAGTTCTCTAGGATTCCTTCTTTTAAAGCCTGTAAATATATTTTTTGAGTAGCAGGAATAACAATTGCTCTAACATGTTTTGCAACTTTTTTTCCTTTTAAAATTTCGTTAGCAACTTGTAAATCTTCTAAGCGTCCATTTGTACAAGATCCAATGACTACTTGGTCAATTTTAATTTTGTCCATAGCTTCAATTTCATCTATTGTATGAGTATTGTCTGGCAAATGAGGAAACGATACTGTTGGTCTAACTTTATCTAATTCAATATTTATTACTTGTTCATATATAGCGTCGTCATCAGCTTTATAAATTGTATAAGGCTTTTTAGAATGTTTTTTCATGTAATCAATAGTCTGATTATCTACTTCAAAAATACCATTTTTCGCTCCTGCTTCAATAGCCATATTAGCCATAGAAAAACGTGAATCCATTGATAAATGTGATATTCCTTCTCCAACAAATTCCATCGATTTATAAAGAGCACCGTCAACTCCAATAAGTCCAATAATATGAAGTATAATATCTTTTCCACTTACATAGTGTGAAGGTTTTCCAGTTAAAACAAATTTAATAGCAGATGGTACTTTAAACCACGCTTTACCTGTTGCCATTCCTGCTGCCATATCAGTGCTTCCAATTCCTGTTGAAAATGCACCCAATGCTCCGTAGGTACAAGTATGGGAATCAGCTCCAATAACTACATCTCCAGCAACAACTAGTCCTTGTTCAGGTAATAATGCATGTTCTATACCCATATCTCCAACGTCGAAGAAATTTTCTAATTCTTTATCTGCAGCAAATTCTCTTGCACACTTACATAAATTTGCTGATTGGATATCTTTTGCTGGAGTAAAATGGTCCAGTACAATAACTACTTTTGTTTTGTCAAATACTTCTTTAACCCCTATTTTGTTAAATTCACTTATTGCTACGGGTGCTGTAATATCATTTCCTAATACCAAATCTAAATTGGCTTCAATTAATTGTCCTTCTTCTACAAATTCTAGTCCTGCATGATGAGCTAAGATTTTTTGGCTCATTGTCATAGGCTTCATAAAACACTCTCCTAATTTAATTTTTTAATTACTAGTTTTTTCATCATCTAACATAGTATTAATAGCACTAATATAAGCTAAAATACTAGCTTCAACTATGTCCAAGCTTATTCCATGTCCATTATATGATTTTCCTTTGTTATTTCTAATACGAACATTAACTTCTCCTTGAGCATCTATACCACCTGTTACTGCATTGATCATAAAATCTTCTAATATAAAATTTTTACCCACTAAAACGTCAATTGCTTTATATGAAGCAGCAATTGGTCCATCATAAGAAGCTTCTACTTGCTCTATAATTTCTTCGTTATACTTTAATCTAATAGAAGAAGTAGTTGTAATAGTATTTCCTGAATTTATTGTAAAGCGGTCTAGACTATATGTTTGTGTAACTTGTACAGTTTGACACATAACAAGGGCTTCAATATCTCTATCAGAAACAACTTTTTTCTTATCAGCTAGTGCCTTAAACGCCGTAAATGTTTCTTCTATCTTTTCATTGTCTAGATTAAACCCTAGTGTTTTAAGACGTTCAGAAAATGCATGTCGTCCTGAGTGTTTACCTAAAATTAGTTTATTTTCAGTAAGTCCAATGGACTCAGGAGTTATTATTTCATATGTTTGCTTATTTTCAAGCACTCCATGTTGGTGGATACCTGATTCGTGAGCAAATGCATTTTCTCCCACAATAGCTTTGTTTGGCTGTACCCTAACTCCAGTAATTGTACTTAAAAGTTTACTTGTGCGATAAATTTCTTTTGTATTGATATTTGTTGTAAAGGGGTAAATATCTTTTCTTGTATGAATATTCATTACAATTTCTTCAAGTGCAGCATTTCCTGCACGTTCTCCAACACCATTTACTGTACATTCAATTTGTGTTGCACCTGCTTGTAAAGCTACTAGGGAATTAGCTACCGCCATACCCAAATCATCATGACAATGTACTGATATATCTACATTTTGCACACCTCTAACATTTTCTTTAATCCCTAGTATTAGTTTTGAAAACTCTTGTGGCGTAGTGTATCCTACTGTATCAGGAATATTTAAAACAGTAGCACCTGCTTTAATTACTTCTTCTAACACACGGTATAGAAATTCTGGTCTTGTTCGTGAAGCATCTTCAGCGGAAAACTCAACATCATTACACAATTTCTTTGCATATTTTACCATCTCACGTGCTATTTTAATAACTTCTTCTTCATTCTTTTTTAATTTATATTTCATATGAATATCCGATGTTGCTATAAAAGTGTGAATACGTGGATATCTTGCTATTTTTACAGCTTCATATGCTCTATCAATATCTTGTTTTGATGCACGTGCTAAACTTGCTACTGTACTATTCTTTATTATTTTAGAAATTTCACTTACCGCTCTAAAATCTCCAATAGATGCAATTGCAAAACCTGCTTCTATAACGTCTACCCCTAGTTGTTCTAGTTGTAATGCTAGTTCTAGTTTTTCTGCTAGATTCATACTAAATCCTGGTGCTTGTTCTCCGTCTCTTAATGTTGTATCAAATATTTTAATATTCATACATTTTGCTCCTTGATCAAATTTATTATAATCTTGATTTTTTTATATTAAAAGTCAGTTCCCTAATTACAAATTTTTTAAATAATTAATTTCATTTTTTGTCAACATTCTAATTTCTCCATTTTTAAGGCGAGACAAAGTTAATTTTCCAATACCAATTCTTTTTAAAGAAATAACTTCATACCCAATTGCTTCGCACATCCTTCTGATTTGTCTATTTTTTCCCTCCATAATAGTAAGTTCAAAAACAGTTTGTGTATCCAATTGAGAAATTAAATTTACATATGCGGGCAAAGTAATATATCCTCCAATATCAACACCTATTTCAAGTTTTAATAAAAGGTCTGCGGGAAGTCTTCCTTTAACCGTAACCATATAGGTTTTAGGTAGTTCATGTTTTGGATGTGTTAATTTATATGTTAAGTCTCCATCATTTGTAAAAATTAACAACCCCGATGTATTAAAATCCAATCTTCCAACAGGAAAAATTCGTTCTTTTATTGGTGGTAAGATATCCATTACGGTTTTTCTGTTGTTTTCATCAGAAACGGTTGTAACACACCCAGTAGGTTTATTTAAAACATAATAAACTTTATGTTTTTCTAGACTAACTATTTTGTTGTCAAACATAATTTTATCAGCTTCTTCTACTTGTATTCCCTGAGAAGTTATAATTTCCCCATTTATTTTAATTCTGCCTTGTGAAATATACTCTTCACATTTTCGTCTTGAGGCCACACCTGCCTGTGATAAATATTTTTGTAATCTCATAGTATTCCTTCTTTATTTTAATAAGTGGATAGACGAGCTATTTTTTTGCTCGTTATAATGAGAAGAAAAGACCTTCGGTAATTTCCTTCTTATATATATCATAGACTTTTTATATATTTTTTAATCTGCTCAAATATAGTTAATTTTTCGACTTTTTCTTCTGCATAAAGAGGTACACTTGCTAAAACTTCCCCGTTTAGTACAACATCTACTCTACCAATTTCGTCATCTTCTTTAATTGGAGCCTCTACCTCTTGGGGTTTAGTAACACTTAATTCCACAGTTTCAACTTCATCTTTTGTAAGAGGCAATTTTATTTGTTCATTAGATCTAAGCTGTACACTTTCTTTTTTTCCAGTTTTAACAGTAACACTATCTAAAATCTGTTCCTTATCCAAAACTACATATGGTTTATAATTTGCAAATCCATATTCGATCATTTTTTGTACATCTGTATATTTTTTGCTTTTGCCACTGGTTCCAAAGTTACCTAGAGCAACGCCAATAAGTTCCATACCATTTCTTTCTGCAGCTCCAACAAAACAGTGGCCTGCTTTTGAAGTATAACCAGTTTTTACTCCTTTAGATCCTGTAACCATATGCAAAAATCTATTTTTATTAATTAAATCATGTCTAATACTTCCCTCAAGTGGATTTGTTGGAATTGTTATATTAGGTGTATTTATAATTTCTACAAATTTAGGATTGTCCAGTGCATAGCTTGCTATTAATGCCATATCATATGGAGTGGATTGGTGCCCGTCCGCATCTAATCCATTTGGAGTTTTAAAGGTAGTATTGTTGGCACCTATTTCAGCAGCTTTTTCTGTCATCATTTCACAAAATTCTTCAACGCTTCCACCAATATGTTCAGCAATTGCTACAGATGTGTCATTATGAGATTCCATCATTAATGAATATAGCAAATCCCCAAGTACCTGCTTTTCACCTGATTTTAATTTTAATTTAACTGGGGGTGCTTTTGAAGCCTCTTTTGAAACAGTGACAATATCTTCAAGATTTCCCTTTTCAATAGCTAATATACACGTCATAATTTTTGTAGTACTTGCCATTGGCAAGGGCTGTTCACCTTTTACACTATGCAAAATTCGCTTGCTATCTGATTCAATTAGCACTGCACCTTTTGCTCCTAATTTGCCAACTTCTGCTAATATAGGCTTATTTAGTAGTAGTATTGTTATTAATATTACCATTGCCTTCTTCATTGTTGATTCCAGTCCTTTCATGTTCATAAAGTTATTTATCATTATAATGTGTAATTATTAAAGTTTTATACATATCGATAACTTTTAACAGAATTATTCCCTCCCATGTTTTGTCTATACTTAGTTATAGCATTTTATTTGCTATTATGCAAATTTTAATTCAGGATATTGGGCATAAAAAAAAGCGGTTAATAGCCGCTTTTTTTACTAGATATATTTAATTAGTTTGCTCGTTATTTTTATCTTTTTTAAACAGGTTTTTGAATGGATTTGGAAATCCACTTTTTTCAACATCTTCCATAGCAACAAGATTTTCTTCAGCTGTTTCCTCATCATTCACTACATATTTTAAAATACCTATTTTTTGACCTTGAGAAATTGGAGCAACAATAGATTCATCAAAAATGATTTGATATTGAGGCTCACCAGATGCGGTTCCTTTTGGTACAACAAAAGTCATAGATTTTTCAACAGTTACATTAACTGTGTCGGCTTTTCCTTTTGAAACATTTGCTTCTCCAACAATGTCACCAGCTTGAGGCCCTTGCTTAACAGCAAAATTTGCAAAGCCATAATCTAACAAGCTTCCAGCTTCTCTAAATCTTGCTTTACTGTCTGCCCCGCCTAAAACAACTGCTACCAAGCTCATGCCATCCCTTGTGGCTGTTGCACTAACACAATGTTTTGCTTCAGGAGTATAACCAGTTTTAAGACCAGTAATTCCAGAATACCATTTTAACATCTTGTTTGTATTAGAAAGACCAAATTCACTTTCACCTTTTCTAGTTCGATGAATGATACTATCCATCCAAGTGGTTAGTGTTTTTGTCATTTCTGGATATTTAATCATAAGTTCTCTTGACATAAGTGCCACATCGTATGCACTAGAAACATGGCCATCAATATGAAGTCCACAAGCGTTTTTAAAGGTAGTGTCTTTCATTCCTAATTCTTGTGCTTTTTTATTCATCAGCTCTACAAATTGAGGCTCGCTTCCTCCAATATGCTCTGCCATAGTCACAGCAGCATCATTTGCTGAAGAAATAGCAATACATTTTAGCAAATCTTTAACTGTTTGTTGTTCTCCTTCTTCCATAAACACTTGAGAACCTCCCATGCTTGCTGCATGTTCACTTACAGTTACTTGGTCATCCCAATTAATTTTTCCACTAGCAACGGCATCATTAATTAATAACATTGTCCTGAGCCTCCCACCCTTTAATTGTGATTGGAGGTTGTCGTTCAATTAGAAACGCTACTTTCTAACCAGTTCTCTTATGAACTTCTTTATATTTCTATAAAGCACAGACTATATCTTCTCCCTCAGCTTTATCTGTTAGGGGCTACCCACTTCCACTATCCATCGCTTATAGTGTACTTCCCTCAAGAGGAATAGTCGTTGAACTTTACTCTGTTCGAGTATTAGCTGCTAGTTACCCATTATATTAATACTTAGGATTTAACCTTATATCATCCAATCAATTTTTTCTGCTTTCGCAACATTCACGCTTAGCCTTATTTCATGCTTACGTTGTAGTTTGAGTGGCTTTAGGGATTTCAAGCAATTCAAGTAGTATATTGCATAGTTGATATTAACTATGGCTACGCACTAGTTTCCCAATACGCTTACTGAATGAGAGGACTTATATCCCGCCCCTAAAGGAGTGGGTGTTACGCCTTTATTCTATAATTTTTAAAGTACATTTCATATGCTTCATCTAGCATTTTATCTGTAATTATTCCACTCATTTCTCCCAGCTTTGCTAGTTGATACAATGACTTTTTATCAAACTTACTGCTATCTGCAACCATATATACTTTTTCTGAAATAGAAAGCAACGCTCTATTATTTTCTACTTCTTCAACTGCAGGATGAGTAATATGACTGCCTAAACTAACTGCACTCACACCAAAAAAACATTTTTGAACTCTAAAATTTCTAAGATAATTTTCAGCGTTTGAACTTATTACCATACCAGATTTATTTCTAATCTTGCCTGATGGAATGTATATATCAACCCCAGAAATCATAGATGCTTTTGATGCAATGTTTATGCTCGTAGTAATTATGGAAAGAGGCACCTTATTTTCGATATAGTTTAACATATATTCTACAGTTGAACCTGAATTCATGGCAATAATATCTCCAATGTTTATTAACTCAACTGCAGCTTTAGCGATTTTGTGTTTTAATTCTGCATTTTCTTCTCTTTTTTGTATAATAGTTTGCTCCTTAATTGACGTTGGGTGTAAAGCTGACTTTATGGAAGCACCTCCATAAACGAGGGAAATATTCCAATCTTGAGCCAGTGCCTTCAAATCACGTCTAATTGTTTCTTTTCCTAAATCATATTGTTCTGCGAGTTCTATAACATTTACTGATCCTTTTTTATTTAATAACTCTAGTATTTCTTTTCTTCTTTCTACAGTTAGCATAGCATCACTCCTTCATACGTATGCTATTATATTAAACTATAGTTGTTTTTTTTGTCAAATCCCACTTTTTTTATAAAAAAGCTCATCAATAAAATATTTTTTATCGATGAGTTAATTTTTCTCTATATTATATGATTTCTAGATAATAAACTACTTTAGTGTTTGGAAACTCTTGTTTTAATAATTTATATGCTGTTGGTTCAAAAACCACAATTTGTTTAGCCTCAGCTGCTTTAATATCTTTAGTAGCATCTGATTTTATAAAATCAGCCATCTTTTCGCAAAATGCATATTGTTTATACTCTGCAGAAATTGGTTTTTGCCAAATAGTCAATTTGTTTGCTCTACCATTTCCTTTTAAAAGTGGTATAAATTCTTGTGAAGTTGGAATTTGTGTTTCATCTTCAGCAGGAATTAAAGAGTTAATCAACTCTGAATTTACAAGATATCTAGTGTTAAAGCTACCACTATAAACATATGTGCGTTCTTTTTGTGGCATAGGCAACAATTTTTCTGGAAGATATACAACTTCAAAATTTGGCTCAATACCTAGCTTTTTAACAAAATATCTTAATACATATGCTGCTTTAGCTGAAAGAACCAACACTTTATCTACATTCATAGCATTATATTTATCTACCAACGCTTTTAAGTGTTTTGTTCCTTCTTCAACCATTCCATATGCGAAATATTCAAAACCAATAAAATCAGCTTCTGCTTTGTTAAAAAAAGCACAGTCATTCTTTTTGCAATATTCATTAAAACTTTTTTCAGCTCCACAAACTTCTGCAGTATCTGAATCTAGTAAGATAGCTACTTTTGAATTTTGGCAAACAGGTAAATCCCAAGTTGCTTTTTTGTAAGCAGTTCCATCTTCAATTGCCTTTTCAAATTCGTTTGTAGAAGCTGAATTATATCCTCTCTCTAAAAACATTTCTCTAGCTAAAATTGTAGTATCTGTACAATCTTCTGGGCATTCCCCAAAGTTTTGCCATCTTTCTCCTTGTCGGGAAAGGATCCCAGCAAAGTTGATTTCACCAGCATACTCAGATACTTGCATTTCACCATTCATAATTGCTCTAGCAATTTGTAATCTACGTGAAGGATATTGGTTCATCATTCTTGTTGCTCGAAACTCTGGACAATAACATACAGCTTGATCCATATGAATTACTTGTCTATTTAATTCTTCAATATAATTTGCTAACTTAAATTTTTTCATAATCCTAATACTCCTTTATTTAATAAGCCTTGAGGGTCTAGTGCATCTTTAATTTTTTGCATTACTTCCATTCCTGCTTCTCCGTGCTCTCCAACAAGGTACTTCGCTTTTGCTTTTCCACTACCATGATGGTGAGATACGTTTCCGCCATATTTTAAACTAGTTGTAATTGCAACGTCAAGACACTGTTTATACCTTTCTGCACCTTCAACGTCATCTCCACCAGTCTCAGCATGGAAAATAACATATACACTTGCCCCAGTGTGATATACGTGTGAGAAGTGACAATCAATTCCTGAACAAATAGGTTCAAGTGCTTTACGCATTTCTTTCCATACATTAACTATACAATCCCAAGGAGCGGCAACTTCTATAGCGTCAGCTGTTCCACCACGCATAGCGTCATGGTCAAGCATTTTTTTAGTGGAAAATCTGGCATGGAACCAATCATCTCCCGCTTCTGTTCCTTTATTAACACCACCATGTGCTTCGCAATATTCTTTCACAAGCTCTCTTTCAAGGTCAACTTGTTTTGCAAGCCCTTCATATCCAACTATTAAAATAACATGCCCTTTTTCATAGTTAAATTTTTCTATTCTTGGAATAGCTTCTTCTTCATCATATAAACGGATTACTGCTGGGCGTACATTGTTTTGTATGAATTTTCTGATTGCACTCAAAGCTGTTTCTGTATCTTTAAAAGTATAAGATTCAAAGTAACGTTTTTCAGCTACAGGATAAATTTTTATTTCTGCAGCAGTTACAATTCCGTATACACCTTCTGCTCCAAGGAAAAGTTGATCAAGTTCAGGTCCTGTTGATGCTTTTGGAGTAGTATGGCTGTTGTAAATATGCCCGTTTGGCAAAACAACTTCCAGAGTATGAACCATGTCGTCCATCTTACCATATTTGGTTGAAAATGTTCCAATTGCACGAGTTGATACCATTCCACCAATAACAGCACTTTGGAAAGATTGAGGATATTGACCACAAGTGTATCCTTGCTCATTTAACATATTTTCAAAGTCAGCTCCAGTTAAACCTGCTCCACCTTTAGCAGTACAATTTATATGATTAATTTCAAAGTCACGAAGTCTCTTGACATCAATCATAACTTCTTCATTTTCAGCAATACTTCCGCCAACAATGCCTGATCCACCACCAAATGGAATAATGCCAACTTCATATTTTTGAGAAATCTTCATAATGTCGCTTATTTCCCCAGTGTTATTTGGCATTAAAATAGCTGATGGCAAATAAGGATATGGACCTTGAAGTAGCCATTTATACTCAAGTGGATAACATCCATGTGCATATACCAATCTATCTTCTATTCTTTCTAAAACTGTTACATTTGGCACTTCTTTTTTAATCTCATCCAAAAATGGACGTACATTTTCTTTTTTCATAATAAACTCCTTTTAAAATTAGTTTCTATTAATAGTATTAAGACAACGATTTACTCTATCGGTCCAAATTTTATATCTTTCTTCTCTTTGTTCATCAGACATCTCTGATTTAAATATTTTATCTACTTCCATAACATTTTGCAAGTCTTCCATATTCCAAAATCCGCAATACAACCCCGCCATTTGTGCAGCACCAAGTCCAGTTGCCTCCACTGATGATGGTCTTTGAACTTCTACATCAAGCATATCAGCCATACGTTGAGCAACAAAATTATTTTTTGAGAGACCTCCGTCGATACGTAGTTGGGTCATTTTTACTTTAGATTCAGTTTCAACAGCATTTAAAATATCTTTTAGTCTATATACAACACCTTCAAGAGTTGCTCTAATAATATGAGCGGTTGTTGTTCCTCTAGTTATGCCAAATATAGTTCCTCTTGCTGAAGAATCATGAAATGGAGCAGAAAGACCTGCTAGTGCTGGAACAAATATAACCCCATTTGAATTGTCTACGCTTTCCGCTATAGCTTCAGTCTCTGTAGCCTGTTCAATTACACCCAAGCCATCACGTAGCCACTGTACAGCTGAACCAGTTACAGATTCATATCCTTCTAAAGCATAAGTTATTTCATCACCAATTTTCCACGCTATAACTGTATTTAATCCTTCGTTAGAAATAACTAGATTATTACCGATATTTATATCTAGGAACGAACCTGTTCCATTTGTAATCTTACCACTACCTTTCTTTCTACAGTCTTGTGCAAATAAAGCAGCATGTTGGTCTGCAATTGCTCCATTTATTGGAATGGGAGCACCAAATAGACTAGGATAAGTTTTTCCATAATCTCCTGAGTCATTTACAACTGTTGGATAAATTGATACTGGAACTCCAAGATAATCTAAAAATTCTTTGTACCATTCATTGTTTACTAAATCATAGCTACCCGTTACAGAAGCATTTGAATAGCTAATAGCATGAGTGTCTCTACCAGTCATGTTCCAAATAAGCCAAGTATCAATAGTTCCCATTAAAGCATCTCCTTTTTCGATAGCTTTTTTAATGGAAGGAACATTTTCAATATACCATTTCATCATCATTGAAGTATATACAGGTCCAACTGTCCATCCTGTCCTTTTTCTTGCTTTTTCTCCCCATTCAGTTTCATTAATTTTTTGACAGTCTTCACTAGTTCTTACATCTTGCCACACTATAGCATTGTACAGAGGTTGCCCTGTAATTTTGTTCCACACCACACAGGTTGCTCGTTGATTTGTTATTCCAATAGATGCAATTTCTTTAGCATTAATACCAGCACTTTCAATAGCTTGCTTACATACATTTATGGTTTTTTCATATATTTCCATAGCGTCATGTTCAACTTTATCTTCTGCTGGTGTATATTGCGTAAATTCCATATAACATTGTGAAATCACTTCAGAGGTTTTATCATATATTAGTGCTCTTGTTCCAGTAGTTCCTTCATCAATAACCAAAATATACTTTTTCAAAAATCTCATCTCCTTTTTTTAATGCGAACCCACTTTCTTTGCAGTTTTAGCTGAAATTATATCCACCCCAGTATCTAAGATGTTTTTTACAATAATATCGCCTTCTTTCACTGGTGCTTGTAATGTTAAGTTATAGAGTAACTCTATACATTCCTTCAATTTTTCTTTTGGTACCATGTCAGTACTTATAACAGGTATAAGAGGATAAACACTATCATTTATAGCAACTGTTGTTGTAATCATCCTAACTGGCTTAGTATACTCATTCTTAGCATACGTTTCACCACGTTTGCAAGTATTTCCACTAATACTCAAATTATTATTATCATCTGTCAAAGTCAAGTCACAGCTCACTGGACAGATTATACAAATATATTCTTTTTCAACCACTTTTTTCACCCCTATTCCAATACGCTAATTTTTAATTCACCATCCATAATCTTATTTATAGGGACATCTATAGATATCATTTCTGGTGGTGTAGCAAATCTTTCTTTTTTAGTGGCAATTACTTCTCCGTTACAACTTACTTCTACACGGACTTTTTGCATAGTCTTTCTAACTCGCATATATAAAGTTGCTTTTTCCTTGTTATCTTTGATATAAAAATTTTGAGGAAAGACAAAAGAAACGTTTTCTCCAGCAATTACTTCTTTAACATCAGAAGCTATTCTTTTTCCTGCTAAATATGAAGCGACTCCTTGTGCGGCAATTTCACCAGTCAGTGAAACATAATCTACTAGGTCAAACACTGCTCCAACGTTACCAGCAACAAATATTCCATCTACTGAACTCATCATAGTCGTATCAACTATTGGGCCTTTTGTAATTGGATGTAATTCTACACCAGCATTCCTACTTAGCTCGTTTTCTGGAATTAGTCCAACAGATAACACTAGTAAATCACATGGTATATAACGTTCTGTTCCTTCAATTGGAAGTCTATCTGTTCCAACTTTTGCAACTGTAACTCCTTCTACTCTTTGCTTTCCGTGCACAGAAACTACAGTTGTTGCTAAATGTAGCGGAATGTTATAATCATCAAGACATTGAGCTTTATTCCTTCTTAATCCACCCAAGTTTGGCATAACTTCATAAACACCTTCGACTGAGATGCCTTCCAAAGTCATACGTCTTGCCATAATTAAACCAATATCTCCAGAGCCTAATATTACTGCACGGGTTCCTGTTTTCCATCCTTCAACGTTTATATATCTTTGCACTGCCCCCGCTGTCATAACCCCTGCTGGTCTTGTGCCTAGTATTCTAACTTGTGACCTTGTTCGTTCTCTACAACCCATAGCCAAAACTATAGCCTTAGCTTGAATTTGTACTAGCCCCTCTTTTGGACTAACTGCTACAACTTTCTTGTCCTTAGTAATCTCAAGAACCATAGTGTTGCAATATACAGGGATGTTATATTCTTCAACTTTGTCAATGAATTTTTGTGCATATGCACTACCACTCAATTGTTTTCCAAAACGATGTAATCCAAACCCATCATGAATACATTGTTGTAATATTCCACCAAGCTCTATATCTCTTTCAATTATTAAGATATCTCTTATTCCTAGTTCATAAGCTTTAACAGCTGCTGCCAATCCTGCTGGTCCTCCACCAATAACAACTAATTCCACTTCTCTCACTACATTTCACCCCTTTTAAAATTTCTAGTTGGTTCTGTTAAAATTTCGGAGTTTTTTCCTTTAAGTGTAACTTCTGTAGGGGGTATGTTTAATTCTTTTGATAAAAGGTCTAGTACTTTGCTTCCACAGAAGCCACTTTGACACCTTCCCATTCCAGCACGAGTTCTTCTTTTAACAGCGTCCATCGTTGTTGCTGGCACTATCCCATTAATTGCATTCACTATTTCAGCTTCGGTTACGGTTTCGCATCTACACACAATTTTTCCATATGCTGGATTTTGTGCAATTAATTTTTCTCTCTCTTCGTTGGTGCAATCTCTAAAAGCTTTATTAAAAGTATGCTTTGGATTATAAGTTGCTTTTTCTTTAACTCCATCACCAAGTTCCGCTAGTGTTAAATTCATAACTGCCTCAGAGATAGCAGGAGCCGATGCAAGCCCAGGAGATTGAATCCCTGCTACATGGATAAATCCTTTTACTTTTTTAGAAGGCTCAATTATAAAATCTTCCTCAAATGTTGCTGCTCTATTTCCACTGAAAAATGTGATTAAAGTGTCTGGAGAAATATTTTTTGTAAGTTCCATAGCTTTATCTAAAATAAAGTCTAAGTCATCTCTATCCACACCTAAATCTTCTTTATCTGCAACTTCTTTTGCGGATGGCCCAATTAGCAAGGTTCCTTCTGGCGTTTCTTGGGGGCCTCCACCTTTTGTATATTTGCTTGGAGCTTTACCCACAAATGTATGCAACTTTCCTTTATTTTCTTTATCTAAAATACCAAGAGTTCCTCGTCTTGGATGGATAGTATAAAATTCATCGTTTATCATCTTAGCAATTTCGTCAGCATATAATCCAGCACTGTTGATAATTACTTTGGCTTTTATAATACCTTTGTTTGTAACAACTCCTGTTACTTTACCATTTTCTTGTAATACATCAAAAACTTCGGTATTTAACCAAATCTTCGCTCCATTTTCAATAGCATTTTCTGCTAAAGCTAGAGTCACCTCATATGGTTCAACATAACCTGCACTTGGTGTCCATAATGCTCCAATAACACCATCATTTATATTCGGTTCAATTTCCCTAGCACGTTCACCAGAAATTACTTCAATTCCAGGAACTTTGTTTTTAATTCCGTTTTCATACAATCCTTGAATGATATCCATATCATCTTGGTTAAATCCACACACAAAAGATCCAGTGCGGTTAAAATGAAACCCTAGTTCTTCAGCCCATTGTGTATACATTGCGTTTCCTTTAACACCATATATTGCTTTTAAACTATTTGGTTTAGTGTCATATCCAGAGTGTATCATTCCATTGTTACATTTTGTGGTTCCTTCGGATATATCTGAAGATTTTTCTACTACTAATATGTTCAATTCATATTTGCTTAATTCTCTTGCAGCTCCACATCCAATTACCCCACCACCAACAATTAAAACATCGACATTTTCAACTTCACCTATAGCTATATAAGGTGTTGTGTCAATATTCTCTTTATATACACTTTCTGGAGTTTTAATATGACTTACAACATGTTTTACTTCTGGTAGTTTTGCAACTGCATGACAGAAATCAACCATGTCTTGCCAAGTTTGCATATTACCATCAAAACATATTAATCCATTATCCAAAGTAAAAGAAATATTGTTTGGCTTAAACTTTTCTTCTAATAGCATAATGGATTTTTGTAAACTTTCTGTATCCATAAGTTTATTTACACCCCTTTATGTTCACTTTGTATCTATTTTTTGTTTAATTTAAGTTTATTTCATAAGTATATTATATCAACATTCATATCGATTTCAACATATTTTTTTATTTATCTCAATTTCGGCTATTTAAACTAATCCACTAAAAATAAATATGTATATTATACTAAATCAAAAAAAAATCAAGTAGTATGAATTATAATAATTTTAAAAATAATAGTACCTAAATTTATCATATACTTTATATAAATTTGACCTTTAACTAATTTTTACATAATTAAATTAAAAAAATATGTTATACTAAAATAGATAATAAGTTAATGAGAGGAGTCAATATGGCACAAAATAGAATAATTGGAGTAGTAGATGGCACGGGCTTAGGTAAAACCACTTTTGCTAATAAAATTAAAGAAGAACTAGATTTGTGGAAAGCAAAAGTGGACGAACTTATATGTTCGCCCAATTTCTCACTTATTAATTAATAACTATATTGTTTATACTTCTTCAGCAATGTTATCTTCAAGTGTATCATTAGATGTTGTATCATTTTTATTAATTAATATATCATGTGTTGTAACATCTGCTAAAGAACGTAAGTGAAAACGTTCAGTAAGTGATGAAACATGATGTGTATTATGTACATTTGATTGTTTAAATGCTTGTTTTAATAAAATAGGTGTAAATACTGCACAACATACTACCATAATAATAATTGGCCCAAAAAATTGGTCTGGTAAAAGTCCCATAGTCCTACCTTTATTAGCAACAATTAATGCTACTTCTCCTCTACAAGCCATACCTAATCCTATTTGTATAGACTTTTGAATATTAAAACCAGCAATTTTTGCTGCTGCTCCACAACCTATTAATTTTGATAATATCGCAATGATTACTAACAATACAGAAAATATAATTAATGTAGTATCCATCTCGGGTAAGACTACTCCAAGACCAATATTTGCAAAGAATATTGGAGTTAAAAGTAAATAAGATAATGGAGAAAATTTACTTGCAATGTAATGCCCTTTTGGAGTCATAGATATTATAACACCTGCTGCAAATGCTCCAATTATATCAGCAACTCCAAACCATACTTCTGCTGACCAAGACATAAACAGACAAAGTGCAAATGCTGCAACAGGAAATCTATGCAAATTATGATTATGAGTAGTAGTAGTCATCCAATCAAAGAATTTTTTAGAAACCATTCCAACAGCAATAGCAAATACAAAGAATAATAATATTTTTATTATTACAACAAAAATGTTAACACCACTGCCTCCTAGACTTGTAACTATTGTTAAACAAATAAGTCCTAAGATATCATCTATTAATGCTGCTGCTAATATAGTATTTCCTACTTTAGTAGATAACTTTCCAAGTTCTTTTAGCGTTTCAACGGTAATAGATACAGAAGTAGCTGTTAAAACAACTCCAATAAATATATGTTCCAGTAAAATTCCTTCTTTATTAAATCCAAAAGATAATAAAGCACCTAATCCAAGAGGAATTATTACACCAAATAATGCTACCAAAAAACTCATCTTACCTGATTTTTTAAGATCATCTAAGCTAGTTTCCATACCAGCTCCAAACATTATTACAATAACACCAAGTTCAGCTAAATTATGTAAAAATTCTGATGGTTGTAATACATTTAACATAGCAGGACCTAATAATAATCCCGCAAATAATGCTCCTACTACTTGCGGCATCTGAAATTTTCCTGTAAACAAACTAAAAACTTTTGTAGACACTAAAATAATACAGATGGTAAGCAAATAAGTATATTCCATATCTAAACAACTCCTTTTTGAAATATTAATATTATTAATATTGTTAATATCCTTCATTGTGCTACTTAAGTATAGTGATTTATGTATTAATATCATTAAAGAAAAGCACCAATTGCTTAATTTATTATAGATACATAACACAAGAGGTTGTAATAACTTATATTAAGATTAATTTCATTATAGTATTATTAAATTAGAATGTCAATATATTATAAAATAATCATTACATATTAAATAATTATTGACTAAATAAAATTAATAGATGTAACTCTAGCACTTAAAATGTATAAAAAATAACTAGGTTTATGTAAAAATATACATATAGATATTTGCAGATATAGATATAGAAAATATACTGGTTCAATATAAACGAATAATTTAACTAAAATATGGATATAATATTTACAAAAAAATAACATAGTTTCTTGTAATAGAAAATTATAAAAATCAGAAGAAACCTCAATCTAGGGATTTATAAAATTATTTATAAGTTTATGATTTTCAATATAATAAAATGCTTAAGGAGTACCAACATATGGAAGTTAAGGTTTTGTGCCCAGAATATGTAAAAGAATTTAATTGTCTAGGAAACGCTTGCAAATATAATTGTTGCAGAGAATGGTATATTCACGTAACGGATCAAGAATATGAGTATTATAAAACGTTACCAAATAGTGAATTCAAAGAACGTCTATTAGAAAGTATTGTAAAGAATGATGGGGATGCCTATCGTCTGGAATGCTCAAAAACAACAGGCAAATGTAATTTATTGACTGAGGATAATTTATGTGGAGTTTATATAAATTTATCTCCAGAAGAAATGTCTTATACTTGCAAAATATATCCAAGGCAAGTACATTACATGAAAGACAATATAGAAGTGAATTTAGATTTATCTTGTATAGAAGTAACAAGGTTATTATTTTCTCGTAAAGAAGACTTAAAATTTATAGTTTCAGATTTTGAACTAATTGAAAGACACAATAGCTTTGCTTTTCATTCTATTTTAAAGAATGAAGTAAAACAAAAAGAAAATTATCAAGACTTTTATTTATATAATTACTATGAAGATTTAAATTCATTTTGCATAAAAGTTTTAAAATATAAAAAATTATCTTTTGATATGCGTCTTATGATATTAGGCTTATTTGTAAAACAAATTGATAGCCAACCAACAAATATTGAGTTAATTATTAAAGAGTATGAAAAAGAAATTCTTAATGGTGGGTTTGACAATTTAAAAAATGGAAATAGGTTTGAAGAGGTGTTTCCTAAACAATTAAACGTAAGTACAAATATAGTTAGCATAATTTTGAAAAAATATAATATTGCACTGAACAAAAATTTTAAAATAAAAAAACTTCTGGGAGAGTATTTAACTCAACTACACAAATTTACCGATTATTATTCAATACAAACATTGAAAAATAATTTTAAAACAGCTTTAGAAAAATATAATCAATATATGGCAGAGAATAATCATATTATAGAAAATTATATTATACATCAGGTTTTTGTACAAAAATTTCCTTTTGATTTAGAAAGTGGATGCAATAGTTATAAAAAGTTGATAGTACATTATCTGATAGTAAAATCAAGTTTATTGGCATCTTTCCATTATTATGAAGATGATATAAATTTAGAGCATATTATGGATAACATAATGTTATTACACAGACTAATAATACGGGATCCGAAAAAAGGCACATTTAAAGAAGTGATGGATTATTTAGAAAAAAATAATTATTTAGATTTAGTAAGTTTATTTGAACTAATAATAGAATAGTGGGTGCCAATAGCAGATTAAAGAAAACCTTATCCAACAAATTGAATAAGGTTTTCTTTTTGTTAATGCTTATAAAGTTCGCTACAAATACGCCCATCTTTTAAAATCTGCTCCAGCTCTTCTGGATCATCATTTTCTAAAGCATTTTTAACATTTGTAAGGTTTTCTAAAAGAATAGCTATTTCTTTTAGAAGAGGCTGTCTATTTAGCATAAACAATTCCGTCCATAATTTTTCATTTAAACAAGCAATTCTCGTCATGTCATCATAACTTCCTCCACAAAAATACATATAATCAGGTGGAAGAGGAGTTTTAACATAACTATTGGAGACAACATGAGCAAGTTGAGAAGTGTGAGCAATCAATTTATCATGAGTTAATTTATCACATACTTTAATATATCCAAACCCTAGTTGTTTAAATAAGTTTGACATGTCAATAATATTTTGTTCAGTGGATGCTTTTGTTGGAACTAAAATCATATTAGCTCCTTTATAAAGATCTGCAAATGAGCGTTCAAATAAACCTTTTGCAAGACCAGCCATAGGATGTCCACCAACAAAATTGACATTATGTTGAAAAGCCAAGTCTTCCACTTCGTTAATTAATACTGTTTTTATTCCAACTAGGTCTACAATAAGAGTAGAGGGAGCTAGTTGAGGAATAATATTTTTTAAATACTCGATAGACTTTATAGGATACATACTAACAATTACTAAATCTATTTTAGTAATATCATCAAGTATAAAGTCAATAGCTTTCTCATTTAAAGCCATTTTTTCAACACTTTCAACTTGGTCGTATCCATAAATAGTATAGTCTGTATACTTTTTAAAAGTTTTTGCCATAGAGCCACCTATTAACCCAAGACCAGCTATAAGCACATTTTTCATATAATTACCTACTCTTCCAGTTTAAAAATTATAAAGGTAGTTTTGTTACCTTTAATATCTTGCATATTTTCTTTTACCAAAGTCAGATCTTTGCTCAGTCCTGCTTCTTTTGAACATATCACACCTGTATCTAGTTGAAGTTTACCTTCTTTTAAATGTATAGCACCCAACGCAGTATCTTCAATTTCAATAATTTCTGCATCTGGAAACATTTCCTTTATATTATTTTGGCATTGTTTGACTGCTTGAATGTGGGATGCAATATTTTTAATTTGAATGTTATCTTTTAATTTAAAAAGACAGTGGTTAATCTCCAAATCTAAATTGTCCAGTATATGATAACTAGTGTTTTGTAAAGATGTTATGCTTTCTATAACATCTCCTGCTGTAGAGTTTTTTATAGCAATAACTCCATAGTCTATTTCTTTATTTAACAAAGCATCAACTACATTTTTTGAATTTATTAGTGGAATTAATTCAATATCTGAAAGATCCATTTGTTCAATAAATTTTTTTGCTGCATATTCGGAATTACTATATTGAATTCCTTGATAACCTATTTTCACCTTGCACCTCATTTGTAATTTTTAATATAATATGCGAATAGAAGCTAGGCCTGTAGTCTAGCTTCTTATTTGTTATTATACTTCTTCACATATAGAATGTTGAGCTTTTGGATCCCATTCGCCAACGTTCTTAGAAATAATTAAATTTGCTACTAAATCACCTTCTACATTTATTGTTGTAAAAGCCATGTCTAATAAACGGTAAAATCCGCTAATTGGACCCATTAAATCAAATGGTAGCCCTACAATTGATAAAAATGATGCACCTAGAACAATTCCTCCGCCTGGAATTCCTGGAGCTGCCATATTTAACAGTGTTGCGGTTATAATTATTAATGCTAATGTAGGAATTGACAAGCTTAGAGAATAAAAATCTGAAACAAATATTGCCAAACAGCAAAATGAGCAAGCTCCTCCACACATATTTATTGTGCTCCCTAAAGAAAGGGTAAACTGTGAAATTCCTTTTGGTGCATCTAAATCATCTACACAAGCTGATAAAGTTGTTGGAAGTGTTGCAGCAGAACTTGTTGTTGACATACTAACAAGAGCTACCTTTCCACAAGCCTTTAACAGTTTCACTGGACTTATCCCTGTATATATACAAGCAGGGATTACCATCACTATTATAAATACCAAAATACAGGCCAACCAACAAGTTAAAATATATTTTGCTAATACACTAAATATTCCTACACCATATTGTGCTACAGAAAATGCCATTAAAGACATTACTCCAATTGGTGAAAGTTCCATTATGTAGCCAAGCATTTTAAATAGAGCAAGTGAAAGACTGTTTGCAAATTCGATAACTGGTTTACCTGCTTCTTTACAACTTAAAACTGCAATAGCTAAAAATATCATAAATAGTATAACAGGTAAAGTATTGCCATCTGCAGCAGCTTTTATAATATTTGTAGGAACAATATTTATTAAAAAACTTGAAACTGTTGGAGTAGTAATTTCTCCTTCATATACTGGTGCATTTGCAAATGTTGCACCAAGTCCTGGTCTCATAAGGTTTGCAACGGCTAAAGATACAACAGAAGAAGCAACAAACATTATAACATATAAAAAAACTGTCCTAAAGCCTATCTTTTTTAATAAAACTCCGTCACTTATATTTGAGATACCACAAAATACTGCCACACTTACAATTGGAATAATCATAAGTTTGATCAAATTTAAGTAGATATCTCCAACAACTTTTGTTTGGATACTTATTTCGGGTAAAATTATCCCAAATAAAATCCCTAACATAAAACCAACTGCTACTTTCAAAAACAAATTACTTTTTTTCATAGTTTTCTCCTTGTTTAATAGTTTTATTAACTTTAGTGTAGTGACAACAAGAAATATACAGTGCTATTTCCAAAGTGCACTGTTAAAGTAGATTCTCAAATTGAGTTCCTACTTTAATGATTTCGTATTTAATTATATGTAAAGTAACAAATATATATTATAATATTGAAACCCATAAGGATGACAAAGAACTTTGGTGTACATTTATTTCATGACTTAAAGAATGACCCAGATGAACTAGTAAATGAAGTTAACAATCCGAAGTATTTATCACTAGTTGAAGACTTGAGTAAAGAAATATGGAACAAAGTTGCTAGTAGTAATGATGAAACTATGATGCACGCAGAATACTTTACCATATATTTTTAATGTTTTCTAAATATCAATATATACCACTTTATTGTTTCAAAAATATGTGTTGGTCTATTTACATTCTATCATGCAAACTATTTTATTAATTATTAGTTAAAAGTGATATTAACGTTTTTATAATAATAAATGCATATCAAAATATTGATAATTAATTAATAATATGTTAATATAGATTTATCAAATATTATTAATTAGGGGGAAATAAATGAAAATAGTTAAGCGTTTACTTATTGCACTTATGGTTTCATCTATGTTTGTAGGGTGCAGTGGCGAGAGTTCAACACAAGAATCAACAGAAGTAGAGGTGACTGAGACAGAAGTATCTAAGCTAGAACCAGTTGCAGAAACAAATATTGAACCAATTAACATTGTTGTTAAAGGTTTTGGTGGAGATATGAATGTATTAACCACGTTTACAGCTGATGGTAAAATTGAAGCCATTACTATTGGAGATAACAATGAAACAGCTGGAATTGGAACACCTGCTATTGAGCAATTGCCTGCAAAAATTATAGAAAATCAAAGTATTAATGTAGATGGAATAACTGGAGCAACATTTACAAGTAAAGCTATTTTAGAAGGTGTTAGCAAGGCTATTACAGAATCAGGCTTTGATATAAACAATTACAATCAAGAAATTGCTTCAACGACAGAAATTTATATGAGTCCGTTAACACAAGACCCAACACCATCCACATGGGATATGAGTTACGATATAGTTGTAGTTGGTAGTGGATTTGCAGGTCTTGCAGCAGCAGATGCAGCAGATCTATCAGGTGCATCCACTGTTGTTTTAGAACAAATGGCATCAACAGGTGGTCAATCTAAAATTAATGGGGGTCAATATGCAGCTTACACTAGTTCAATTGCACAAGATTTACAAGAAAAATTAAGCCTTACACCAGATACAGCTGAAGCACATGTTAACGATACTATTGTTGGTGGAGGAAATCTGCCTATAAAAGAACTTG
>LJDB01000029.1 GCA_001983455.1 Candidatus Epulonipiscium fishelsonii
ATACCATAATAAATTGTAAGTGCCTATTCATTATAAAGTATTATATTATTGTTTTTTTTAGCGTATTCCATCTTTTAGAGAATGCATCTTAGAAATAATTTATAATTTGGTTTGGGGTAAAACAAACGTCTGAACCTCCATCTGGAAAAATTTAAAGAAGCAGGTTTACTAAATGAAAGTACATCAGATAGACTAGTATTATGAGCGGTGGAATAGTTTATCATACTAGTGAAGTATCATAAAAAAATAGAGGTACACTTAGTGCCCTCTATACATATTAATAATGTTCAATATATCTATCATATGATTCCGCGTTATCAGGAATAATTTGTTTGCCTGTTCCTATCAATGGTTTTAACCTATTACAAAATCCTTCCACAGATTTCGTTGCTTTAGCGTTATAAAACAGAAATGATATTTTTTCTAAACTAGATGTATCAAAGTTACTTAAATCTAGTGTTTCAAGAGCACTACAATCACAGAATGTATGATACATATCTGTAACCTTTCTAGTATTAAAGTTACTTAGCTTTAGTGTTTTAAGAGTTCTACACTTATAAAACATAACACTCATAGTCGTTACATTAGTAGTATCAAAGTTACTTAAGTCTAATGTTTCAAGAGCACTACAGCAACGGAACATACCACTCATAGATATGACATTGCTAGTATTAAAGTTACTTACATTTAGTGTTGTAAGAGCTCTACACCCACGGAACATACTGCCCATATGTGTGACCTTACTAGTATTAAAATTTTCACTTAAGTTTAGAGTTTTAAGAGCACTACACTCATTGAACATACCGTTCATATGCGTGACTTCACCAGTATCAAAGTTACTTAAGTCCAGTATTTCAAGAGTACTACACTTAAAGAACATACGTTTCATATCAGTTACATTAGTAGTATCAAAGTTAGTTAAGTCTAGTGTTGCAAGAGCTCTACAATTACAAAACATACCCAACATATCGATTACATTGCTGGTATTAAAGTTACTTATGTCTAGTTCTGTAAGATCACTACAACCATGGAACATATACTCCATATACTTGACTTCACTAGTATTAAAGTTACTTAAGTCTAGTGTTACAAGAGCTCTACAACCATAGAACATATAGCTCATATATGTGACTTCACTAGTATTAAAGTTACTTAGGTCTAGGGTTGTAAGAGCACTACAACCACGGAACATATGGTTAATATATGTGACATTAGTAGTATCAAAGTTAGTTAAGTCTAGTGTTGCAAGAGCACTACAGTTACCGAACATATGGTTAATATATGTGACATTAGTAGTATCAAAGTTAGTTAAGTCTAGGGTTGTAAGAGCACTACACCAGCTGAACATACCACTCATATTAGTTACATTAGTAGTATTAAAATTAGTTAAGTCTAGTGTTGCAAGAGCACTACAATCATAGAACATACCACTCATATCAGTTACATTAGTAGTATCAAAGTTAAGTAAGTCTAGGGTTGTAAGAGCACTACACCCACAGAACATATAATTCATATCAGTTACATTAGTAGTATTAAAATTAGTTAAGTCTAGGGTTGTAAGAGCACTACACCTAGAGAACATACTAGACATATTGACAACATTGGTAGTATCAAAGTTAAGTAAGTCTAGGGTTGGAAGAGTACTACACCAATAGAACATATGGTTCATGTTCATTACTTGGGTAGTATCAAAGTTAGTTAAGTCTAGGGTTGTAAGAGCACTACACCAATAGAACATATAATTCATATCAGTTACATTAGCAGTATCAAAGTTACTTAAGTCTAGGGTTGTAAGAGCTATACACCCACGGAACATACTAGCCATATCTGTGACATTAGTAGTATCAAAGCTACTTAAGTCTACGGCATTCATACTTTTAAATTTTGAAAACATCGATTGCATACTTGTTACTGTTTCATTTTTATGTTTAATTAAAGGCTGTGGTAAAGGCTTTTTCCAATTTTTAGAATTCAATTTTTCAAAAAATTCTTCAGATATCGTCACACATTTTTCATTATTATCATTATTATGGTATCTATAATAGCTAAGCTCTTCTGTTTTTATATCTTTATACTCTAAGTCATCATAAACTTTTATGTTATTATACTTATCTACTTTAGCGTTTTCACATTCATATAACTTTATAAGTTCCTTTAGTAGAGGGATATTAAGAAAGTCTATTTTGTATTTTATACTCTTGTCATTTTCATCTATAATTTCTATTTCATACCCACCAATATAATCATTATTTACACTGATGATTGCAGTTAATCTATAACTCAAATTTGCTTTAGTGATTAAACAATATATTTCATCACATAATTTTTTGTTTGCTTCTAAATTGTCAGAACTATACGGCAGGTTCTCTTTCTGTTTTATTTCATCTTTTAGTTTTTCCTTCTCTATTTCTAAATCCTTAAATTTGTTCATTATTTCTATTAGTTTGCTTCCTAATTCATTGCTCATTCCATACCCTCCTAATATTTAATACCATAATAAATCTTAACTGCCTATTCATTATAAAGTATTATATTGTTGTTTTTTTTAGCGTATTCCATCTTTTGGATAATGTATCTTAGAAATATATGTTTAAAGATAAAAGCCCCAAAGTCTCCTAGATTTAATTGCATAAATATTCATTATACTATAAGTAATGTCTATTAAAAATAACGCAAAAGCCAAACATTTGTACATATCTCCTTACGGAATTATGACTAATGTACTAGTGATACAATAACATAAGGATGGGTAAAACAAACGTTTGAAACTCCATCTGGAAAAATTTAAAGAAGCAGGTTTCCATCCCGTGGTGGAATATGTACCAACAGCATAGATTGAAGACTAGTAGTATGGGCGGTGGAGTGACTTATCATACTAATGAAATCTCAAAAAAATAGAGGTACACTTAGTGCCCTCTATACATATTCATGACATTGCTAGTATTAAAGTTAATTACGTCTAGTATTTCAAGAGCCCTCTAGATTGGTTACATTGCTGGAACACACTGTTCATACTCTTTAAGTTGCTAATATCAAAGCTTCTGGTTCTGTAAGAGAACTACAACCACGGAACATATATCTCCTCTTCATGACATTGCTCGTATTAAAGTTACTTACGTCTAGTGTTGTAAGAGCACTACAATTACAAAACATATGGCTCATATTCATAACATTGCTCGTATTAAAGTTACTTACGTCTAGTGTTGTAAGAGCACTACATTTATAGAACATACTGCCCATATTTGTGACATTACTCGTATTAAAGTTACTTACGTCTAGTGTTGTAAGAGTACTACATTTAGAGAACATATACTTCATATCCGTGACGTTGCTAGTATTAAAGTTACTTACGTTTAGTTCTGTAAGAGCCTTACACCTAAAGAACATACTGCCCATATTTGTGACATTACTAGTATTAAAGTTACTTAAGTCTAGTGTTGTAAGAGCCCTACAGTCACAGAACATCCAGTCCATACTTGTAACATTACTAGTATTAAAGTTACTTACGTTTAGTTCTGTAAGAGCATTACACCTAAAGAACATCCAGCTCATGTGTGTGACATTAGTGGTATCAAAGTTACTTAAGTCTATGGCATTTATTCTGTTACATTCTGAAAACATCGCTTTCATACTTGTTACTATTTCATTGTTATGCTTAATTAAAGGCTGCGGTAAAGGTCCTTCCCAATTATTAGAATTCAACTCTTTGAAAAAGTTTTCAGATATCTTCACACATTTTTCATTGCTATTATAGTATTCATAATAGCGAATCTCTTCTGATTTCCTATCTTTATATTCTAAATCATCTTTAAGTTTTATGTTATTATAGTCATCTAGACAAGCGTTTTTACATGCATATAATTTTATAAGTTCTTTTAATATGGGGACATTAAGAAAGTCTATGTCGTATTTTACACTATTGTTATTTTTGTCTACAATTTCTATTTCATACCCACCAATATAATCATTATTTACACTAAGTATTGCCGTTAATCTATAACCCCAAGTTGCTTTAGCAATTTCCGCTGTAGTGATTAAAGAATATATTTCATGACATAATTTTTGGTTTGTTTCTAAATCGTCAGAACTATACTGTAGGTTTTCTTTCTGTTTTGTTTTATCATTTAGTTTTAGTCTTTTCTTCTGTAATTCTAAATTCTTAAATTGGTTTCCTAATTCATTGTTCATTACATACCTCCTAATATTTAAAATTGCAATATCATAATAAATCGAAACTGTCTATTCATTATAAAGTATTATATTATTGTTTTTTTTAGCTTATTCCATCTTTTGGACAATTACTTTTCTAAATTGTTTATACTAAAAAAACCCTCCACATGTATTATGTGAAAGGTTCTTGTAACTACATATTTACTGCATTGATAGTGTTTCCTTTTAAATATTCTTTTAGGTTGTTTACTGCTATACCTAAAAGTCTATTTCTTGCTTCTTTTGGTGCCCAAGCAATATGAGGAGTTATAATACAGTTTTTAGCTGTTAATAGAGGATTGTCATCTTTAATTGGTTCACTAGAAACAACGTCTAATCCAGCTCCGCCAACTTTGCCGCTGTTAAGAGCATCTGTTAAATCTTGTTCATTTACTAGTGGTCCACGAGCAGTATTTAAAATAAACACTCCGTCTTTCATTTTTGCAATATTTTCTTTATTAATTATACCAGTATTTTCTGGGAATAAAGGACAATGTAAACTGATTACATCAGATTTTGCAAGTAGCTCATCTAAAGAAACATATTTATATCCTTCTTTTATCATGTCTGGGTTTTCAAATTTATCGTATGCAATAACATTCATCCCTAGAGCTCTTGCAATTTTTGCAGTGGATTGACCATTTCTACCAAATCCAATTATACCCATAGTTTTTCCAACAAGCTCAATTAGAGGATAATCCCAGAAACAGAAATCTCCACGTTTTTGCCATTCGCCTTCATGTCTTACTTTATAGCTATGATGTCCGATGTGGTGACATAGTTCAAGCAACAATGCGATTGCAAATTGACCAACTGCGTCATTTCCATAAGTTGGCACGTTACAAACAGGAATGCCTTTTGCTTTAGCAGCATCAATATCAACAACATTATATCCTGTTGCAAGAATACCAATCCATTTTATATTAGTTTTGTCTAGTGTTTCTTTAGTTATAGGAGTTTTATTTGTAAATACAATATCTGCATCTCCGATTCTTTTTACAATATCCTCTGGTGCAGTTCTATCATATACAGTTGTTGGTGCAATGTCTTCTAGTGCTTTCCAACTTAAATCTCCAGGATTTAGGGTATAACCATCTAATACTACAATTTTCATTTTAACGTATCCTCTTTCTTATTTTAATTTTAAATTTTATAAATTTCAAGATTTACTTAACTTTAGTCCATGCTTTGTTTAGCGTACGTTTTGCATTTGCAACAACAATATCTGGGTCTTCATCGCCCCAAGGTTTCACTTCAAAGCTTAAAATTGGAGGATTTTCAGGATTTAAGAAATTAATATCTTTCAATACTTGCAAGAATTCCACTAGTTCTTCAACGTCATTTTCTCCGTTAGGGAAAGCAAAACGTGGATGAGCATCTCCATATGCTGGCATTTTGGGATCTTTACATACAGCATTGCCCACATGAGCGTGGTTGATATAATCTTTAATTGGTAAAATTGATTCTTTTGCAGTTTCTCTAACAAGTGGTAAATGGCTAAGGTCTACCATTAGTCCAAAGTTATCAAATTCTTTACAAATTTCCTCAGCATATCTTTTGGCTAAAGCAACTGGTCCAACTAGAGATTTTTTATCAACATCAAAGTCAAATACTTCATGAGAAATTTGAAGATTTCCTTTAGATTTTGCATACGCACATAATTCTTTTGTTGATTTGATAAGTTGTTTATAGCTATCTTCTTTTGTAGCTTCTTCATAGTGTCCAGATAAGAAAGAAAGGCCGACGCAGTTCATATAATATGCTTCGTCAATTCCTTGTTTAATATTATCAACTGCAATTTTACGTTGTTCTTCATCAAGATGATTAATATTTTGCCCTGTTGTAAGAAGTCTTGGTTGAGCTCCATAAGCAACTTTCATATGGCTAGTATCAAGCATTTTTTTCACTTTTTCTCTAGTGCTATCATCTTTAACCCAAGTAATTTCAATTGCGTCAAAATAATCGTCACATGCAACTTTTTTTATTGCGTTTAAAATGTATTCTGAGTCTTCTCCTTTAATAGCATTTGGATATGCCATATGATAAATTAGTCCGACATTCATATACTTATGCATTGATTCATTCATTTTTTAAATCCTCCAAAGTTTTAATTATATTTAAATATCAGTATTTCCAACAAACTATTTTTGTTATAGCTCATTTGTTGGAAATATATTAACAGAAATATTCTGAGATTTCAAGTGTTTATTTAATTAAAGTAGTCCTTTTACCTTAGCAATTATGCTATTTGTGTCTAATCCATATTTAGTTAACAATTCTTCATAATCCCCAGACTCTGTAAAACAATCATTAAATCCTACATAAGCCATTTTTACTGGACAATATTGTGTAACAACTTCAGCTACTGCACTTCCAAGCCCACCATAAATATTGTGTTCTTCAGCAACTACAATTTTGCCTGTTTGTTTAGCACTTTCAATTATGATATCTTTGTCAATTGGTTTAATAGTATGGATGTTTACTACTCTTACATCTATTCCTTCTGCTTTAAGTTTCTCAGCTGCTTCAAGAGCTTTTGCTACCATTACACCTGTGGCAATGATTGTTGCATCTTTACCTTCTCTTAAGCATTCACCTTTTCCAAGCTCAAACTTATAGTTTTCATCATAGATTACTGGCACATCTGCACGGCTAAGTCTTAGATACATTGGACCTTTTTCTTTCAAAGCAACGTCTAGAGCTTCTTTTGCTTGTATTGCATCTGCAACTGAAATTATTGTAAAGTTAGGCAAAGATCTAAAAAATGCAATGTCCTCAAGTGCATGATGAGTAGCTCCATCATAAGAGTCAGAAACTCCAGCATATGCTCCAGCAACTTTAACATTTAAGTTTGTATAAGCAACTAAACTTCTTAGTGGGTCTGCTGCTCTACTTACCATAAATGTTGCAAATGTATTTACCACTGGGGTAAACCCAACTGTTGAAAGTCCTGCTGCCATAGCCACCATGTTTGCTTCAGCTATACCAACATTTAAAAATCTATCTGGATATGCTGCTCCAAAAACTCCACTTTTAGTAGAACTTGATACATCCGCATCCATTACTATTACATCTTCATATTTTGCTCCGAATTCTTTTAGTGCATCTCCGTAAGCATCTCTTATTGATTTTTTCATACTAGTTTACCCCCAATTCTTTTAATGCGTCTTTGTGTTCAACATCCGAAATTGGTCTTCCATGCCATATATTTTTGCCTTCCATAAATGAAACTCCTTTTCCTTTTACGGTATTTGCAAGAACTACAGTAGGAACGTCTTTTATTTCTTTTGCTTTATTAAGGGTTTTTTCTAGTTTTTCAATATGATGACCTTCCGTTTCTAATACATGGAATCCAAATGCTTTCCATTTAGCTGCAAGGTCTCCCATTGGCATAATGTTTTCTACAGTGCCATCAAGTTGAACTCCATTATAATCTACAATTACCATCAAATTATCCAATTTATATTTACTAGCAGACATTGCAGCTTCCCATACAACTCCTTCTTGAAGCTCTCCATCTCCCATAAGAACATATACTCTATTGTCCATGCCTTTCATTTTAAAACCTTTTGCCATACCAACTCCAGCTGAAATTCCTAGTCCAAGTGGTCCAGTTGAAAGATCAATTCCTGGTGTAGTTTTTGCACAAGGATGACCTTGTAACATTGAACTAATTTGTCTTAAATTTTTAAGCTCTTCTTCAGGGAAATATCCTTTTTCCGCCAGTATTTGATATAACATTGGAGCTGCATGACCTTTACTTAAAATAAAGCGGTCTTTTTCACAATCCATTATGTTAAAATATAACATTGTCAATATCTCTGTAGCAGAAAGAGAACCTCCTGGATGTCCTGTTTGAATTGAGTGTAAAAGATTAATTAGGTCTATTCTTAATTTCTTATTTAGTTCTGTTAATTCATTAAGATTCAAAGCTGCCTACCTCCTAAAAATTTTTGTGTAAATCTGCAATAAATAAATCGGTACTTGCCAAAACTGGGATTCCAAAGTGAATGCCTAGAGTATCTTTTGCAATAGCCATAGAGCCTTGGGCTAAGACAATAATATCTTTACTTTCCACTTTTTCAATTTCCTCAATAAGTTTATTAATAAATCCTTTTGTATCACCGCCAAAAAGTAGTGTGCCTGCTTCTGGGATTAATAAAGCATTTACGGTTACTGATTTGTTTAATTGAGTAGCTGTATTTTTTAAAAGATTAGTGCTAGGCTTAATTGTAGTTGGTGCGGTTGCAACCAACACGATATTTTTCCCTAGATTTACTGCTTCAACCATCATTGGTTTATCAATTTGAAATATAGGGATTGAACTTTTTATATTATTGAAAATATCACCTAAACTTGAACATGTACTTATGATAAAATCTACTTTATTTTGGTTAAAGTATTCTATATGTCCAAGCATTTTATCAATTTGTCTTTCCGTTACATTATAGTCATCTTCTTTAATTATTGCAAGGATTTCATTGTCTAAAATTTCGACTAGTTCAATTTGATCAAATTCCTGATGCATTAACTTTGGAAAACTCTCTTGCAAAATAGGTACTGTGTAAATAACGCCTACCTTTTTCATGCAACAACTCCTTTCTTATTTATGATAACGGATTTAGGAACAGCGTGACTAAATCTGTTATTTTATTTGTTCAAAAATATATATAGCAAATTTTATACCAGGTTTTTTGTATCAAGATAGTCCTTCAACAGAAACAAACGAATAAAATTTATCCGTTCATTTTAAAATACTATTTTGTAGGGCCAATAAACGCTTGAAAACTAGTTTTATTTTTAGGTAGCTCTAAAATATCATTAGGTATAATTTCAAATACTTTTTGATTGCTGATTACAGCAGTGATATTGGGAAGTTTTGTAACGCTGGAAATATCATTTCGGCTTAGAGACTCTTTAGTAAGACCATACACCACAGCCATGGTATTTCCTATGAGCAACAACTTATGCTTGCCCAAAAATTCTTTATTAATTAAACTTTTATTTTCATCATACGCATCAGAAGCTTCTTTTTGTATTCTTTTATTTCCATAACGTTCGATATTTATAATTATATATAGTCTTTTTTTTATTTTGTGATGAATTTTAATGCGTTGATATAAATTATGTTAACTATAGATTTATCATATATTAAAATTATAAAAACAGTGTAAAATAAAAGGAGATATCATAGAAATGACATTTGAAGTATCCATATTAACATTTATTGCAAATAGCATGGTATTTATAATTTTAGCAGGTGTAATAACAAAAAAAATAGCTAAATTATCTAAATTTAAAGATAGCTTTGCATATTTAGGATTAAAAAAGGATAAAAATTTCAAAAATAATGTAATAACAGGATTTATATTTGCAGCTATTATGCCATTTATTCAACTTATATCAATGTCAATAGTAGGATTTATAGTTAGTTTAATATTAGAGATAGAGTTAGTAGATATATTAAGACAATACTATGCATCGATAGCAGAAAGCGAAATAGGCCAAGCGAATATAATTCAAAAAGTCATGGTAGCGATATGTATGATAGGATTTGTAGGGTTTGGAGAAGAAATATTCTTTAGAGGATTATTACAAAAAAACTTAGTTTCTAAATATGGTCAGAATATAGGTATAGTAATAACAGCAATTATATTTACTTTATTGCATGGATTTTATATGTTTGAATTACCAATAGCTATAGCAAGTGCGACGGCACTATTTGTTGTATCAATAATATTTGGAATACTAAGAGCTAAATCAGATTCACTAATACCATCTATACTTGCTCATGGTGTGGGAAATGCTATAATATATACAATAGGGGCAAATATGCTATATAATTTATTTACGTAGTTATGACTATGTTATTAAAAAATAAACCTGCATGATATAAGTATCAAATACAGGTTTATTAGCTATAAAGTTAAAATATTATTTTGTAGGATTAATAAATGCTTGAAAAATAGTCTTATTTTTAGGTAGCTCTAAAATATCATTAGGTATGATTTCAAATACTTTTTGGTTGCTGATTACAGCAGTGATAGTGGAAAGTTTTGCAACGCTGGAAATATCACTTTGGCTTAAAGACTCTTTAGTAAGACCATATACCACAGTCATGGTATTTCCTATAAGCAAAAGTTTATGCTTGCCTAAAAACTCTTTATTAATTAAACTTTTATATTCATCATACGCATCAGAAGCTTCTTTTTGTATTCTTTTATTTCCATAACGTTCAACATTTACAAATGTGAGAGCAAAAGCAAGCACTAGTAAGCCATACCTTAACATATTAGGCATGATTATGTCTTGTGCAACTAAATAATGGATTGAAAGAATAAAAAACACTAGATTAATTAAGAATGCAGTTATCCGTCTATTTCTGTAACTTGACTTTACTTGAAACTCGACTAGTTCTTTATATTCTTTGTCGGTTATCTCATAATTTATTTCAAATAATTCTTCCATTGATGTGTTCCTCCATCTAATTTATTTTTCTATAGTTTGGCCTTTTTTCATATTATTTATAATAAAATTCATAAAAAATAGACAATTAACTTTTTAGAATTAATTGTCTATTTAAAAGTATATCGATTAAAGTGTTTCAAACGGTTTAATTATCATACCGATTTCTTTCATCATTTCATCGTCTATTTTCCAAGTAGTGCAATGAATATTTTGTTCAATTTGAGTAACGGTGGATGCTCCACCGATTATAGAGGTAACTTCAGGTTTTTGCACTAGCCAGTTAAGAGCTATTTCATTCATTGGCTTACTATACTTATCAGCCAGTTCTTTTAACTGTAAAGCAGCATCAAAATAAACTTTAAAATCAGGACCTACTAGTTTAGGATTTGCGTTTCTTATATCATCCTTTGAAAAAGTTATTCCTTTATTAAATTTACCAGCAAGTAAACCTTGAAATAGCGGGCTATAAGGCAAAAACGCTTGACCAAGCTTGTTTACCATAGGCAAAATTTCATCTTCTGTTTTGTATTCAAGTGGGATGCTATGGTATGAATCAGTGTTTCTTTCAAACATATTGTATAAACTTTGCTGACAATCCACTCCAACATAATCATGCATCTTTAAAGCATCTTCTTTTGAGAAATTGCTGATACCAATATATCTAATTTTACCAGAAGCTTTAAGTATCCTCAGTCCCTCAGCCGTATCTTCAAGGGCAGTGTTTGGATCAGGCCAGTGCATTTGGTAAATATCAATGTAATCAGTTCCAAGTCTGATTAAGCTTTCGTCTACTTCTTTAAGTAAACTAGCTTTTGAAAGGTTGTTGGTAGTTTCATGTTTATCGTTCCACAAAAGACCAGCTTTTGAAGCAATAATTACTTTGTCACGTTTTCCTTTTAGTGCTTTGCCCAGCACTATCTCGGAATTTCCCCAGCCATACACTGGAGCTACATCAAAAAAGTTAATTCCTAGTTCAATTGATTTATGTACAATGTCAATTGATTTTTGATCCATTGTATTATCCCAATCTCCACCAAAATTCCAACATCCAAGCCCGATAACTGATATTTCTTCTTTAATTCTATCTACCTTTTTATAAACCATCAATAATTCGCTCCTTTAAATTGAACTCGATTTATTTTTTACTGTTTTTGTCTAGTAATACAGCGATTACTATTAATGAACCAATGATAATCTCTAGGATGAATGAGTTAATACCTAGTAAAGTTCCGCCTTGACGTAAAGTTGCCATAATCATAGCTCCCAAAACTGTACCGATAACACTACCTTCACCACCATCCAAGCTTGCTCCACCTACAACACTTGCAGCTATTGCATCAAGTTCATATCCATCTGCTGCTGTTGGTGCTGCATTTCCTAGCCTAGCAGTCAATAAAAATCCTGCTATTGCACAACAAGTTGCTGAGAATACATATACCCCATAGATAGTTTTCTTTACATTAATCCCTGAAAGTCGTGCTGCTTCTTTATTACTACCGTAAGCAAATACATTTCGCCCAAAAACCGTTTTTGTCATTATTATGTAAGATACAATTATTACAGCAAACCACACTAGAAATAACACAGGTACTCCAAAAACTGTCATTTGTGCAATTGATTTAAACTCTGGTGGAAGTCCAGCGATTGTTTTTGCTCCAGTAATAAGCATTATGAAAGCACGAATGACTGTCATTGTACCCATTGTTGCTATAAACGGCGGTACTTTTCCATTATGAATAAGTGCACCATTTAGAAGACCAACCACCATGCTTGTAGCTATTGCAAAAATTCCAGCAATAAATATAGGCATTCCTGCTGTTAAGCACATTGCGGTTATTACACCTGAAAGACCAACTACTGAACCTACTGATAAATCAATTCCTGATGAAGTAATTACAAATACCATTCCAATAGCTATAATTCCATATATAGATGCTTGCCTAAGTAGCATCATTATACTATTAAACTTAAAAAATACTTCACTTGACAGACCAAAAACTATAAATAATAATGCAAGTACGCCTAGTAAAAATAATTCCGTTTTCAAGTTTCCACTAACCAATTTAATTTTCTTTGTTTCTGACATTGCAAATCTCCCCCCTTATTATTTCAAACCTGAAGCCAACCTTAAAATTCTTTCTTCTTGAAATTCTTCTTTACTCAATATCCCCATTTGATTTCCTTCGTGCATAACAAGTAACCTATCAGAAAGCCCTGTTACTTCAGGCAAATAAGACGAGATTACAATTATTGTCTTGCCTTGCTTTAAAAGTTCCTCAAATACTCTATAAATTTCAACTTTTGCCCCAACATCAACTCCAACAGTCGGCTCGTCAAATATAAATAAATCGCTATCTTGAGCCAGCCATTTTGCGATTACAACTTTTTGTTGATTTCCCCCAGAGAGGTTTTTGCACAGCTGATTTATAGAAGGAGTCTTGGTGCGTAAAGTTTTGCAATATTTATCTGCAATCTCAGCACCTTTTTTTCCATTAATAAATCCACGGTTTGAAATTTTGTCTATAGCGGCCATGTTTGTGTTTTCTGTTATTGAAAGTTTAAGACACAGTCCTTGTTCTTTTCTATTTTCGGGCAAAAGAGCAATACCAGATTTTATTCCCTGACTAGGTGTTTTAAAGTTTGCTTCTTTTCCATTAAAGTAAACTGTTCCACTATCTTTTTCATCTGCTCCAAATATACTTCTTACAATTTCTGTTCTGCCAGAGCCAACAAGCCCAAACATACCAAAAATCTCACCTCTTTTAATTTCAAAGTTAATATTATGAAAGTTATCTTTCCTAGATATATTTTCAACCTTCAAAACTGTTTCTTGAGGTTCTACATGTTTAATTGAATACATATCTTCAACGTCTCGACCAACCATTAGAGAAATTAAGTCATCTTCCACTAGTCCTTCTATTTCAACAGTGTCAACATTTTGACCATCTTTTAGCACTGTTGCTCTATCACATATATTCAAAATTTCTTCCATTCTGTGAGATACATAAAGTACTGCAACATTATTTTTCTTCAACATGTTGATTATCTTAAAGAGTTGTTCGGTTTCTTCGTTTGTTAGCAGTGCCGTAGGTTCATCAAAAATTACTACTTTTGCTTTCTGATGTAAAACCTTTCCTATTGCCACCATTTCTTGCTGTGCTACAGATAAAGTTTTTATTATAGCTTTTGGATTAACATTGACTTCTATTGAATCCATAATTTGTTTAGTTTCTTTGTTCATCTTTTTATAATCTACCAACCCAAATTTGTTTTTGGGAAGTTGCCCCATAAAAAAATTTTCTGCTATGGAAAGATGTTGTGCCAAATTTACATCCTGATATACAGCTCCAAAGCCGATAGCTTGAGCATGTAAAGGAGATTTAATCTCTATTAAATTGTCTTCAAAGTAGATGTTTCCACTAGTCTTTTGGTGAACTCCCATCAATGTCTTTATAATAGTCGACTTGCCAGCACCGTTTTCGCCAACTAGTGCATGAACCTCTCCTTCTCTTAAATCTAAGTTAACATTATGTAATGCTTTTACTCCAGGAAATTCTTTGCAGATCTTTCGCATTTTAACAATTTCCTTCATTTAGCACCTCCTTAATAGTATGGACGAACATATAATAGGAATAAATGTTCGTCTTTGAAACACTATATACAGCTGTTGCATTTTAAAACTACCTAGCAACTAGCATGTATTAACTTCTTATTATTGTCCTGGGTATAAAAGTGCTTGAACTGCTTCTTCTTGTATATTATCCAGTGTTACTAAAGTTGTTGGAACAACCACTTCTTTTTCCACTTCTTTTCCTTCAATCGCATCAACTGCATATTGCACTCCATTGTATCCCATTCCATATGGGTCTTGAACCACAATACCTGTTAATGTTCCTGCTTCAATTGCTGCAATTTCGTCAGGAGATGAATCAAATGCATATGATACAATTGAATCCATCATACCAGTTTCATTAATAGCATTGGCAACACCAATACCCATATGGTTGTTGTCACCAAAAATACCAATCAAATTTTCGTTTGCAAAAATAGTGTTTAGTGTTATGTCTGTTGCAGTAGCAATGTCATTATCACCATATTGAGTTTCTAAAACTTCAATAGCAGGCACTAGCTCCTTAATTTTATTTATAAATCCTTCTGTTCTTGCGGTATTTACAGCTGTTCCAGCCACACTACTAATTACAAATACACTTTTTCCATTTGGGTCAATTCCTCTTTCTTCCCACTCTTTTACCATAGCTTCAGCGGCCATTCCTGCTGCTAAATAATGGTCTGTAGCCAAGAAAGATACGTAACTGTCAGTGTTTAACCTGTTATCAACTGTAATTACTGGGATACCACTTGCCATAGCTTGCTCAACTGCTGGTACGGTTGCATCTGAACTAGTGGAAGCAATTACAATTGCATCTGGTTCTGCTGCTACAGTATTTTCTAAAATTGCCACTTGTTCATCAATGTCAATTTCTGAAGTTGGTCCAGCAGTTATTACTTCAATTTTACCCCCACTTTCAGCTGCAGCAGCTTCTGCTCCAAGCAAAAGTGTTTGCCAATAATCTGAGTCCGTCGCTTTAATGATAACTCTAACATCATATGCATTGCTTTCTGGTGCTGTAGTTGCTGTTTCTTCAGCTCCTGAACATCCTGTAAATGCCATTGTCATTGCTAATAGTCCTAAAATTAATGATTTTTTCATATTTGAAATCCCCCTTGATTATTTGTGTTTAAAAGTTCTGAGCCTTTTAGTATTAGTTTACAAGCTATCATACTTATTTGCCTGGGTTGCTCCAAGTTTTGAAGACGTTGAAAAAGCATGGTTGTAGCTACTTCCCCCATTTTGACAACATCTCTTGTTACACAGCTTAAAGGATAGTTAATTGCGTCCAAAACAGGAATATGGTCTATTGCAATTAAAGAGATATCTTTTCCTATTTCCAGATTGGACTCTTTACAAGCCCTCATAAAGCCTAGAGTAGTATAATTGTTACAAGTTACAAAGCTGGATGGCACCCATTCTTTTGCAAAGGCATCTTTACAAAGTGTATACGCTGTTTGAGTTGAAAAATCACCCTGCAAAATGTAGTTACTAGTGATGTTATTGTCAGCTAGTGCTTTTAAATATCCTTCTAGTCGCAGTTTTCCAATTTTTAAGTTTAAATCACCTGTAACTATTCCAACATGTTTATGGCCAACTTTTAAAAGTTCACTAGTTGCCATATAAGTACTTTGAAAATTCTCATAGAAAACACCATCCCAATTAGAATTTTCAAACTCTCTATCCACAACGATAATAGGTATTTTTAGTTTCTCAATCATATCTGTTAATTTTCTTTCTGCCCCACGTTTTAAAAGCCCAGTAGCAGGAGTTATAATAATGCCACAAACCTTTTGCTTTTCCAGCATTTTTATAGCTTTTTCTTCAAGTTCCATGTTGTTTGCAGAATCACAATATATTAGTGAAAATCCTAAATCTAATGCTTTCTCTGTAATACCTTGAAATATCTCACCAAAAAAACTATTTGCAATTTCTGGAATTATAACACCAATTGTTTTTTGAGCACCAATGTTTTTTTGAGTATACTTATGTTCCTGAATAATTTGTTCTACTTTTAGCCTTGTTTCTTGATTAACATATCCACTGTTGTTTAATACTCTTGAGACTGTTGCTTTTGAAACTTGTGCTAATTCTGCTATATCTTGAATTGTCATTGCTATCACTCGTTCCATATTTTTTCATACTCAAATCATATCAAAAACGTTTTTAGAAGTCAATATAATTATACAATATCTATATTTATTATAAAATGTACAAATTTATTTTGGATAAATATAACATCTGCCATTTATATTTAATTGCAATAATGCTAAATAATATTTTTAAAATTTTTAACAGCTGATGATTTTATTTCAGAAGTTTCATATTTTGTTTCATAAAACTTGGTACATTCTTTAAAAAATGCATAAATAAATAAATGAATTAATACACATACTATTTTTAAAATAAACATGATAAGGAGAAGGATTGTGGAAAACAAAACTTTAGAAGTACAAAATATACAGAAATATTATATTAGCAAAGAAAATACCACCAAAGCAATAGATGGTATAAGTTTTGATGTTGCAGAAGGGGAATTTGTAGGAATAATGGGCTCTTCTGGTTCAGGCAAATCTACTTTGTTAAACTGTATCTCCACTATTGATGCCGTTACAAATGGAAAAATTTATATTGATAACGAAGATATTAGTAAAATAAAAGGAAATAAACTTTCAGATTTTCGAGGCAAAAAACTTGGATTTATTTTTCAAGATTTCAATTTACTGGATACTCTTACAGCTTATGAAAATATAGCTTTAGCACTATCTATAAATAATATTAGTCCTTCTGAAATTGATAAAAGAGTTAAACAAATTGCTAAGGATTTAAATATTGAAGAAGTTTTAAATAAATTTCCGTATCACATGTCTGGAGGTCAACAGCAAAGAGTTGCAGCAGCTCGTGCAATAGTGACAAATCCAGCTTTAATACTTGCTGACGAACCAACAGGAGCATTAGACTCCGCATCTGCCATAATACTTTTGGAAATGCTGAGTGAAATAAATACAAAATTTAACGCTACAATTTTGATGGTTACGCATGACGCTATGTCTGCAAGTTATAGCAATAGAATTTTATTTTTAAAAGATGGACAAATTTTTAAAGAAATCTTTAGAGGGGCTGATGACCAAAAGACATTTTTTAGCAAAGTTTTAGAAGTTGTTTCTGAAATGGGAGGACAAAAATAATGAGAGATACCAAAATTATTTTTGGAAACGTACGCAAAAACATAAAAGATTATTCAATTTATTTTCTAACCTTATCTATTTCGGTAAGTTTATTTTATTCGTTCAATTGTTTTGCTGACCAACCAGCTTTTCGGAATTTGTCCAGCACGAAAAAACTGATGTATGACCAACTAAATATATATATGACAATTTTATCATACCTAGTTGCTATTATACTTGCCTTTCTTATTATTTATACAAATAATTATTTGCTTAAACGCAGAAAAAAAGAACTAGGCATTTATATGTTACTAGGTATGAAAAAAAGACGCATTGCCAAACTTTTTAATGGAGAAGCTTTTTTCATTAGTCTTATTTCATTGATAGTAGGGCTTGTGTTAGGGATTATTATATCACAAGGGATAGGCTTGTTGTCCTTACAACTATTTGCTGTTGAGCCTAGTGAATATCAAATTATTATTTCACCTAATGCACTAGGTATAACAATAGGCTGTTTTGCTTTAATTTTTATTATTACAATTTGTTTTAACGTATCAAGTATATCTAAAGTTAATTTAATATCGCTATTAAGGGCAAGCAGAACTAGTGAAAATCCTAGCATTAAAGGGAAAGGGTTAATATCCCTGATATTTATTATTTCTATAGTTTTAATAATATCTGCACAAGCAATAATTGTTAAAAATGGGATTATACCAAGCCGTGATGATTATTTTATCCAAACTGCTATAATTTTTCTGGGCATAGGAACAATATTATTGTTTTATTCAGGAACAGTTGTTGTTACGTCGTTAATCAAATCTAATAAAAGGATTTACTTAAAAGGCATAACGTCATTTGTTGTTAGCCAAATAAATAGTAAATTTACTGCAAATTTGCTTATTTTATCTATTGTTACAGGATTATTGACAATAACAATTTGTGGAATGTCAACAGGGGTTAGTATGGCACTAGAAATAAATAGATTATCTAATGAGCAAGTACCTTATGACTTAAATGTGTACTCTAATATTAGCATGAATGGTGAAAGTGATATATTAGAGCATCTGTATAATAATAATTTGGATTTGGAAAAATATGCTGAGGCTATGGAAGAAATAAGTGTTTATAATGCGGATATAACTTATGGTGATATTTTAGCAAATCAAGAGCTAGATTTATGGCCGATGGATGCGCAGTTACCTGAGACACCTATATTAGTGGTATCCATATCGGATTTTAATAAGGCTATGTCGCTACAAGGTAAAGAGGCATATATGTTAGGCGAAGATGAATTTTATTTAAATTGCAACTACGATGGAACTATTAAATATATGGAGCAATTTTATAATAACGCTAATTCAATAACTATAGCTGGAAATACTTTAAAACCTGTTAATAATAATATAATAAGTGAAACGTTTTATATGACATCAATAGGCAATAATGACCGTGGTTCATTGGTAGTTCCAGATAACATTGTGTCATCTTTACAAAAAGACTGTAACATAGTTTTAGTTCAGTATAAACCTACTACTAATCCAGATGATGTTTTTCAACCTTTGATACCTATAGGACTTGATGAAAGATGGGGTTATAGGTATACAGAATCAAATATGATGCATGATATGTATTATGGAGTATATGGAATTTGTATTTTTGTATGTTTTTATTTAAGCATAATATTTTTGCTTATTTGCGTAGCACTGCTTTCGGTTAAACAATTGACAGAAGTCTCAGACAATGCACAAAGATATGGACTTCTGAGGAAAATAGGGGTTAGCGACAAGCAATTAAATAGAAGTATACTTATACAAGTAGGCGTATTTTTTGGATGCCCAATTGCTATTGCGACTATATATTCAATTATAGAAACTAGGGAAATAATAAAATTGATTGAAGGCTTTATGAATTTGCATGTAGCAACAAATTTTTATATTACGATAATTTTATTTTTGGTTATCTATGGGTTATATTTTGTGGCGACTTATGTGTCCAGCAAGGCAATAATAAGAGAGAGGAAGCAATAGCAATGCCCGAAAACGTTAATTGGATAGCAGTCTTTCAAAGTGTAATGGATATATGGTTTCCTTTCATAATTATTTTAGTAATTATTATTGGATTTATAATATACAAAGCTATAAAATCCAGACATAAATAGGAGAAGAATACCCCTCTGGCACGAGAGCACTAGAGGGGTATCAATAAACTCTATAAACTTTCAAGAATTGGTTTAAGATGTGCGATAGTACCTTTTGCAGCTTCCATTTGGTTTGGCAACTGATAAATTTCAGTACATAAATAACCATTATATCCAGTTTCTTTTAACGTTTCCAAAATCTTTCTAAAATCAAGACCGCCCATTCCTGGGTAGCGTCTATTATTATCAGCTAGGTGAACATGGATATTATAATCTACGGCGTTTCTTATAGAGTCATAAATATTTTTCTCTTCAATATTTACATGGAAAATATCAAGCATAATTTTTACACGGTCATTTCCAACTTCTTTGCAAACCTCAATAGCTTCAGTAGAAGTGTTTAAAAAGTTAGTTTGCATATATGTTACTGGTTCAATTGCAATGCTTACATTTTTCTTTTCGCCATATTCCCCAATTTGTCTAAATGCATCAATTGCGTATTGATATGAAAGTCCACGAGGAATGCTATCAACATATTGTCCCCTCACTCTACCAATGTTAATATTTGCACCAAATATTGACGCAAAATCCATCATGCCTTTTACTTCCTCAATAGCTTGATTTCTTATTTCTTCCTTTGGGTTTGTAAAACTTAATTTTTTTTGTCCAAACAATTCCCCAGTGCAAACAATTGCTACGTCTAAATTATTTTTTTGAAGTAGTTTTTCTATTTTATTTGCATCCAATTCTTTAGGGTTAATAGTCATAAACTCAACACCATCATAGCCCAGTTCTCCCAAAGTGTTTAACGAAACTTCAATATCTCCTTGAAAAGCAGTAACACTTGGGTCAACTTTAACATCTGGTGTTGCAACTTGATAACATAATTTCATAAATCTTACCTCCTATTTTTTAAGACCCATAGCAATGTTAGCAGTCATTTTAACAGCATTTTCCATTGCATCTGTGGTTGCGATATTTTTTCCAGCAATATCAAATGCACTACCATGAGCTGCAGTCGCAATTGCTACTGGTAAGTTTGCATGAACGGTAACTCCATATTGAAATCCTTTTAACTTTAATGCAATTTGACCTTGATCATGATACATTGTAACTGCTGCGTCAAAATCTCCATTAAATGCTTTAATAAACAAAATATCTGCTGGATATGGTCCTTTTACAGTCATTCCATTTGCCCTAGCTTTTTCTATAGCAGGTTCAATTACTTCAATTTCTTCCCTACCACATGTTCCGTTTTCGCCCCCATGTGGATTTAATGCTGCAACTCCAATAGTGGGATTTTCATTGCCTGAAAATTTTAACGTATCATAAGCTAGTTTAATTCCGTTATAAATTGAATCCACTGTTAAATATTGAACTATATCTTTAACAGGAACATGACTTGTTACACGTGAAGTCCACAGTCCATCTAAAACATTAACTTCACAAGTTAGTCCAACCCTATCAAATTCTTCACCAAATAGTTTATTTTCACTTTCAAGTTTATATCCACCTTCTTTCATAGCAGCTTTGTTTAATGGTGCAAAAGAAAATCCGTCTAGTATTTTGTTTTTACACAAATCAATAGCTAACATTAACATATCGCCAGATGCTTTACCGGCAATAGGACTAACTTTTCCAACCGTAATTTCTGCTGGATTTACATTTTTTTGATCCAATATGTAGTAAATATTTTCTTTATCAGTGGTGTTACGAATTGCTTCAGCTGTTTCAAGTGTTTCAATTTCAAAGTTTGCTCCAACAACACCTTTTGCCCACTCAAAAATTCTTTTGTCCCCTATAATCAAAGGCTTACAATACTTATTTAGTTTTTCCTCTTTACAAAGTTTTGCTACAATTTCTGGACCAACTCCACAACAGTCCCCTAATAAAATTCCTAATACTGGTTTCACTATATATTCCCCCTATTATGTATTTTTTTATTCATAATTATATAAAGCAATTTTTATGCCATATTGTTCCATATATTTATGTGTACTTATTAATAAAACTTAATAGATTTGATAACATAGATAGAAATATTATTAATTTTATTAGTTATTTAAAGCAGTAACTAATGGTTATGAAATATTTTTCGAGTTAACCAATAATTACTGCAAAACAATTATTAATTTCTTAGTTTATTTTTTTTTACCAGTTATTAAAGCTTCATATTCTTTACTTAATTGTGCTACCATTATTGAGGTTTCATATTGAGTCTCATAATTCATTTCAGAGATTAGCATTTGTAGCTCATAAAATAATTGTTCTATAGAACTATCTTTAAAAATTGATCTTAAATATGCATCTACTTTTGAATGAGAAATACTAGTATTCAAACTGGCATTATACTTATCAGTGTTATAATTTTCTGCTGATTTAAGATTAATTTGAGCATTTTCTAAAAGAATACTTCCTTTAGAAGTTCTGTCTATAACTAAATTTATTCCCCTACCATCTTCTACAATATCTGGATAATTTCTTGCCCCCCACAAATCTCCCAAAGTTATATCAGCAAAAGAGTTATCACTTTTAAAACCACAAGAGTAACATCTATTTTTACAGAAAATAAAACACAGTCTACAGAAAAAATCATCCTTACCATATAAAAGAATAGACTTGTTATTTTCAAATGTTAATTTATAAGCATTTGTATATCCCAGCTCTGTATTTCTCATATTAAGATGTATTATTTTGCCATATTTTTGTGTATAAAAGTCTATATATTTTACAAGTAAATTAGGTGAAGGTTCTCCATGACAAACTAAATCAATAGTATATAAGTTGTCATAATCTTTTTGCAAATAATTCTTTAAGCCTGCAATCTGACAAGGTGTTCCACTATATAAAACAATTGTATTGTTATCTAAATACTGTTTGGCTTCTTTGTAAGTGTTTTCTATATCACTTTGAACATATTTACTTGAGCGTAAAAGTTCTAAATCTACGAGATTATTTACACCTATATGTTTAACTTTAAAGTCTTTATCATATATTGCACCAAAAACAATACCTCCGTTTGAGATAACATATTGGGCAATAGCAAAGAATGTACCTCCTGATGCACTCTTTAATCGTTCATCTTTATCTATATGGGTTGCTGAATATACAAATGATTGCTCTAAATTTTTAGATTTAGAGTTTATAGCAGGACATACTTTCTTGCATAACATGCACTTATTACAAACATCATGATTAATTTTGGGAAATCCAAATCCTAACTCATCTTTAACTATCTCTATACAAGATAATGGACAAACAACTTTACAAGTACTACAATTATAACATTCGCTCCTTGGTACAATATCAAATTTAGAGATCTTTTCTGCATTAAGAGATTTTTTCAGAAATGCAAGAGATTTTTCTCTCTCTAATTCTAATATATTATTAACCTTAGAATAATCAATTTTATTATCAATAATAGTAAGACAATTTTCTATAGGGGTGTCTATATCAATATATCTGTCACAAATGTCAAACATTTTAAGCAAATCTTTTATGCGTACATTTTTAGAGTAATCTGATTGAATATTATCTATATAGAATGATATAAATTGTTTATTATAAATAATGCTAAATATTGTTCCGTGAAATGAATTTGTAACAACATATTCAGCATTTGCAATAAGAGTTATAAACTCAATTGGATCAGAATAATCTGAGAGATATTTTATTTCATAGTTAGTCTTTTGTGATAATTCATTAATACATTTTTTCAAATTTGAAGGTAAACCGAACATATAACAAAATATATATGGTGCAACATTCGTTTCTATTTTAAGAGTATCCCAATCTTTTTTTAAAAGTAATAATGTAGGGTCAAGAACATTTACCACTGATTTGTTAGATAAGTCTGAAATAAAAGGGATAGCACTTTTCTCTCTAGTCGAAATATAATCAAGCTTTTTTATAGGTTCTTTAAGAATATTTTTTATATTATCTGTTGTGTAAGCTCCATCCATACTAACAGCATATCCTATTTTAAGTTTATCTGAATTAGCAAAACTTAATGCCATATGTGGTAAAGCAGATGAAGACATACCAATATTGTCACCCCAAATTTGGTCACTACCACAGATGAAAATATCATAAAGTTCATTGCATTCATAAATATTAGAGGCATTATAAATTTTGCTACTATGAGGAATGGTTTCAGCAAATGCTTGCATTTGTTTTGCGTTAGAATAACTTTTATTAGCTATTTCTGCTTGCTTTGTCTTGTAGTCAAAACGAATGACTTCACATTCAAAACCAAGTTTTGCTACTGTTTTTTGTAGAGCATATGTTTGTAATAGAGCTCCATGATTAAAAGTGTTATTAAATAATGTTATTATACCTACTCTTTTCATAAGGTATCCTCCTTAATACATAATAAATCGTTATATTCTTTAGCTAATTTGTTATAAAACATTGAAGTTTCGTATTGTCTTTCAGAATTTATTTCAGAGATTAGCATTTGTAGCTCATAAAATAATTTTTCTATAGAGCTATCTTTAAAAATTGATCTTAAATATGCATCTACGTTTGAATGAGAAGCACCAGTATGCCTCTTAGTATTATAATTTTCTATTGATTTAAGGTTGATTTGAGCATTTTCTAAAAGCATACTTCCTTTAGAAGTTCTATCTATAACTAAATTTATTCCTCGGCCATCTTCTGTGATATCTGAATAATTTTTTGCACTAAATAAGTCTCCTAAAGTTATATCAGCAAAAGAATTATCATTTTTAAAATCACAGGAATAACATTTATTTTTACAGAAAATAAAGCAAAGCTTAGAGAAAAAGTCATCTTTACCATGTACAAGAATAGACTTATTGTTTTCAAATGTTATTTTACAAGCAACAGTATATCCTAATTCCTTGTTTCTCATATTAATATCTGTTATTTTGCCATATTTTTGTGTATAAAAGTCTATATATTTTGCAAATAAATTGGGTGAAGGTTCTCCATGACAAATTAAATCAATAGTATATAAATTGTCATAATCTTTTTGCAAGTAATTTTTTAAGCCTGCAATCTGACAAGGTGTTCCACTGTACAAAACAATTTTATTGTTATCTAAATACTGTTTGGCTTCTTTATAAGTGTTTTCTATATCACTTTGAACATATTTACTTGAACGTAAAAGCTCTAAATCTGCGAGATTATTTACACCTATATGCTTAACTTTAAAATCTTTATCATATGCAGCACCAAAAACAATGCCTCCATTTGAGATAATATATTGGGCAATAGCAAAGAATGTACCTCCTGATGCACTTTTTAATCGCTCATCTTTATCTATATGGGATGCTGTATATACAAATGATTGCTCTAGATTTTTAGACTTAGAGTTTATAGCAGGACATACTTTCTTGCACAACATGCACTCATTACAAATATTATGATTAATTTTAGGAAATCCAAATCCTAACTCATCTTTAACTAGCTCTATACAAGATAATGGGTAAACAACTTTACAAGTACTACAATTATAACATTCTCTCTGTGGGACAATATCAAATTTAAAGTCTTTTTCTAAATATAGAGCTTTTTCTAAAAATGCAAGAGATTTTGCTCTTTCCAGCTCTAATATTTGATTAACTTTAGAATAATCAATTTTACTATTTATAAGGTTAAGATAATTTTCCGCTGTAGCATCCATACCAAGATATCTATTATAAAGATTAAATGTTTTAAGTAAATCTTTCATTCGCATATTCATAGAATAGTCTGATTGAATATTATTTGTATAGCAAGAAATAAATTGCTTATTAAAAATAATGCTAAATACAGTTCCATGGAATGAATCTGTAATAACATATTCAGCATTTGCAATAAGATTTATAAAATCTACAGGCATAGAATTCTTAGGCAAAATTTTTATATTATATCCCATAGTTTGTGATAATTGTTTAATATATGATACTAAACCTTTACTTGAACGTAGGACATAACAAAATATATATGGAGCTGTAGTATTATACGTATCATTTTTAAATGTGTCCCAATCTTTTCTTAAAAGTAATAATGTAGGGTCAAGAACACTTTCTACAGATTTATCAGATAATTCTGAGATAAAAGGTATTGCACTTTTTTCACGGACTGAAATATAATCAAGTTTTTGGGTAGGTTCTTTAAGAGCAGTTTTTTTATCATCTGTTAAATAAGCTCCTCCCATACTAACAGCATATCCTAATTTGATTTTATCTGCATTAGCAAAAGCTAAAGCCATATGTGGCAAATTATATAAAGGCATGCCAAAATTACAGCCCCAAATTTGGTCGCTACCACAGATAAAAATATCATAAAGTTCATTGCATTCGTAAATATTATAGGCGTTATAAATTTTGTTACTCTGAGGAATAATTTCAGCAAAGGCCTGCATTTGCTTTGCATTAGAATTTATTTTATTAGATAGTTCTGCTTGTTTAATCATATAGTCAAAACGAATAACTTCACATTCAAAACCAAGTTTTTCCACTGTTTTTTGTAGAGCATATGCTTGTAATAGGGCACCATGATTAAAATTGTTATTAAATAATGTTATTATACCTACTCTTTTCATAAATTATTCTCCTTAAAATTTTGACTTAAAGTAGTGTAGAGGTGAGAGTTTAAACTTAATTATAGTTAAGAAGGAATTAAATTGCAAGGATATAAATTTGGATAATGTTGATAAAATATTTATAATAAAAAAGGATAGTACACTAACTTTAAGTTAGTATACCACCCTTAATTCATATGTTTCCTTATTCTGCTTTACCTATTTGTTCAAGGTAGTCATTTTGATATTCTGTCATATATACTTTTGCTTCATCAGCTGGCAGATAGAATGATTCCAATACATTTTTATCAAGATATTGAGTTTTCCATTCTTCTGATTCAGACACTTGTCGCATTATATCACTCCAATATGCAACAGCTTTATCAGGCATCTTTCCAGGAGCAACAATTCCACGCCAAACACTTGATTCAATATCTTCAAGATCAGTTATTTCACTAAGAATTGGAACATCCGTCAAACTACCAGAGCTAAAACGTTTTGTTTTAAATGCAACTGTAGCTTCAGCATCTCCAGACTCAATATATTGCATACTTGCAGCTGGTTTAGAGATACAATAATCAACATGGCCTCCAAGTAAAGAAGTTAGTGCCTCACTTGTCGCATCAAACATCATATAGGTTAACTGGCTTTTTTCAAGACCAGAAACTTCTAAAAGTTCCTCATAAAGAGCAATATCATCACCTTTTGAACCACCAATTATAATACTAGTGCCGTTTGCTGCTGCGTCAAGAGCATCTTGGAATGTTTCATACTCTGTATGAACCCCCTCAAGCAAAATTTGTGAATCTACTGCCATAACAGCGATTGGTTTAAAGTTTTCAATACGATTACTTGTATTTTGAACCATTGGAGTAAGGTCTCCACTGTTAAATGTTAATAACATGTGCCCATCATCTTTTTCTTGGCTTACACGAAGTCTTCCTACTTCTCCTCCACCATCAGTTTGGTTGTTAATTAAGAAGGTTTCTTCAACTAGGCCTTTTTGTTTAATGACATCAGTTATAACCCTTGTGTAAATGTCACTTCCGCCTCCTGGGCTTGATGTTACAACCCACTCAATATCCCCAGACGGCAAAAATGGTGCATTTGGATCTTCCTCAGCTCCTCCACAACCTACAAATAATGTTGCTCCAATGGTTAATAGTATAAGTGTTTTAAATTTTTTCATGTTAAATTCCTCCATTTATTTTGAATATGTAGGCGAATACAAATCGCCCGAAGTTTATTAATCTTAAATTTTTGATTTATCTAGTACTTTTTTTCTAGCAGTTAAGACTATTAATAAAATAAGTACGACCATGAAGAATAAAGATATTGGTTCAGTAAAGAAAATTAGTGGACTTCCACCAGAAATTATAAATGCTCTTCTCAAGTTAGTTTCAAAGATTTTAGATAAAACTATAGCTAAGATAAGTGGTGCAGATGGATAATTACATACATTCATTATGTATCCAATGCAGCCAGCAACAAACATTATGATAACTCCATATAGTGAATTTGTTGCACTATATGACCCTACGATACAAACTGTTGTAATTATAGGTATCATTAATCTAGTTGGAATAACTAGGATTTTTACCAAAAATGGTATAATACAAATTGCAACTAGTAATGTTAGCCCATTTGCTAAGAATAAAGATGCAATTAGACCCCATGTAAATTCTGGTTGTTCAGTAAAAAGTAATGGACCAGGAGTTAGACCCCACATCATAAGCCCGCCAAGTAAAACTGCTCCTGTACCTGAACCTGGAATTCCTAAAGCTAAAAGAGGTGCAAATGCTCCTGCTGCCGCTGCATTATTTCCAGCTTCACAAGATGCAAGGCCTTCAATTGCTCCTGTTCCAAGAGGCTCTTTTGATTTGAATTTTTTCTGAACGGCATATCCGGCAAATGCCCCAGTGGTTGCTCCTGCTCCAGGAAGAACCCCGATAAAAGTACCTAAAATCCCTGAACGAATTGCAGGTGGTAACAATCTTCCAAAATCAGAAGGTGATAATAAACTTTCTTTAAAAGATAGCTTCATATCAAGTTCAGTTACTGCATTACGGTCTTTCATCATACCAATTACTTTTGAAAAACCAACCATACCGATTACAAGTGGAGTAAAAGGTATTCCACCAAGCAAGTAGATATTTCCAAACGAATACCTAGGGATACCTGTTACTGAGTCCATTCCTATACAGGCAATTATTATCCCTAGTGCTGTTGAAACTAGACCTTTCATAACACTATCACCCATAAGCCATCCAATGGAAGTCATAGCTAAAATCATTAAAGATGCCATTTCAACTGGACCAAAGTTTAGCCCTAATCTAGCTAGAGCTGGCCCTGTAAATGTAAGAATTATCATACCTATAAGTCCGCCAATAAATGATGCGGTATTTGCAACAAGTAGTGCTGCACCAGGTCTTCCTTTTTGAGCCATTGGATATCCGTCTAGTGTTGTCATTACAGCTGGACCATCCCCTGGTATATTTATTAGTATTGCACTATATGCTCCACCAAACATGTTTGCATAATATAATGCTCCAAGCATAATGATTGCGGTTGTTGGATCAAATTTATATGTTAAAGGTAGTAAAAGTGCAACTCCTGCCAAACTTCCTATACCTGGCATTGCTCCAACTAAAATTCCCAGAATAGCTCCTAATGTAGCAGCACCAATATTTTCAAATGTTAAAGCTACCTGAAACCCTTGTAATAACCATTGTATATTTTCCATATTGTTCCCTCCTTACTTTTTATAGGAAATTCTCTAATAGTCCCATTGGAAACTGAATTGCTAACCATACTCCAAACACTAAATACACTATAATTGTTGTAGCTCCTGCAAATATAAGAGTTGACTTCCAAGACATTTTTTCAATTACTTTCATCCATATTATTAGGTAAATTGCAATGGATGGAAGTAATCCTATAAGCATGGCACCCGCTATTATAGCTGCTCCCGCAAATATAACTTTAAAATCATCTCTAAAAAATTCTGCCTTATCTTCTTTTAGAGATTGCATTAAAGATACAATACTTCCAATTAATAATACTACGGCTATAATAGTTGGATAAAAACCTCCCTTCGGTCCATTATCACCATCCCAAAACCCTATGTTGACAATTCCTTCATATATAAAGAATAAAGAAATTATAATCAAAATCCCAGGAAATATTTGTTTAACAGTTATTTTCATAATATCCCTCCTTTTTTTTATAAGCAACCACAAACTGGTACTAAAGATTATATCTTGTATAAACTTCTTGTGGTACATCGTTTTGCTCCATAATATCTACGATGTATTTTTTCATCTGTTTTATGGTAGTTTCTTCCTTATTAGTACCAATAATATTTTTATTCATTTGTGGGTCTTGATCTAGATTAAATAAAAAATCTCCAAGGTTCATTTGACCAGATTGATTTTTTGGTTTAATTTTTTTTACCTTTAAAACTTTGTATCCGTTAGTAAATCCTAATGGTCCAACAAATTCAGAATTATTAATTTCTTCTTTAACAAAGCTTTGCATCATATGTGTGCATAGTAAAGTATAGTTATAAACTTCATCATTATTTGGGTCTGGTGCACGCATGTATATATACTTTCCGTCAGTACAGTTGATATTTCCAGCGTGAGAACCATAAACGATTGCATCTCTTAGCTTTGCATCATTTTCTAGGACTGGTGTTAGATCTTTCCCTAGTACTGTTTCTGGAATTGATATATCAAAGAAGGAGTATAATGTTGGTGCAATGTCAATAGTCTGCACTAGTGATGTTCTACTTTCATTTTTTTTATTAACTTTTGGGTTCCATATAAATAGGGGTGTATTTGCAATTTCATTATATGTAGGTCCAACATTTTTTCCAAGCCATTCATGTTCGCCAAGCATAAATCCATGGTCGGTGTTAACAATTAGCATTGTATCTTTCCACATGTCATTTTGATCCATAAAATCAAGTATTTTGCCTAGATACTTATCACACATTGTAAGTAGTGCAGCATATTCACACCTTAGATGTTCCTTTATATCTTCAGGATCAGAGTCTTGAATTTGTCGGTATGGTGGCCAATCACAAAATGGTCCATCATATACATGTTCATATAAATTTTTGTAAGATTGTTGAGTATAAAAAGGTTCATGTGGATCAAAGCATTCAATTTGTAACATCCAATTATCATATGCTACATTTTTTTGTAAAAATTCTAAACCTAAATTAATAGTAGTAACCTGACTTTGTTTTTCTTCGGTATCTAAATATCCTCTATTAACCCAATCTTGTCGCCATCGATGCGTTGGACGTTTTAACACTTTCTCTGGAATGGGAGGTTCTTCTAATTGAGCTTTCCATTTATCTCCTTCTTGACCTCTAACAATTTCCCATGTATTAAATTTGGTATGATAGTTTGCCCCACCTTCTTCCCAATAATGGTAATGGTCACTAATTAAATGAGTATGTATTCCGTTTTTTCCTAGTATTTCTGGCAATGAATGGTCATATGGTTCGAGCGGGCCCCAACTTCTTGTAAAAAAGTTATATCTCCCAGTATGCATTTCTCTTCTTGCTGGCATACAAGGTAGACTTCCGACATAGCAATTTTCAAATTTTATAGTTTTTTCAGCCAATCTTTGAAAGTTCGGAGTCTTGGTCCATTCACATCCATATGGTTCCAACAAGTTTTTTACTAAAGAGTCATACATTAAAACAATTGATCTCATTTCTGTCCTCCTCTAGTATCATGCATTAAAATATTTTATCATGAATGATAATTTTATATAATTATTATAAGCAAATGCAATGCCAACTTTTTATTTTAGATGTTAATAGTATAATTATGATATTAACTACAATATTTTAATATAAATATAAAACATTTATGCTAATCACGTATATTTGTCTTATGATGTTTCAACCAATGTGTTATTTTAAAGCAGTTGTTTTATGTTAAAATAATAAAATGATTTATATTATTATCTATTTCGTTATGAGAGATAACAAAAAAATTTTTATGCTCTTTAATATAAATATAAAACCGACCTATAACATTATATATTTTACAATTCATTTATTGATGTTTCAACAAAATGATACATAGTAATATCTCTAGTATTTGTAAATTAATTAGTTTAAAGTTGATTATAACTGCAAAATATATTAATATAAAATATATATAAATTGTTAAATATGTGATATAATTAAACTATCTACTTTAATTATTAAAAAATTTAAACACCGAGATAATATGAAAGGAAAATATACAATGCCACCACTAAATGTACTAATGAAACCAGCATCTTCTTTGTGTAATATGAATTGTGAATATTGCTTTTATTTTGATGAAGCGAACAAAAGAGCACACTCACATTTTGGAATGATGAGTGAAATAACATTAAAAAATATTATTAGAAAAACAATGCTTAAAGCAGAGCATAGTATAACATATGCATATCAAGGAGGCGAACCTACTTTAAGAGGACTAGACTTTTTTAAAACTGCTATAAAATTTCAAAAACAATATAATAGAAATGGTATAAAGGTTTTTAATGCTTTGCAAACAAATGGATATGAAATTGATGAAAGTTGGTGTGAGTTTTTTAGAGAAAACAATTTTTTAATGGGAGTTTCTATTGATGGAACAAAAGAAATTCATAATGCATATCGACATAACAAGGCTGGCGAAGATACTTATGAAAAAGTATTTTCAACAACTAAATTATTTGATAAATATAAGGTTGAATATAATATATTAACTGTTGTAAATAGTATAGTTGCTCAAAATATTGAAGAAATTTATTTTCACTATAAGAAAAATGGATGGCACTTCCAACAATATATTCCTTGTTTAGATCCAATAGGAGAAGTGCGTGGTAAAAATGAATATGCTTTGTCTCCACAGATGTTTGGTAAATTTATGGTGGATTTATTCAATTTGTGGTATCAAGACTTTAAAAAAGGTAAACAACCCTATATTCGTCAATTTGAAAATTATGTAGGAATATTAAACGGGTATCCACCCGAATCATGTGATATGCGAGGAACTTGTGGAATACAAACAGTTGTAGAAGCAGATGGTAGTGTATACCCATGTGATTTTTATATGCTTGATGAATATAAACTTGGAAATTTTAATGAAAACCAATTAGAAGCTATAAATCTTGAGCGTAATAAAATTGGATTTATTGAAACTTCTACTAAGTTATCAAATAAATGTATGGAATGTAAATATTTATATATTTGTAAAGGTGGATGTCAAAGAAATAGAGAGCTTAACCAAGGTAGTTATCACAACTATTTGTGTAATGGATATAAGATATTTTTTGATGAAACACTTGAAGAAATGAAGAAAATTAAAATTTAGGAGGAGATTCATGGAAATTTTATACTTGTTAATAGGAGGAATAGCATCTACAATAGGTGCTATATCTGGCCTTGGGGGTGGGGTTATAATTAAACCTGTTTTAGATGCGTTTGGCCATTTTGACCTTGCAACCATTGGCATATTATCTTCTTGCACAGTATTTGCTATGACTATTGTTTCACTAGCTAAAAAGTTTATGTTAAAAACTACTTTTGAATATACTAAATTACTACCTCTATCATTGGGGGCAGTTATTGGAGGGCTTGGTGGAAAATATTTGTTTGAAATATTTTTGCAGACTATACCAAATGAAGAACTTGGTAAGATGATACAATCTATATGTTTACTTGTATTGATGTTTATCATTTTGCTATTTGGATTAAACAGGCATAAAATAAAAACTTATAACATCACTAGTCCTATTATTTGTGGTATAGCAGGTATTATAATGGGAGTAATATCTTCATTCCTAGGAATTGGTGGAGGGCCAGTCAATGTTGCATTATTAATATTATTATTTTCTTGTGATGCAAAAGAGGCAGCTATATATTCTATATTCACTATATTCTTTTCTCAACTATCAACCTTAGCAAGTGTTTTCTTTGCAGAAGGGTTTTCTACATATGATTTAAGTGTTGTACCATATATGATTTTTGGTGGAATTACAGGCGGATTTTTGGGTGGCTTCTTTAATAAAAAATTATCTACACAATACGTAGAAAAATTATTTAATGGAGTTATGGTGATTACCATTTTTATTAATGGGTACAATATTTTAACTGTAATAAGTAAATAGTTTTTATAATTATATTCAGCGGGCCATAGATTATTTTCTATGGTCCATTTTGCGTCAAAATTAATTTAAATTTTATCTTTATTTACTTTTTTATACTGCGTCATTATATTAAGAGAGTCAAATTTTTTGGTAAAATGCATTGTATCATGGACTAGAAAAAGTTATAATAAGTATGTAGTGGAAAGGATTTGAAAAAATGTTAGATGTATGTTTGTTAGGAACAGGCGGAATGATGCCGTTGCCAGATAGATACTTAACCTCGATGATATTGAGATATAATGGCAAAAAATTATTAGTGGATTGTGGAGAAGGAACGCAAGTCACTATGAAAATATTAGGCTGGGGATATAAAACTTTGGATATACTTTGTATAACACATTTTCATGGTGACCATATAACAGGTTTGCCAGGACTATTGTTAACTTTAGGTAATTCAGGTAGAGAAGAGCCATTAACAATTATTGGACCTATTGGACTAAAAAAAGTGGTAGAAGGGTTAACAATAGTTTGCAGAGATATAAGTTTTAAACTAAATTTAATCGAGGTACCCATTGAAAAACAAACTTTACAAGTTGGAGATTTTTTTATAACCACAATACCAGCTAAACATAATGTACCTTGCCTTGGGTATTCTATAGAGATAAAACGTCAACCAAAATTTGTATTAGAAAAGGCTAAAGAAAATAATATACCTCAACAATTTTGGAAAGTGTTGCAAAATGGGGAAAGTATAGAAGGATATACTCCAGATATGGTTTTGGGAGAGTTTCGCAAAGGACTCAAAGTTAGTTATATAACAGATTCTCGTCCATCTGCAGAAATATCAGATTTAATCCAAGATTCAGATTTATTTATATGTGAAGGTATGTACTTGCAAAATGAATATAAAGAACAAGTGCGAAAGTATAAACATATGTTGGGTACAGAAGGAGCGGAAATGGCAAAACAGAGTAATTGTAAAGAATTATGGCTTACTCATTTTAGCCCAGCTATACCCAATTCTGAACTAGATATTAAAGGAATAAAAGAAATTTTTGAAAATTCATTCTTAGGTTTTGACAGAAAAATAAAAACTTTAAATTTTGAAGATTAATAAACTAGGGGGAAATTATGAGAAAATTATTAGCGATATTATTTATGGCTGTACTGGTAGTAGGATATTTTATGTTTACTAAGTATAAATACGCTGAAATTGATAAAGAAGGCAAACTTACAGCGGTAGGTATGACAAAAGAATTAAAAGAAGTAAGCTTACAACTTGATGAAGCTTATCCACAAACTCCAGAAGAATTGATGCATATATACAATAATACTATAAAGTATCAATATAGTGAACTTGCAGATTATGACACAATTGTACAAAGTATTGATGTAATGAGAAAAATCTATGGCGAAAAATTAGCTAGTTTAACAACCGCTGAAAAGCAAACCGCAAATATGTGGTTGACAGCTCAAAATTATCAAATTCAAAAAGTTATTAATGCGGGTAATGAAATAAGAATGGTGAGCTACCATGACGATAATCAGGCAGATATTACAGTTGAGCATGTATTTTCTGATGGTTCATCAGCTTGGCAAAAATATATCTTTATGCTTGAAAATGGAAAATGGAAGTTATATACCATTCAGCCTACAAACCAAATACCTAGATAAAATGAATATAGAATGGCTTAAAGGCTATTGTAGTTAAGGAGTATTAAATGAATGAAAATATTAGCAATAGAAACATCATGTGATGAAACAGCAGTAGCTATTGTAGAAGATGGACGAAAAGTTTTATCCAATGTTATTGCTACACAAATAGATTTACACAAAAAATTTGGTGGCGTAGTGCCCGAAGTTGCATCTCGGATGCATGTTGAAAAAATAAATTACATTATTAAAGAAGCTTTGCAATTAGCAAATTTGACTTTGGAAGATATTAATGCAGTTGGAGTAACGTATGGACCAGGACTAGTAGGTGCTTTATTGGTAGGAGTGGTTAGTGCAAAAGCAATTTCTTTTGCCAAAAATATTCCTTTAATAGGGGTCCATCATATAGAAGGCCATATTTCAGCAAACTATATTGAATACCCAGATTTGGAACCTCCATTTTTATGCCTAGTTGTTTCAGGTGGTCATACTCATTTAATTAAAGTAAATGGATATACACAATATCAAATTATAGGAAAAACACGAGATGATGCAGTTGGGGAAGCTTATGATAAAGTAGCTAGGACCATGGGCTTGACATATCCAGGCGGACCTAAAATTGATGAATTAAGCAAAATGGGAAATGCATCTATACCATTTCCCAAGGCTATGCTAGATGATGGATATGACTTTAGCTTTAGTGGAATAAAATCTTCTGTTTTGAATTATATTAATTCCTGCAAAATGAAAAATGAGGAAATTAATGTAGCAGATATTGCCACAAGTTTTCAACAAACAGTAATAGATATACTAGTGCATAAGACTATGAAACTTGCGAAAGAACAAAATTTTACTAAAATCGCTTTGGCTGGGGGCGTTGCTTCTAATAATGGTTTAAGGACAGCTATGAAGGAAGAATGTTCTAAAAATGGGTATAATTTATATATCCCTTCTCCCAAACTATGTACAGATAATGCGGCTATGATAGGCTCGATTGCGTATTATAGGTATAAAAGTGGCATACAATCAAATATGAGTTTAAATGCAGTTGCAAATTTACCAATAGACCTCTCTTTTTAGAGAGGTTAATTTTTTCTAGTGGAGGAATTTTATGATAAGTGCAATCATTTTAGCAGGTGGAACAGGTAGTAGAATGAATAGCGATGTAAAAAAGCAATTTATAAAGTTAGATGGTAAGGAAATATTGGCATACACTATTGAAGCTTTTGACGAAGTGGAAGAAATAAATGAAATTATAATTGTTTCTAGTAATGATGATTTTGAGTATTTAAATAATATGGTGATTAGATATGGTTTTAAAAAATTATTTAAATATGTAAATTCAGGAAATTTACGCCAAGATTCTGTTTTTAATGGACTGCAACAATTAAATAAAAACTCTGAATACGTAATTATTCATGATGGAGCTAGGCCATTTATTGGTTCTGATAATATAAAAAAAGGGATAAAAAAAGTAAAAGAAGTTGATGCTTGTATTTTTGTTACTCCAACTATAGACACTATTAAATCTTGTGATGAAAATGGTAAAGTAATTAAAACTTTAGATCGTTCGACTTTATTTAATGTTCAAACACCGCAGATTTTTGAAAGAGAATTAATTTTGAAAGCTCATGAAGAGGCAAATAAGCAGGAATTTATTGGTACAGATGATAGTGTTTTGGTTGAAAATTTAAATCATCCAGTCTATACAATTATTAATAGTCCTGACAATATAAAGATTACTACACCAAAGGATTTGGCTATTGCAGAAGAGCTTTTACGACAAAAAAATAAAAAATTTTAAAAAAAAGGTTGACGAACTTTATCTAGTATGTTATATTTATGGAGCACTTGAGAAAGCAATCAAACAGCAATCAACTTGAAACAAATTTGAAAAATAAATTAAAAAAAAGAGTTGACAAGTAATAGTGAGTTTGATATAATTCATCAAGTCAGGAAAAACAAATAACAAAGCAAAGATTTGCTGTAATGTTATAAATAAGTTTGGAGAGATGTCCGAGCGGTTTAAGGAGCTAGTCTTGAAAACTAGTGATTCCGAAAGGAACCGTGGGTTCGAATCCCACTCTCTCCGTTACTAATTAAAGTTCAGCCATATGGAGAAGTACCCAAGTGGTTGAAGGGGCTCCCCTGGAAAGGGAGTAGGCCGTTAACGCGGTGCGAGGGTTCAAATCCCTCTTTCTCCGTGATTTTAATTAGTGTAATATAAGTTGAAGATAATTGAACTTTGAAAATAGAATAGTCACATTAGAACTTATATATTAAGTTTAATAAGACCAGTCAATTCATTTAGAAATAAATTGAATTTATTTCTAGTACAGGCATTTTTTTAAAATGCTATGAGAAGTACAAAGTAAAATGTCAGCAGACAAACTTTTTAATTGAGAGTTTGATCCTGGCTCAGGATGAACGCTGGCG
>LJDB01000030.1 GCA_001983455.1 Candidatus Epulonipiscium fishelsonii
ACGCCGCCAGCGTTCATCCTGAGCCAGGATCAAACTCTCAATTAAAAAGTTTGTCTGCTGACATTTTACTTTGTACTACTCATAGCATCCTAAAATGCTAATAATAGAAATAAATTCATTTTAATGAATTGACTGGTTTAATTCTTGTGACTATTCTATTTTCAATCTTCAATGTTATTATAACAAATAATATAGTATTATTCACTATAAATGCTTAGCTGTATATCAGTCAGCACCACTTATTTACTAAGTATGTCCTGCTGACTTGATTAATAATACACTATCTTATTCTATAAGTCAACACCTTTTTGCAAATTTTTTTATATTTTTTATATTTCTAGTATTTTCAATGATATTTCGCTAGGGATACATGAAGATATAAGAAGCGTTATCATAAGTAATAATCCCAAACTTCTTTAATTACTAAAGAGATCTGGGATTATAAAGTAATGCACTATAATTTTGACACAATATCTGCTATTTCTTTTTCTATATCTTCAATATTCACTAGTTTCTTAATTGATTTATCACGGGTCATAATTTCAACTTGAGCGTTCTTTAAATTCTTTTCTCCAACAACAATACGAATTGGCACACCTAATAAGTCTGCATCTGCAAACTGAAATCCAGCCCCAACATCTCTATCGTCAAGTATAACTTCATATTCGTCATTAAGCACATTATAAATATCCATTCCAATTTTGTTCATATCCTGCTTTTTGCTTTTTAAAACGCAAATATGAATGTGCCATGGTGCAATGTTAAAAGGCCAAATTGGTCCATAATCATCATGATGAGCTTCTATAGCACAAGCAAGACTTCTTCCAACCCCAATACCATAACAGCCCATAATAGGTGTCTTAGCTTTTCCATCAACATCAATATAAGTCATATCCATACTTTTTGAGTATTTTGTGCCGAGTTGAAAAATATTACCTACTTCAACTCCACGTTTAAATTGAAGCTTTCCACTATTACAGCAAGCACATGCTTGCCCTTCATTTACTTTGGATAAATCATAAAATTCTTTTACGTTTAAATCTCTTTTTACATTTAATCCAGTCAAATGATAGTCTTCTTCACAAGCTCCACATACTAGGTTTTGTTCATTTTCCACGGACATATCATATAAAACATCAATTTTATCTAAATCTAAGTCCATTGGTCCGATAAAACCAAACTTTATATCAGTATTTTCATAGTCATCAAAAGGAGTAATTGGTGCTCTAGTAATTTTTTGTACTTTAGCTTCATTTACTTGTAAATCTCCCCTTAAAAATACAATTAAAGGTTTATCTTTTCCTTCTACTTTAAAAACAGTTGCTTTCATTGTTTTGTCTGGAGTCACATTTAAGAAATTAGCTACTTCTTCAATAGTTTTTAAATTAGGAGTATGCACTTTCTTAATTTCTTGAGCAGGAGTTGGAGTGAAGTCTAATTTAGATATTGCAACTTCCATATTAGATTTATAATCACAACTATCACACACTATAATAGTATCTTCACCAATATCAGTGAGTAACATGAACTCATGAGCTACATTTCCACCCATCATTCCTGAGTCAGATTTAACACAAATAACTTCAGGTATTCCAATTCTTTCAAATATTTTATGATAAGACTGCAAACATCTTTCATAGTATTGCTCTAGGTCATCTTGAGTAGTATGAAAAGAATAAGCATCTTTCATAGTGAACTCTCTCACCCTAATTAAGCCACCTCTTGAACGTGCTTCGTCCCTAAATTTAGTTTGTATTTGATATATCATAAAAGGATAGTTTTGATAAGATTTTGCTTCTGTACGAGCAAGGTGAACAGCTGCCTCTTCATGAGTCATACCAATTACTAGTGGTTTGCCTGTACGGTCTTTCATCCTCATAAGCTCACTACCAACTGACTCAAATCTTCCAGATTCTTCCCAAAGTTCTGCTGGCAACACTACAGGAAATAAAACTTCTTGCCCTTCAATTTTATCCATTTCCTCACGGATAATTTTTTCTATTTTAGCTTTAATACGTGTTGCTGGCAATAGCAAAGAAAATATCCCATTTGAAACTTGACGAACGTATCCTCCTCTTAATAAAAATATATGGCTTATACTTACTGCATCAGCTGGTTTTTCTTTAAATCTTTCTCCCAGCAGTTTACTCATTAACATAAAATTTCCCTTCCTTAAATCTGGATTTTGTTTCGTTGTCTAAAAAGTAGCTACTATTTCTTTCAGGTATTCTTTAAACTCTTGGTTTAAATCTTTTCTTCTAAGAGCAAATTCCACTGTAGCTTGCAAAAATCCCATTTTGCTTCCTACATCATAACGTTTTCCAATAAAATCATATGCATAAACGTTTTGAACTTTAAGCAGTTTACGAATTGCATCAGTAAGCTGAATTTCTCCTCCTGATCCAATTTCCTCTTCTTCCAAAAATTCAAAGATTGTAGGTGTCAAAATATATCTTCCAAGTCCTGCTAATGTGGAAACGACATTTTCAATAGCAGGTTTTTCTATAATATCTTCAATATGATATATTCTATCTTCTGTTAATTGACCTACAATCATTCCATATTTAGGCACGTCTTCTCTTGGCACATTTTGAACTCCAAGTATACTACGTCCATACTTTTCATACTTTTCAATCATTTGCAACAACACAGGTTTTTTAGACGTTATAACGTCATCTCCCAGAAGCACTGCAAAAGGCTCATCACCAATAAAAGTTTTTGCGGTTGCAATGGCATGGCCTAATCCTCTAGGTTGTTTTTGCCTAATATAATAAATATTTGCAATTTCAGAGACTTCTCTTGCAATTTTTAGTAACTCTTCTTTGCCTTGGTGGTCAAGTTCCATTTCAAGCTCTATAGACTTGTCAAAGTGATCTTCAATTGATTTTTTAGTACGTCCTGTTACAATAACAATATCTTCTATACCAGACGCAACTGCTTCTTCTACAATATATTGAATAGTAGGTTTATCAACAATTGGCAACATTTCTTTAGGTTGAGCTTTTGTAGCTGGCAAAAACCTTGTCCCCAGTCCAGCCGCTGGAATTACTGCTTTAGTTATCTTTTTCATTTTTCTGTCCCTTCTATATATCATTTATTTTTATATTTGCTGATTTATAGCGATTTGTATAGCCTCTTTTTCTTCTTCTGACAACATATATTTTGAAATTCCTTCTTTAATAGGTTTGGCATACGTATATGATCCTGTTCTGCCATAAATTCCATTCAAAACAAACCCATTGTTTAACTCGTCCAATAAAGCAATGGCAAATGAAAGGTCTGGTCCCACATGTTCAATGGCAGTATAGCGGATTGCTCCAACCTTTTGCACTACTTTTTTTAGCCTAGAATTTATTTCTTCTATATTGTTTTTACTTGTTTGTTCATGATCCTCAATTTCTTTCATTCGAAGTGCATATTGTTCAAGCAAGCTTTGTAAATCTAAATCGTCTCTATTCATAAATTTGTTATACTGCTGTTGCAGTTTTCTTATTTTTATATAGTTTAAAACTAAAGTTGATATTAAAATAAGATTTAAAACTAGTAATATGATTATAATATAAGGGGTGCACTTATCCGTTAACTGTAATATATATTGCATAAATCAAAATCCTCGTTATTAATTAATTATATTGTTTGGTTCCATTAGTCTAATAATATTCTCAAGTTGTTCTTTTGAATAATATTCGATTTCTATTTTTGAGACAGCTTTTCCTTCATGTTGCTTATTTGTTGTAGTCAGTTTAACATTTGTGCCCAAAGTATTTTTCAAGATGCTTTCTATTTGTTTATAATAAATTTTAACTTCATCTGGTATTTCACTAGATGTGTTTTTGTAATTATTTTTCTCTTTATATATTTCAACATAATCTATTATTTTAGTAGTATTATCTTTTTGATCAGCTCTTTCTTTATACCCTTCAATATATTGTAGTGGGTGTTTGATTTCTTCTTTATATCTTTCGATATATTCCGTTGATTGTTTAACATTTAAGTTATTTTTTATAATATAGTCTGTAAATTTTCTTTGTTTTTCTAAATCTTCTACCGAAAGTATTACCTTTGCATGACTAAAGCTAATCTCATTATTTAATAATTTTTCTTTAATATAGTTGGAAAGCTCGTTTATTCTTAGTATATTTGTTATACTAGAACGTTTTTTACCAACTTTAATTGCAAGTTGTTCTTGAGTTATGCCAAAATTATCTATTAGATATTTATACGCCTCAGCAATTTCTACAATATTTAAATTTTTTCTTTGTATATTTTCTATCAAGGCAATTGTTGCTACTTCTTCTGCTGTTAAATCTTTTACTATAACAGGAATATGTTCTAATCCTGCTAATTTCGCTGCCCTATACCGTCTTTCTCCCGCCACAATTTGGTACTTACCATTTATTGGGGTAACAAGTATAGGTTGCAGTATGCCATGTTCTTTAATTGAGGCAGCTAATTCATCCAAAGAATCTTCATCAAAAACTTTACGAGGTTGATTTTTGTTTGGAAATATATTATCAATTAAAATATTTGTATCTTCAGATGCTGACTCAATTAAAATTTCATCCATATCATCCATAAATAATGCATTTACACCGTTTCCTAGACCTTTAACTTTCATAACACATCTCCTTTTCTCCCTTACCAAGCCATTCTTAATAAAGACAATAATTAAGCCTAAACTTAAGTATCATGTATTATATGTAAAGCTATTTTAATCTTTCTAAAACCTCTACACAAACTTCTTCATATTGCATGCTTGATTTTGAAATGGGGTCATATG
>LJDB01000031.1 GCA_001983455.1 Candidatus Epulonipiscium fishelsonii
CAAAGTTTTAACAGATACATTTAATAACTCTGCAAATTCTTTAGGTTTGTAATTTATTATAGTTTTCATGTAATTATTAACTCCTTTGAGCATATTTAATCACATTTAACGCTAATTGTCAATGTTTTTAATAGCTAAGCCTCCGCTCCTAATCTTTTTCAATAACAGATTTATTCATATGTTATCACGAATAAAAAAATCGCTGCCCAAGGCAACGATTTTTTTGTAAAATAAATATATGCAAAGCAAAATATCTTACAAAAGAATTATATCAGATATCAACGTGCAATTCAAGTTGAAACCAGAATATTGTCCATTTTTTATATGTATGAAATAATTTATAATAAAAATTATTTCATATGTCAAATCAGTATTATAGTCTTTTTTGTATTACAACATCAATATGAGAAATTTCTTCTATAATTTTGACGGTAAAGTTTTTAGTCCAATCAAAATTATATACAATATAAAAATATATTTTAACACAAGCTGTATTTGTAAGGAATATCCTCAGTAATATTACCAACAGGACATTAATATATTTATACTAAATGATATAAATATAAAAAAACGAGGGTGATTTAATATGAAAAAATCAATATTACTTTTACTAGGTGCAACATTAACTGGAAGTTTATTTGCAGGATGTGGCAATTCTGACATCACAACAACTAGTGCTGATACCAGAGAAGATGAAAAAGTTTGGGTTATTGCAACGGACACAGTATATATTCCTTTTGAATATACCAACGAACATAACGAATTTGTGGGAATTGATGTAGATTTACTTGAAGCAATTGCACAAGACCAAGGTTTTGAATATGAATTACATAGTTTAGGATGGGACGCAGCTGTGGCAGCTGTTCAAGCAGGTCAGGCAGATGGTTTAATTGCTGGTGCGACTATAAATCAGGAACGTAAAGATTCAGGATGGATATTTTCTGATGGATATTTTAATACAGCACAAACCTTTACAATTTCTAAAGATAGTGATATTTCAAGTTTTGAAGATTTACGAGGAAAAAATGTAGCCATAAAAAATGGTACAGCAGGAGCAAGTTTTGCAACTAGTATAAAAGATAAATATGGATTTACTACTACTGTATTTGAAGACTCTCCAACAATGTATCAAGACGTTATTTTAGGAAATAGTGCTGCATGTGTGGAAGATACTCCTGTTATGGCAGCTTCCATTAAGACTGGTGGATTAGATTTAAAAATTCCTGCTGGAATGGAAAGCGAAAGTTCTGCTTATGGATTTGCAATTATGAGTGAAAGTTCTTGTGAATTACTAGACATGTTTAATAGTGGGTTGGCAAATGTTAAAGCTAGTGGACAATATGATGAAATTATTGATAAATATTTAAAAGAAGATTAATTTGTATGGGCGAATATCACTTCGCCCTCTTATAATTAGGGGGGATTTTATGATTGCTATAGTTGAAACATATGGATCTATGTTAATTTCAGCACTAGGAAAAACACTATTGCTTACACTATTATCTTTATTTTTTGCCATGATTATTGGAATGATTGTTGCATTATTTAATGTCAGTTCAAATAAGCCACTTAACATTTTGGGTATGATTTACGTGGATGCTGTTCGTGGTATACCACTTATTGTTTTAGCATATTTTATTTATTTTGGTATTCCAGCAGGAATAAAGCTTATGGGAATTGAAGGATTTCGACTTTCTGCACTAGAAGCAGGAACTATTGCACTTTCAATGAACTGTGGGGCATATATGGCTGAGATTTTTCGTGCTGGAATTGAAAGTGTAGACATAGGGCAAATGGAAGCCTCTCGAAGTCTGGGACTTACATATTCACAAAGTATGCAATATGTGATTTTGCCACAAGCAATTGTTACAATGATACCTTCTATTATAAACCAATTTATTATTACTTTAAAAGATACATCCATTTTATCAGTAATTGGGTTCCCCGAACTTACAAATACGGGAAAAACTATATCGGGTAATACTTTTAAAAGTTTGGAAACATGGGCTATTATAGGTTTTATGTATATGGTAGTTATTATTACATTAAGTAAAGTCGCTAAATATATAGAAAAAAGAATTAACAGTGTAAAATGATAAAAGCTCCTCTTAAATATATTTTGAGAGGAACTTTTTTACTATTTTTGTTTTGCTTTATACCGTTTTTCAATTATATTTATAGCTTGGTACATTACTAGTGCACAAATAGCAAGAACCACAACTCCCATCATAACTAAGTCTAGTTTAAATACTTGACCACCATATACAATTAAATATCCCAATCCATACCTTGATACTAAGAATTCTCCAACAATAACACCAACCCAAGCAAGCCCAATATTTATCTTTGCTACATTTATTAAATTGCCTATATTGCTTGGTAAAACAAGTTTAGTTAGAATTTGATACTTATTAGCCCCAAAACTTTTTAACATCTTAACTTTATCTTCTTCTACACTTATAAAGTAGTTATATGCTGATAAAATAGTTGTAACTAGTGATATAGCAACAGCAACAACAACTATACCCTTTATACCAGTGCCTGCCCAAACAATGATTATTGGAGCTAACGCTGTTTTAGGTAGTGCATTTAACACTACTAAAAAGGGGTCTAAAACCTTAGCAAGGGGCTCTGACCACCATAGCATAATAGCTATAATTATCCCCAAAGCCGTCCCTATAGTAAATCCTAAAATAGTTTCCCATACAGAAATGCCTATGTGTAGAAATATGCTACCATCTTTTAAATATTCTAAAAATAACATAGTAATATCCGAAGGACTACTTAATAAAAACGTATTAATGATATCTAACCTAGCCAAAACTTCCCAAAGTATAATAAATCCTACTAATAGTGTTGCTTGCCATACTATAATGCTCTTTCTTTGCTTCTCCTGCTTTCTCAAATATTCCTGATATCCTTTACTATTATTTTGCATATACCTCCAACTCCTTCCACACTAAATCAAAATAAGTTTTAAACTCTGGTGCATTACGGGAATTCATGGGGGTTCTTTCATTTTTGGTAGCAGTTTCTTCATTAATAGTAAGTTTAATATTATATGTTTGTTTGATAGTTGCCGGTCTTTTAGATAAAACACAAACCGTATCGCATATTGCAATTCCTTCTGAAATATCATGGGTTACCAAAATGGCATCTTTATTTTCTTGCTTAATAATTCTATGTATATCATCACTTACAATTAGTCTCGTTTGGTAATCTAGTGCTGAAAAAGGTTCGTCTAGTAGTAAAATATCTGGATCCGTTGCGAGCGTCCTAATTAATGCAACACGTTGTCTCATTCCTCCAGACAATTCTCTTGGAAATCTATTTCTAAATTCCCATAAATCATATATTTTTAACAACCTGTCTATTTTTGAAAGAGCTTCATTGTTTATTTTGTGTTGTATCTCTAAACCAATCATTATGTTATCTTTAATGGTTCTCCAATCCAACAAATTATCTTTTTGAAACATATATCCGATTTTTCCATTTACTTCAATCTTTCCGCTAGTAGGTTCAATTAAGTTAGTTACCATGTTAAGTATAGTTGATTTTCCACTTCCAGATGGTCCAAGAAGTCCTAATATCTTTCCTTTTTCTAAAGTTAAATTTAAATTCTCTATTACAGCAATTTCACCTTCTTTAGTATAAAAACTTTTATATACATTTTTAAATTCTATTATATTTGACAATATACTCACCTCATTAACACATGAATAGTTCCGTACTTCATAATATTAAAAAATATGTATTATTGTGATAACATCATACTAAAAAAAGATAGGGCGTTACCCTATCTTTTCCAAATTTTATATAAATAATTTATATTTGCTTAATTATATAAAAATCAAAACTAATACGGATATAACAATCATCGTAACTAAATCTGACATTATAACCACCTCATTACATAATTCCATATTTTATAATATTAGTAAAACTTATCTAATGTGCTAAAGACGTAAAAAAATACTATGAATAATATACAACTATTATAGACCTATGAAAAATAAATCATAGGTCTATAGTAGTTACTTTTGATAATATTTCTATACAAATATCATAGCTAATATGGCAACCATAATTATAGTGCTAAATCCCATTACTGCTGTTACACCAGTTTGACATTTATATGCTGCTTTTGTATCCATGTCTGAAAATTGAGAAACAACCCAAAAATATGAATCATTAGCATGAGAAACAGTCATCGAACCTGCTCCAATTGCCATTAAAACTAAAGTTCTGCCTAAATCACTACCAAATCCAAGAGCCACAACCATTGGAGCTATCATTGCAGAAGTAGTAATCATTGCAACTGTTGAAGAACCCATAGCTGTTTTTAAAAGAGCTGCAATTATAAATGGCAACAATACTCCTACTCCTAGATCTAATATTGATCCACTTAAAGTGTCTGCAATAGGTAATTTTTGTAATATAGCTCCAAAAGAACCTCCTGCTCCTGTAATGGCTAATATACTTGCTGAATTTGTGACTCCTTCTGAAAGCCATTTTAAAGAATTTTCTTTTTCTGATGATGGAATTAGAGTCATAGCTACAAACACACCTAGTATTAATGCTACCATGGGCTCACCTAAAAATCCTAAAATTGTTTTTATCATGCCATCTCCAAAAGGTGCACTTGGAAAATTTGCAATTGATTGTAATGCGATCAAGCCAATTGGAAGTAAAATTGGAGAAAAGCTGTGTAGTGCACTTGGTAAGTTCCCGTACTTTTCTAGTAATTCTTCAATTGTATTTTCAGGATTTGCTGGTATATCAATTTTGCTTGCAACTTTAACTGCATACAAAATAGCTATTAATGCTACAGGTATAGATATTGCCAAGCCAACTAATATAGTTAAACCTAAATCCGCTCCTAGAGTTCCTGCCATAACAATTGGTCCTGGTGTAGGTGGCACAAGACAATGAGTTGCATACAATCCTCCAGATAAAGCTGTTGCCATAACTGCTAGTGATACATTGCTTCTGCTTGCTAAAGTCCTTGCTATTGGATTTAAAATAACAAATCCTGAATCACAAAACACAGGTATTCCTGTTACGTATCCTGTAATTCCCATAGTTAAAACACTATTTTTCTTGCCTACAAATTTTAAAATACTGTTAGCCATAGTTAAAGCAGCTCCAGTTTTCTCTAAAATTGTTCCAATCATTGTTCCTGCTAAAATTACAATACCTATACTAGCTAAGATATTTCCAAAACCACTTTTTACTGTTGAAATAATATCTTTTACTGGTATTCCATTAGCTATCCCCACAAGAACCGCTGTTATAATTAAAACCAAAAAAGGATGTTGCTTAAATTTTGTAATAGTTATTACCATAAAAATAACCGCTAAAAATATAGTTGCAAACATAAACATTGTTCTATTCCCCCTTATAAAATCTCGCTTTTTTTTATTCTTTCTATATAATTCTTTCTTTAATAGTACTTATTATTTTGGATATATCAATATGCAAACAACGAATTATTGGATTCATTGTAAGCACTTTCTATGCCTGATTATAAAATATAGCATTCACCTACGTTTAAATTAAAAAACGTAAGGTCACTTTTGCTAAGTTTCTCTATGGCATCTATTCCTGTACAATGATTGCAGCCTAATATTTGTACCCCTATATTTTTCATCTGTTCAATAGTATAGGTAGTTCTTTCTAAATCTGCTTCCACTAAGTGCGTTCCTCCAAAAACAGAATATATTGGCTTTTGAAATCGCTGTTCTATCGAATATAATATATTTAATATTCCAATGTGACTACATCCTACAATAACGATAAGTCCTTTTTCATGTTCTAATACCAATGCTATTTCATCCTTAAAGTTATCCTTAATCATTCCATTTTTAGTTTGTTTAACAAATCGATTTGGTATTTGTTCTTTGTTATTATGTAATTCAAAGTTTCCAATTATATGACAGCCACTAGCTAATTTTATCATGTCTTTGCATTCATATAAATCTTCAACTGAATTTTGAGAAAATCCTACACCTAAGTACACATACTTTTCATCTATCTTAGCATATTTTTCTTCCCAAAATTCTGTACCTACATAAAGTGGTGCTTTAACTCCTCTTAAAACAAACTCTGGATATCCTCCAGCATGATCATAATGACTGTGACTAATAATAACATGCGTTATTTTTTCTAAATCTATATTCATCTTAATAGCATTCAGACTAGCATTTTTTGTTGCTCCACAATCAAATAATATCCGCAAATTATTATATTCGATATAAAATGAAAGACCATGTTCATTATATAATGATTTATTTTGTGAAGGATTATTTTCTATTAGTGTTTTTATAAGCATTAGTTCATCTCCTTTTGAATAATTGGAATGTGAAATTATAAAAATTTAGAAATTTTACCTAAAACAAGAATATATCAAAAATTTATTTTTGTCAAATAAATATACTGTAGTATTTTTCAATTTATTATGCTACTTCAATTTCATTCTTCAATCGTTTATATTCTGATAAAAAAGTTACGTAAAAAATTTATATTATAGATAATACACTCAATTTTTGAAATATCATAACGCCTAATTAATTTATTTAATGACGAAAATATCTAGTATTATCAAGCAATCGATAAATTTTTTAAAAAAATTTAAAAAAGTGGTTGACTTATGTAAAAGGATGGTGTATTATTAATCAAGTCAGCAGGGCACAGCAACAAACAAGCCAAGCAGGCAATCAAATATGAATGTGATGAACATTGAAAATAGAATAGTCAAAATAAGAATTAAACCAGTCAATTCATTGAAATGAATTTATTTCTATTACTAGTATTTTAAAAATACTAAGAGTAGTACAAAGTAAAATGTCAGCAGACAAACTTTTTAATTGAGAGTTTGATCCTGGCTCAGGATGAACGCTGGCGGCGTGCTTAACACATGCAAGTC
>LJDB01000032.1 GCA_001983455.1 Candidatus Epulonipiscium fishelsonii
TACAGTTGTCAGACCATTCAGTGTGTCTTAAGACACAGTTAGTAACAAGCCCTTAAAGGGCAAGTACAAACCACCCGTTAGACGGGTGGTTTTGATTTGTTATTTCTGTATATTTAAAATATACTTTTGCAAATTTTTGTGTAAATCTATATTTAAGTCCTTGGTTTTTATTTCTTCAATAAAATCTAGCATAATCTTTGTGTCAATATTATTGTCTGATAAATCGAACATTCTAAGCCATAACAATTTAAAGTATATGCTTTTTTGTGTTTCCCACAAATCAAAGTTAGTTACATTTCTTGCTATTTTATCCAACACACTATTTAGGACTATTTTTAATTCTTCAATAATATTATCATACAATAATTGTACAGAATTTATCTCTACAAAAGTATTAGCAAATTTTATAAGTAACTCATCCAATATTATTGATGTTTCTTTTTCTCCAATTATTTTTTTCAGTTTAGATGTATTGAGATTATAACTCATTCTTTTTTTATAAAACTCTAAAAAATTTTCTAGATCAGATGTATTGTTTTCGGGCTCAATATAAAACAATATTCTAAAAAATAAATTCCACTGAAACTCTTTATTAAGTACACTCTGGATATGATTACCTATAATTAAAGTAAATTCATCTTTAAATGCCAGTTTTCTTTCGAATGCTAAAACTTTATTAAAATTAATTTCGGATTCATCAATTGCATTTAATCTATTTAAAATTGCAACTAATAAAGCATTGTAATGAATATTGCTATTGGGACTTACATCTCGTAAAATGTATTTAACTAGTGTATCACATGACTTCCTAAAATCGACCAATAGTCCAATATCTTTTTTCATTCTTTCTGCAAATAAATCATATATAATTTTAGATAACAAAGTCTCTACTTGATTGTTTCTTATATCCAAAGTAGTACTTTTAAATCTTTCAAATTGGTTTGAGATAAGGAGCAATTGCTGGTCAATTGTACTTAGACTATTTTTTATTGAACGCATAATATCTTTATAAAACCTGTCTGCAACTATATAATTATAATTTTTATAGATTACCTTGTGTTCAATCTCGCTCCAAAATATATTTACTAAAGATTTAATTTGTATCTCAAAATTTATGATTTGCTCTTTAAACAGATACTTGCCATCAATTCGATACATTTTTATACCATTTTTCTGCTCTTTTGGTTGTTTAGTTGTTATTTCTAAAAACATATTATTTCCGTTTTTATTATAAGAATATCCAATATACTTGTCATGGGCACTATTAAAATGGGCTTTGATTAACTTATAAATTATTAATTCATCTTCAATAAATCTACACTCAATACGAATGCCGACTAGATCTGAAAGTTTTTCATATAATGTTTCTACAGTTTTATATTTGCTATAATAATCATATCGTAATATTTTTTCTTTTAAACTACTACGAGATTTTACTCGTGTATTTATATTTAGGTATCCTTCTATATTGCCATCTAAAACCGTCTTAAAATATTCTTCTATTTCTTTGCTTGCAATCTCCACTTCTTCTCTCATAGCATCTAATTTGTCAAGTACTTCGTCAACAAATCCAAATATCTGTAGTTCCATAAAAATTTCCTTTCTATTTACTTATCCATTTTAAAACATCCCTATATACAAGATGCTTTCTTTGTTCATTTAAAATTTCATGTCTCATGTTTTTATATATTTTCATTTCCACATCCAAAATATCAGCTTCTTTAAAAAGCTGATATACCTTCCGTACACCTTTGCCATATTGGCCAACAGTATCCTGCTCACCAGAAATAATATATACTGGTAAGTTTTTTCTTGTTTTAAGTATATTATTTGGTTCAGAAATGTATTTTACACCTTTAAATAGTTCTTTAAATGCATTTGTTGTAAAAATTTTTGGACCAAGAGATTCTCGTCTATTTTTTTCTCTTTCCTCAGCACTACTTGTAAGCCACGACAAAATATCTTTTTCAGATAGAAAAGGTAGGTTAAATTGACCAAACACTATTGCCTCAAGAAATTTATTTCCCTTTTTAGAATATCCCACTTTTTGAAATATAGATGATAGTGAAATAATTGTATTCACTGTTAAAGGAGTTGCGTATCCTGTGCCAACTAATATCAATTTATCAATTAGTTCACTATAATTTATAGCAAAATATCTTGCAACAAATGAACCCATACTATGTCCTAATAAAGTTAGCTTTTGTTTTGGATATTCTTTTCTAATATACTTGTTTATAGCTAAAACATCTCTCACAAGGTTTAAAAATCCTTCGCCTTCACCAAAATCCACTAGCTTACCCACTTTGCGTGTATGCTCTCCATGCCCACGTTGATTATGTGCAAATACTATATATCCTCTACTTGCTAAAAATCTGGCAAAATGATCGTACCTTTTAGCGTGTTCGAAGGCCCCATGTACAATATGAACAACTCCTTTTACATCTGTATTTTCCATTTCCCATTTATATAATATAATAGATTTTTTATCTTTTGGATTGATGATATGCATTTTTGTAATTTCCATATTTACCACCTCAAACCATTTATATTTATTATATGTGTATTATAACATTTTTTTACTGTTTACTCTATGTTTTTTATGAATAATTAAAGATGGTATTTTAGTCAACAAATAATACTAGTATAGTATACAAGGAATAACATTGTAATAATTTGGAAATGATAATCATGAAACTAAATATTGGAGGGAAACTCTATGGAAAAAATCAGATTTGGAATGATTGGTTCAGGATGGCGTGCGGAGTTTTTTATTAGGATAGCAAAAGCACTGCCAGATATTTTTGAGCTTAGTGCAGTTATGATTAGAGACAAAGAAAAAGGTATGAAGTATGCTAAGGAATTTGATATTAACGTTGTACAAACTATTGAAGAAGTTGAACAAACAAAAGTTGATTTTATTGTTATTAGTGTAAATCGTACAGTTACAATGGACTACCTACAGAAACTATTTAAAATGGGTATACCCGTATTATGTGAAACTCCCCCAGCAGATAGTATTGAAAAACTGGACAAACTTTGGGAGCTTTATAAACAGCATAATGCTAAAATCCAAGTGGCTGAACAATATTTTGCTCAACCTCTATATGCGGCGTGGCTAAAAGCTATTGAAGATGGTATGATTGGAGAAATACAAAATATTAACATTTCATCTTTACATGCTTACCATGGAGTAAGTATTATAAGTAGAGTTTTAGGATGTGAATTTGTAAACTGTACTATTTCTGGCAAGAAGTTCTGGTTTGAAGCCACAGAGACTTATGGTCGAGATGGGATGGTTTTTGATGGTGAAGTTAAAAAATTCCCACGTGATAGGGTGACCTTAGAGTTTGAAAATGGTAAAGTTGCATTCTTTGACTTTGCAGGCGTACAATATCACTCATTTATCAGAACACGTCAGCTGAATATACAAGGTACCCGAGGAGAAATTGACGATATGACTATCCGATATATAACCAAAGACGGGAATATACCTGTAACTCAAGAACTAAGAAGAATTGATTTTGGAGCTTACAACAATCAAGAGTGGGCACACTATGGAATTATGCTTGGAGAAAAATTTCTTTATAAATCACCATTCAAATTCCCTAGGCTTAATGATGATGAAATAGCAATCGCTACTTGTATGTATAAAATGAAGGATTATATTAATAAAGGAATAGAATTTTATCCTTTAAAAGATGCTCTTCAAGATACGTATATTGGATTTAAAATAGATGAAGCAGTGCAAGAAAATAAGCCTATAAAAACAACAACCCAAATTTGGAACCAATAACAGATAATTAACCACCATGATATTTGGAATCAATAACGGATAACAGATTTATAAGAGTAAACATTGTTTACTCTTATAATAACAGTAATGAAAGAAGAGATAAAAAAGATGAATGAAGCAAGAGCCTACGTAGATGGCAGTTTTAATAAAGTAACTAAGGAATTTTCATATGGAGCCGTGATATTTTGGCAAGATAATGAATATAAGTTTGGAGAAAAATTTAATGATACAGAATTAGCCCAAATGCATAATGTAGCTGGAGAAATAGCAGGTTCGTGCAAAGCTATGAAATTTGCAATAGAACATAACATATCTAAGTTGATAATTTATCATGACTATGAAGGAATTTCCAAATGGGCGACAGGAGCTTGGAAAGCAAATAAGTATGGTACAAAAGCTTACAAAAAGTTTAGTGAAGAAGTAAGAAAGAAAGTAATACTTGAATTTGTGAAAGTAAAAGGTCATAGTGGAGACAAGTATAATGACCTAGCAGATAGGTTGGCAGCTCAAGCTATGAATTCTAAGCAAGTTTCTGAGGTAAATTTTTTTGACGTATAAAAATGGCGAACATTGTTCGCCTGAAACAACCTCTTAAATTAATTCTAGTATATTGCAATTATGTGTAGGCCGATGTATAATTATATAGTATATTTAAAATATATGTAAGGTTATGTATAATTATTAAGATACTTAAGGAAGGAGTAAGAAATTAAGATGGGGGTAAAATGTTATGGAAAAATTTAAAAATTCTAAGTTAATATTTAAAATAGTATGTATACTTGCAATATCAGTACTCATTACTATTATAACAATAAGTGCCATAGTTATAAATCAAGCTACAATTCTTAGTAAAGAAACTATTCATTCAATGTTACAAACGAAATCTGAACTCAAAGCAAACCAAGTTAACACTGTATTAGGAGATGGTTTTTCGATAATAGGTGATTTGCAAGAGTATTTAGAGTCATATTTTGAAGAAAAAACTTCGTTAAAAAATAAGGATGAAGGTAAACTAGAAAAAAGCAAGGTTTATCCAATGCTTCTACCAAAAGCTAATATCATTGTAGAAAGTTACATATTAAATACAGGCTGGTCTGCAGTAAAAAATAATGAAAGTATTTCTGGGTTAAGATTATATTTTGAGCCGTATGTAATTGATGATAAACGTGAAATATACGGTATGGAAATTTATGATCAAAATGCACAAGACAGCTCTGCAATTGCAGTACAAAATTATGATCAATATGCATCACAAGAATATTATAATATAGTAAAAAATACTCACAAACCCTATATATCAACTCCAGAGTTTAAAAATGGGAAAGCAATATTTTACATATCATATCCAATACTACTAAACAATGAATTTAAAGGGGTTGTTGTCATTGACCTTTTAACATCAAGCTTTGATAATGTTATTGACTCTAAAAATGAGTATGAAACTTTAACGGCATCATTACTTAATGAAAATCTGGATATAATTTATAACGCAGAGTATCCTGAAAGAATAAATATGAACATGAGTGCAGTAGTTAAAGCTAAATCTATAGAAGAGTGGAAAAATTTAGCTAAATTCAAAAAACCATTTTCAATTGCTACAGATGAACAAGACAATAACAAATTTGAAAGATATTTGTATCCAATCAATGTGGCAGACCAAATTTGGTGGGCACAAGTTGGTGTAGAAAAGGGAGAGTTGTATGAAAGTGTATATGCATTAACTTTTATTGTAAGTTTAATTGCAGTTATGACGGTTTTAATGTTAATCTTTGTTATAACAAAAATATTATCAAAATTTTTAAAGCCTTTGGATAATGTTGTATTAGCAGCTCAAAAAATTTCAAATGGAGATTTGGATATTTGTTTAGAATTGCCTTATAAAGATGAAATTGGAACTTTAGGGACAGCATTTGTAAATATGGCAAATGTTTTAAACTGCATTATTTCGGATATAGAAGCAGTTTTAGCATCTATGTCAGATGGAGATTTTGTAATTTCGACAAATAGTCAAACTGCTTATATAGGTGAATTTGCTCCAATAAGACAATCAATAGCACAAATTAGTGATAAATTAAGTGAAACTTTATATAACATTGATAGATCATCAAAAGAAGTAAATGCAGGTGCAGAAGATATTGCAAAAGCTGCTTCTGAGTTAGCATATGGTTCAAGCGAACAAGGAAATATAATTAATGAATTTATTAAAACAACAGACAAAATAAGCAAAAACATAAATAATTCAATTGAGCAAATTGAAGAAACTAGTGCAATTTCAGTTGAGGCCAAAATTAAAGCTAATGAAGGATCTCAAGCTATGAAAGATATGTTAGCTTCGATGGAAGACATAAATAAATCCAGTGTTACAATATCTTCAATTCTTGAAACTGTTGAAACCATTGCACGACAAACAAACTTGTTAGCATTAAATGCTGCAATTGAAGCATCAAGAGCGGGTGAGAGTGGAAAAGGCTTTGCTGTTGTTGCAAATGAGATTAGAGATTTGGCGACAAGAAGCAGTGAAACAGTTAAAGAGATTGATGTGATAATAAAAGAAAGTATACAAAGTATCATTCAAGGAAGACAAATAGCAAATAGTACAGCGGAAAGTTTAAATGATATTTTAGATACTATTAGAAAAACTGCAGATATTTCCAATAATTTATTAAAGACTAGTGCATTACAAAAAGTAAGCCTTAAAAATTTATTAGATGGAACTCAAAAAATTTCGAGTGTAGTGCAATCGAATGTCGCAGCTTCACAACAAAGTGCTGCTGTAAGCGAAGAATTAGCTGCTCAAGCACAAAATTTAGCAGGAATGATGGACTATTTTAAAGTAAAATAGATTGGAGGAAATATATATGGATAAATTCAAAAATAGTAAGTTGTCATTTAAAATATTAGTTGTCATTGTATTATCATTGATACTTATTTTGTTACCATTAAGTTCAATTGTTGTTGGACAAGTAACTTTTTATGTAACTAATGATATAAATGCTATGTTCAATGCAAAGACTGAACTTAATGTAAGCAAAGTTAAAGCTATTATGGGAGATTCTTTTACAATATTAGGAGATTTGCAAAATTACTTAGAAGATTACATAGCAGATTATTCAGATGCACCAAGAACAACAAATGGAGCTCTTGATGTAGAATTGGAAACCAGTAGAATATATAACGCTCCTATTGTAGAAAAAAATACAGAATTGGAAAACTACATTTTAAGTACAGCTTGGTCAGCTTTAAAAAACAATGTAAGTATAATAGGATTTAATGTATTTTTTGAACCCTATGCATTTGACCCACTTACCAAAATATATGGGTTTGAGTCATATGATGAAAATGCCATAAATGAAACAGTTATACCTAATACAGATTACAATCAATATTCAAACAAAGAATATTACATAATTCCAAAAGAAACAAAAGATATATATATAACCTCTCCAAAAATTAAGGATAATGGAAATACTACGTTTTTTATATCTTATCCGATAATCCAAAATAATGAATTTAAGGGAATTATAGCGGTAGAGTTTCTGGCAGAAAGTTTTAACCAAATAAATTTAAATGAAGATAATTATCCAACACTAAACACTTCTATTTTAGATGAAAACTTTAATATTATTTACAACGGAGAAAGTAGTCAATATTTAAATATGAATATGTCGGATTTTTTAAATTCTAAAGATAGATTAGAGTGGAATAACTTAGCAGAAAAAAATCAATATTTTGAAATTATAACACAATCTGCTGATGGAACAAACTATCAACGATATTTATCTCCAATTAGAATGGGGGATAGATTATGGTGGGTTCATCTTTATGTTACAGTAAATGATTTATATGATACCATATATCAGCTAACAACTTTGATTTTAGGAATTTTAACTATATCACTAGGAATGTTGGTACTAATTACAATGAGAACTCTGAAAGTAACTTTAGCTCCAATAGATCAATTGCTAGTTGCTGCAAACAACATGGCAGATGGAAATTTAAATGTTTATTTAAATTGTCCTTATAATGATGAAATTGGACAATTGGGTGCAGTATTTATGAATATGTCTACTATATTAAATAATATTATTCATGACATAGAAGTAATTTTATCAAACATGGCACATGGAGATTTTACATCTTGTAGTGACATGAAAGCTAATTATGTAGGCACATTTAGCCCAATAAAACAATCTTTAATTCAGATTAATAAAAAACTAAGTCAAACATTATCAGATATTAGCCATTCTGCAAGAGAATTAAATATTGGAGCAGAAGATATTGCAAAATCAGCTATTGAGTTGGCAGAAGGAACAACTGAACAAAATGAAATAATCCGTGAATTTATGGATATTACTGATGAAATTAGTAAAAACATTAAGACAACGATAGATCAAGCTGAAGAAACAAGCCTAATTTCAAAAGCAGCAAAATTGAAAGCTAATGAAGGTTCTATTGCCATGAAAAAAATGCTGGACTCAATGAATGAAATTGATAACTCAACTAGAACCATTTCTATTGTGCTGAATACTATTCAAAATATAGCTACACAAACAAACTTACTAGCGTTAAATGCTGCTATTGAAGCCGCTAGAGCAGGAGGAGAGTTTGAAGAAGGGTTTGCGGTTGTTGCAAATGAAATTCGTGATTTAGCAACAAGAAGTAGTGCAACAGTAAAAGAAATTGAAGATATACTAAAAACAAGTATAGATGATATTTCAAAGGGTCAAGATATGGCAAAAATTACAGCTGATAGTTTAAAAGAAATAATAACTGCCATTGATAAAAATACTGAAAATGCAAATAACTTATTAGTAAGTAGTGATTTACAAAAAGAAAGTCTGGAGGATTTATTAAAAGACACTGAAAAAATATCTGATGTTATTCAATCAAATGCAGCAACATCAGAGCAAAGTGCTGCTATTAGTCAACAACTTGCAGCTCAAGCAGAACATTTAGCAAATTTAATGGAATATTTTAAAACTAAATAATAGGAAAAGACCTTTAGCCTTTCCCTATTATCATGAATAATGAGAAAGGGAAAAAGCCATTTTAGCTTTTTCCCTTTCTTTAACTCTCACAGTAATTATATTGTATCTATTAAATCACCTATATATGATCTCAAAATATCTTCTTGTTCTTTTGTGATTTCAGGATAAACATAATTTTCTATACGTTTTCTAGCCAATTTTAAAGCATTTTCTTCTACACTTGGAGACCCAATGTTTACATATGAAGCATATCCCATCTTATTAAATAATACTGGTGTATATAAATGTTCACGGAAGTTCTCTAACGTATGATCACAATCTAAAAATTGTCCACCTGGTCCTGCTTCAATAATATTTTGTAATTCTTCCTTTATAGTTTCATCATCAACTAAAATTTCTTTACCTTTAACCATATATCTGAACATTTCTATATTTTGTTCATCTAGTATAAATTTAGCATAACTTAACATGTTAAATGAATCCATAAGTCCACAAGAGTGAAGTATAAAATTACTTGTTGACATTATCGCTGGTAATAAAGTAATTGTGGATTCCACCCCATTTTGCCAATTAATTGCTTTAGCATCTGCAAGTGAGCCTCCTGTACGGCAAGGTATATTATAATATCTACACATTGCAGCACTTCCAAATATAAACATACTTGTTTCTGCTGAACCAATAGCTGGAGATGCATGACGCAAATCACAACCTCCAGTTGTATTTCCATAAAGAATCTCTGCACCTGGTTTTAATAATTGTGCATATACTATTCCTGCTAAAACTTGTGCATTATCTATCACTAAAGTTCCAAATACTGATACAGGACTGGTAGCTCCTGGCTGAGAACAACAAGCAACCATTATAGGTTGATTACGTTCTACACAAATTTTTAAAGCATCCAGCATAGTTTTATCATATTTACAAGGTGAAATAACACTTATAATACCAATAATGACATTATCTTCTCTTCCAATAAATTTTTGAGTCATTTCAATACTGTTTATTGTATCTTGCACAGAAGTTGTAAGTCCTATCATAGGCTTATCTGAATATTTTAAACAAACAGCCATTTGATAATCACGCACTATTTCTCTAGGTATATCTGATGGTTCTATAAGATTTGGATTCATTATATCAATAAGGGTACTATTATGATGCAACTTTTGAAAGTTTAAAAAATCAATAGCTAAGTTTCGATGTATGCCATGTTCATCTAAAACATTTAATGCCCCTGATTCTGGAGCAATAATTTGATTATCCCCTCCCACAGTTATTTTTTTGCCATTTCGACCATAAACTTCAAAAGATGATGGGCAAGTTTTAAGAGCATCATTAACTAATTTAGATGGCATTTTAACTACATTTCCCTCAACTATTGCTCCAGCTTTTTTAAATACTTCTAGTGCATAATCATCATCAAAAAAGCAACCCATTTCTTCTAATACTTTCAGTGACATCTCATGAATTCTTTCGCATTCTTGTTTTGAAAAATAATTTCCTTTTAAATTCATATTTACATTCTCCATTTCTATTTTATAATAATTAGTGGCATAAGGAAAACTCCCGATCTTGGGAGTTCCTCTTATAAGTATGTCTACTATACATCAAATTTAACCGGTTCAATACCTTCAATTTCTTTAGCTTCTTTATAATTTTTGTTTATAAAAAATCTTAAAAATCCACCTACTGAAAGTAAAACTATAACTACAATTGGGAAACCAACTAAAAGTTTAATAGCTTTAGCTCCGTCTAATCCGCCTTGTAAAAGGAATAATATTGCAATTCCTCCCATTAAAATTCCCCAAAAAATTTGAATCATTTTTGGTGCTTCTATACTATCATCTGCATCTTTTAAGCTCATTTTTGAAACTGTTGAAGTTACTGCATTTGCTAGTGTAACAAATGAAATCATAACTGTAAGCATCATAACTGCTTTGGTGATCATTGGAAGTGGCAAGCTATCAAATAATGTAAGCATTACACCTTCAGTTCCTTGTGTTAAAATAACATTATTTAAATCTATTGCTCCTGTCATTTGAACATGACCTGCTAATCCTCCAAAAAACCAACACCATGCCATACCAAAAAGTCCTGGTGCAACCATATTAACTAAAACAAATTCTTTCAAAGTTCTTCCTTTTGCAAGCCTTGCCAAGAAAAACGCTGTTGTTGGAGCAAAAATAAAATAATCCATATACCATAAATAATTCCACCAAACTGCCCATTTTTCACCACCTGGAGTTATTGCCTCAGTAAATGAAATATTTTTAAAGAAATTGGCAAACATAGAACCTGTTGCTTCTACTCCAAAATTAATTGAAAATACGGTAGGTCCAAATATAACTACAAATAATAGCATTGCTATAAAAAGTTTAGCATTGTTATCTCCAAGCCATTGAATACCTTTTTTTAGCCCCGAAATACTTGAAAGAGTATATACTGCTGTTATTACTATTGTTATCATAATCCAAGATGCCGTATTTGATGGAATACCAAATACTTGTTGCAATCCATTTGCTATTTGTAATATACCATATCCAAATGATCCAGCTACTCCTCCTACAATTGCAAAAGTTACTAATCCATCAATTATACTACGGTATTTATAAACTTTTTTTCCAAATGCAGGATATAACATTGATGTAATTGAAAATGGTTGATTTAAATTGTGAAATACATACGCTGCTACAATTCCAGCTGCTACATAAATTCCATATAAAGTTATTGCCCAATGCATCATTGTTTGTTCCATTGCCCAAACCATAGTTTCATATTCACCTGATGCAAGACCTAGCCCTGAAGCAGGACGATACATATATTCAATTATTTCGGCTGGTGGAAAGAATACTATACCCATTCCCATTCCTGCACATAGTGCCATAGCCCACCATGTAAATGTTTTAAATTCTGGTTTAGCATCCGCACCTCCAAGCTTTATTTTACCAAATTTTGAAAATGCAAAATATAGTGAAAAGAAAGTACAAAATAATGTTCCTAAGTTCAATAACCAGCCAAAACTATCACACAGCCAATTTATAGTGTCATTTAGTATAGTGGCAAATTGGGGGCTGATTTGACTAAAAACAAATATCAATAAAAATGTTATGGCTGACATACCAATAACAATAAAATCATATTTTGGTTTCATAATATGTCCTCCTTAGTTTTCTAAAGATCTTTGCAAAATTTCAACTTCTCCTGTATCTCCATTAATTCTAATTAAATCACCGTTTTTAATAAACTCACATGGGTCAACATCTTTAAAATCAGCTACTGCAGGAGAACCAACAACAACTGTTGCCACTCCAGCTCTTGAATCCATCTTGCTAAATACCCAGCCTGCTGGTTTAAATCCAGAACGCATTGCAGAATGAAAATGACAAGACCAGCCATTAGAACCTTTGCTACAAGGTAAAACTAAAATTCTACCATTTATATTTACACCTTCTTGAGAATGACCTTTTTCAATTATTTGTCCTGTTGTATCACTTATACCAGACCAGCCTTGGATGCTTTCTGGACAAACTAATGCAATACCTTCTACTATTCCTGAAAAAGCTCCTCTTCCAACTATTTTTTCCATTTTTATTTCCCTCCCCATTTGCCATTAATACCTGCATCAATACATGTGTACATATCACCGTAATAAACTGGTACTCCTGTTTGTAAATCAGAACGAATATAATGTGCTTGTTTAGCTCCATCAGATACAAAACCTATTGCATGCTCAAAGTTCTTTTTACCCATAACAAGCGGGCAACCACTAGTCATTACATCCCCACCAGCTTCTTTTATTATATCTACGTAGCCATTTTGAACAGCCATTTCTTTAATTGAATAGTCAGTCCATACAAAAAAGTCAATACCTTCTTTTATTTTTTTACCTTTTATGTAGTTTGCAACATCTCTTACCTCTTCAAGAGTATAGTGAGGGCAACCAAGTGCTATAATATTTATTTCCGCTTCACCTTCGTCACATAGCATTCGTAGTGATTTATTGTAATCTTCTTGAGTTATAGTAAATACTTTTTCTGGTTCTTTTCCACCCAAAGCAATTTCAAGTGTTGGAGCTTCTGGAGTTACGTCTACTATATGGCACATTTCTGCTCCACTAGTTGTTGCCATTGATGCAAAACATTGTTTTAATTTAATAATAGTCGGTCTTTTAAAATCTCCTACAAGAGCTGGAATTGCATGTGGAGGTAACATTCTACCGACAGTATACCCTACTACGTCCCACTCTGTTGCTGTATCCAATTTGCATTCTATGTTATATACAACATTAGCCTTTCTATTTTCTAAAATGTGATTTCCCCATTTTGGAGTTCTTCCACAAACTGCACTCCAAGCAGCAGCTTCAATTCCATCTGAATTACCACAAGCTCCAAATACTGAATTACACATAAGCACATTGCTTGATTCAGTTGTAACAAAATGTTCTCCTTTTAATGGTATCCATCCACCAAAATATGGTGTACAACTTCCCACAATAGAAACACCAGCTTCTTTTGTAATATCTAAATATTCTCTGTTTTTATCAAATAATTCCTTAGTCAAATGAAGTGGTTCATATTGGTAATGGTCACAAGGAGCAACACATGTTTGGCAAAAACATCCTTCTGCAAATTCGCCCATCTTAATAGTTTCATCACTACATAAATACATTTTGGAAAAAACTTCATCGTAATTTTTTCCATTTGTTGTTTCCAAATAAGGATGTGCTCCAAAATATAAGGTAGCTTTAGTTACTTCACATAACTCTTCTGCTCCTAAAGCGATGCCATATTCAACAACCTTTTTAAGTGCAGCTTTTTTAAATTCTCCATACTTTCCATTTAACATGTCTTGTTCATATTGTGTTAAGTTCATATTTTCCCTCCAGTTTTTATAAGTGTAAATTTTTATACTTATAATTTTTTTGTGAATTATATTTTTTTATAAACATAAATTTATTATATCATAATTGTGATAAATTGCAAGTTGAAAATAGTGTATGATTGAGTGAAAATATACTAGATATTTTGTGGTTCTTTTTTATACATTTACTAAACATATATTTTTGGCTTTTCACAATTTATTTTTTTCATAATTATAAAATTTTATTTGTTGCATTTATTAACATTGTATTTTTATTTTTATAATGATATAATTATAAATATAAATTTTAATTATAAATAGGAGGTTCCATCATCCTATGGATATGCAAATAGGAAGCAAAATAAAAAATTTAAGGCTATCTCAAAATTTAACATTACAAGAATTAGCGGATAAAACTGAACTTTCGGTTGGTTACCTAAGTTTAGTTGAAAGAGGTAAAACAAGTTTAACAATTATTAACTTGCAAAAAATTTGTAATGCTCTTAACATTACTATGAGTGAACTTTTATTAAGTACAGAGCAAGATATTCTTTTAGTAAGAGAAAAAGATCGGAAATTAATTTACGAAGAAGAAGGTGTATGTTACGAAGCTATGACATCAGGAAATCGAAGTTTAACAGGTATTTGTATGATAGTATCAGATTACAATACCCATGTTTCAAATATGCATGTTTCTGATGAAATTGGTACTATAATAAACGGAAGTATGATTGTTGTATTTGATAATAATGAATATGAACTTTTTGAAGGTGATACCCTATTTATACCGGCTCATACAAATCACAGTTTCAGAAAAACCAGCCGAAAAGAATGTGTATCATATTGGACATATAATATTAGAAGAAGGGATTAAATTATGAAAAAAGAAAAATTTAGCACGATTAAAGCACCAATCCCCCCTGGTAATATTGCTCAAGCAACTATTATATCAGTTGGAGAAGACAAGATTGCCTATCTGTCTGGACAAATTTCTCAAGATAAAGAAGGAAAAATTATAAATACTTCAGTGGAAGAGCAAACTACAATTATTTTGGATAATATTAAAATTATTGTAGAAGAATTAGGGGCAACAATGGATGATATATATAAATGTACATGTTATGTATCATCTATGGGTAGAGTTTTTGATGAGTTTAACAAAGTATACCAAAATTATTTTTCATTTGAAAACCCACCTGTTAGATGTACTGTTTCAGCAGGCGTATGGGGCAATTTAGATGTAGAAATTGCTTGCGAATTAATTTTACCATAATACTTATATTCCTCGATTTTTAGAGGGATATAAGTATAATAATTCTATTATATGATTATTTGCTGTGTTGCTTCTTTTCCGTCATATCGATGTACTTCTCTTATTACAGAACCATCTGGTTTGGTGTAATCAATAATATAAATTTGATTTAATTCAAGGTTCATCGGATAATTATCAACTGGAAGAACATTACCTGTTGTTTGGTTGTTATAAAAATCTTCAAAAGCATCTGTTAACTTCCAAAACTCTCTATGAGAAAAGTCTGTAAAAACTGATGGTAGATCTTGGTTTCCAAAATATTCTGCCACTAATGATAGGTCTTGGTTTCCAAAATATTCTGCCTCATATTCTTTTCCGTTAATTATGAGCTTGTCAATTTTTATAGGAACAATCTCTTTTGCAAGATAGCTTAAGTCTTCTGCTACTATATTGTCTTTATAATAATCAACAAGTTGTGTAGCCATATTAGCTGTGTTCTCAGTAATATAAAAATCCAAGTTCGCATGCATCGAGCCAAAAATTCCCATTATATCTTGGTTTTCAAGTTTATCAAATTCACGTTTAAAATTTTCTGCGAGCATATTTTCTCTGTACTCAAAATCATTTTTAGCATAAAATTTCTCACCTTGTTTAATAGCTTCTTCTGTCAAATCAAATACTTGTGTATTTTGTAAGTTATTTTCAGTAAGATAATTCAAATATCTATTACCCATTGACTTATATAAATGACCTACATCAATACCATGAAAAATTGTTTGAGGGCATTCTTGCTTTATCTTTATGAAAAATTCTTTGGTTTCAGGTGTATCCATATCTGAACCGTGTATATCAGTAAATATCTCATCAAGAATATCATTATTGTCCGCATTCATCCATAAGTTTAAATATTCAGCCGCGTAAAAAGGTAATTCAACAAATAAATGTCGCATGTTATTTTCGTGATAATATCTGTTCCACAATTCAAACTCCTCTTCTAGTATCATCGGAACTCCATGTTGTTCTCCATATATATAGGCTGTACCTATAGAATTGGTATTTAAATCTTCACTTTTAGAACAAGATGTCAGTACAAACATTGTTAGCACTATGCTACCAACAAGTAAAATTGAAATTATCTTTTTCATATCAGACTCCTCCTAAATTATATTAGACTTACTTAAAACTAGAAGTGTATATCAAAATAAATGGGCCATTAGGCCCTCAATCTATTTGACGATGTTTATTATTTTTGATGTTAAAGTATATAAGAATGGCAACGATTACACTAACAATAGCAATTATTCGAGTATCATGCATTAACAAGCCAATACCTGAAAGTCCAAAGACTCCACTAATTCCATACAGGGTAACAACCGCTCCTTTGTGACTGTATCCCTTATCTACAAGTCTATGATGTAGATGGCCTCTATCTGGAGACATAATTGGTTTTCCAGCTATTAATCTTCTTATTATGGCAAAGGTAGTGTCAAAGATAGGTAACCCAAGAACTAAGACTGAAACTAGAATTGCAGTTATTGTATAAGTTTTTAATAGTCCTAAGATAGAAACTATTGATAGCATAAATCCTAAAAATGTTGACCCTGTATCTCCCATAAATATTGAAGCAGGATTAAAATTATATGGTAAAAAGCCAAGAGTAGCACCTGTTAAAATTACTGTTAAAAATACAGCAATAGGATGACCACTATAGATTGCAAGCACCATTAAGCATATTGATGCAATTGAAGAAACTCCCGCTGCCAATCCATCAAGCCCATCAATTAGATTTACTGCATTGGTAATACCTACAATCCACAAAATCGTTACTGGTATAGAAAAAATACTTAAAAACTTTAAATCTTCAATAAACGGAATGGCTATAAAGTCAATACGAATTCCACAACGTATAACAATGATGGATGCTATTATTTGTATAGTCATTTTAAATTTGGAATTTAATTCACAGATATCATCAAAAAAGCCCAACAAAACTATAAGACTTCCGCCTATTACAATTCCTAAAATTTGTTTAGAGTGCAAAAACTCAAACTGTTTGTAAAGAATAAGTAAAGTAAATATAAAGCTCGCAAAAATTGCTATTCCACCCATTCGAGGAATAGGTTGTTCATGCATATCACGTGAACGTGGTTGAGCAATAGCCCCAACTTTAAAAGCTATCTTTTTTGCAATAGGCGTTGAAAGAAATGCTATTAAAAATGATAGTCCAAACGCTAATACATACAATCCTACTAAATTCACAAGAGTGCCTCCTCTGTTATTTATAATAATGATGCAAAATAAATCTCTTTTATCATTATTTAAGATAAGAAAAAAAGGAAAACAAAAATATAGCCTTTATTTAGTCGATAATCCATTAAAATCTAATTGAATCATCAATGACTAAATTCTAAAAAATTTTTTTGCAACTATTGAATATACTTTCCAACAGTTGACAATAATTAAAATAGCTCTAAATTACACTTTAAATGTTTTTTAATTTTTTTATAATTAGAAAAGTAAGGCTATAAGCTCTTATGTTTTATGGATATAACTATGGAGTATTGCTTAGTCTTACAAATATAAGTATAATTTTTAAACTTTTTACAACCTTCCTGATTTTTATGTTGGGGAGGTTTTGATAGACTTTACAGTTAATATATACCGAATTATGTAAAAGAATACATAATTTTGTTTTGGATAAAAATGTCAATACATTTTAATCAAGACAAAACTATATTATTAAAAAGAAAGGTATATTTAGGTAAAGAAGAATACTCCAAAGAGTTATTCTTCTTTATTCATGATAACGGATTTAGGAACAGCGTGACTAAATCTGTTATTTATGATAATTAAACATAATATCACTATTTTGTACCAAAAAGCCTATCTCCTGCATCTCCAAGTCCAGGGACAATATATCCATGGTCATTAAGCCTTTCGTCAAGAGCGGCTATATAAATTTCAATGTCAGGATGTGCATTTTGCAATTTTTTGAGTCCTTCTGGGGCAGCAATAATACACAAGAAACATATGTCTTTTGCTCCCCTATCTTTTACAAATTGAATTGCAGCAACAGCAGAACCTCCAGTAGCTAACATTGGATCTAAAACATAAAATTTACGATGTTGAATACTATCTGGAAGTTTACAATAGTATTCAACAGGCTCTAAAGTTTTTGGGTCACGATACAAGCCTATATGACCAACTTTGGCAGTTGGAACTAAATCTAATATTCCATCAACCATACCAAGCCCAGCACGCAGAATAGGTACAATGCTCAAGGTTTTTCCAGAGATACGTCTTCCAATTGTTGGCCCAATAGGAGTTTCAATTTCATAATTTTCAAGGGGCAAATCACGTGTTGACTCAAAACACATAAGTTGAGAAATTTCTCTGGTTAGTTCTCTAAATTCCTTTGAGCCTGTTTCTACTGAACGTAAATGTGAAACTTTGTGTTGAATTAAAGGATGATCCATAATAAATACTTTACTCATAAAAGTCCTCCAGTTGTTATAATTAATATATGCATAACAATTTGTGATTGTTACACTTTACTTAACAATTTATAATATTATATCCAGCAGATTTTTCAAGTCTATTCATAATTGCTTCTCCAATTCCTTCTTGAGAAAAAGATAAAGAGTAAATTTTTTCTACTCCTAAATCATCAAACTTACGCAATATTTCAAAAAAACTGCTTGCTATCTCCCCAAGATTATTTTGGCTACCTACACTTAAAGTAGTTACATTTGCAAAATTATGCAAAGTTTCATCTGTAGCTAAAACTCCAACATATTTGTTTTTTGATAAATCTTGTTCGATTAGGTTTTTTATAGTTTCGATATAGTTTTTTCCTTGCACAATTTGAACCTGTGCATTTGGAGAATAGTGGGTATATTTCATACCTGGTGAAATGGGTTTTTCTTGGTGAAAAATTGAAGTATTTTTAATTGCTGGAACAATCTGTTGAAGCATGCTTTCTGTAACAAACCCTGGTCTTAAAATGGTCAAAGTTGCAACGTCAACAACGGTAGATTCAATTCCTATATCACATTTTCCACCATCAATTACTCCATCTATTTTTCCGCTTAAATCTTCCATTACTCTTTTTGCTAGAGTTGGGCTGGGTTTTCCAGAGCTATTTGCACTGGGAGCAGCCAACGGAAATTTGCAGTTCTCTATAATTTTTCTCATAATTGGATGAGATGGAAATCGTACTGCAACTGTTGGCAAACCAGCTGTAATTATTTTTGGAACTTTTTCTGTGGCTGGAAAAATTAATGTGAGTGGCCCAGGCCAAAATGCATCCATCAATTTTTGAGCTTCATCAGAAATTGATAAAACAATATCATCCAGCATATCTAGTGATGAAATATGCAAAATAAGAGGATTATCACTTGGACGGCCTTTTGCCTTAAATATATTAGAAACTGCAACTTCATTAAATCCATTTCCAGCAAGGCCATATACAGTTTCCGTTGGAATTGCTATTAATCCTCCATTCTTTAGTATCATGGTAATTTCATAAAAATTATAAGGTGCATCAAACATTAATGTTTTCATGTAGAATTACTCCTGCTTAATCATTTTTCAAAATTATCTTGATTATTATAACATACCTTTTAATTTAATGTAATATGACATAACCTGAACGTAGCAAATTTAGGGTACCGTGTGTGAAAGGTTTTGTAAAATTAAATATATTATATGTACTATCGTTAAATTGTATTCTATAGTTGGTTAATATTGTAAAGATTGCAAATTAAGTTGCTTCGAGGTTTGTATAAAAAATAAATTGTTTTAAAAAAAAATTAATGATATAATAATTTAAAATACAAATATATTATTTTTATTCACTAATACTATTTTTGAGAGGAGCTATAACATGATTAAGTTGAATGCACATATGCATGGAAAATATGTTAATCTTAACTCAGTTAAAGATGAGGCATTTTCCAGTGGTATGTTAGGAAAAGGTGTAGCTATTATACCAAAATTTGGAGTGGTATTTGCACCAGCAAATGCAACCATAGCAACTATATTTGACACATTGCATGCGATTACAATGGTTACAGAGGATGGAATGGAAATTCTAATTCATGTTGGTATGGACACAGTAAAGTTGAAGGGAGAACACTTTGAGGCACTGGTAAAAGAAGGAGAAAAAGTTGAAGCAGGGCAACCAATATTAAGGTTTGATTTGGTAAAAATTAAAGAGTTGGGTTATGACTTAATAACACCAATGATAATTACAAATTCAGATGATTTTGAAGAAATAAAATTTATTGATAACCTAGATAAAGTTGCCAAAGATAATATTTTAATAGAAGTAGCAGTTAAAAGTAACAGTCTTCCAACTGTTGAAGAAAATAAAAGTGATAAAAAACCTAAGCAAAATAAAGACAGTAAAGCCTTAAAATGGTTTCAAGCATTTGGCCGAAGCTTAATGGTGCCAATTGCAACCATTGCAGCTGTTGGTATTTTATATGGGTTTACAGCAGCACTAAGCCGTCCGCAAGTTCAAGCATTACTACCATTTCTGGAGAACGAATATATTTACTATGTATTGTTTTTAATTAGAGAAATAAGTGGGCAGGTATTTGGTTTAATTCCAGTATTATTTGCTATTTCAATATCATTTGGGCTTGCTAAAAGAGAAAAAGAAATAGCAGCAATGGCCGGATTTGTAACTTATTATGTAATGTTATTTAGTGCATCATACATGATTAAATCTGGATTGTTTGAGTTTGGAAATGTAGGGTTAGGAAATGCACTTGGAATTAGTGGAACAATTGAGATGGGTGCAGTCGGCGGTATGGTAGCTGGTATTTTGGCATCAAAACTACATAATAAATATTATAATATATCTTTACCTGTAGCAATAGCTTTCTTTGGAGGAAAAAGATTTGTTTCCATTGCGGTTATTGTATGTGGAACAATATTAGGCCAAATTTTACCATTTATTTGGATGCCAATTTCATCATTAATTAACGCTATTGGTATGGCAATTGCTGGAGCAGGAAATTTTGGAGTCTTTATTTATGGTATGCTTGAAAGACTTTTGGTTCCAACAGGGTTGCACCATATTTTAAATGGAATATTTAGAACAACCGCAGCTGGTGGAGTATACGAAGGTGTTGAAGGAGTGTGGAACATATTCTTCCAATTCTTTGGAACAGTTGATATTGAAGTATTAAAACCATTTACAGCATTTATGGCACAAGGAAAAATTCCGTTTATGGTATTTGGGTTGCCTGCTGCTGCATTGGGTATTTATCATGCAACACCTAAAGATAAAAGAAAAGCAGTAGGTCCACTATTGATTGCTGGTGCATTAGCTTCATTTACAACAGGTATTACTGAACCAATTGAGTTTTCATTCTTATTTATAGCTCCATTTTTGTTTGTAATGCATTCCATATTGGTAGGGATTTCATTCTTTTTGATGGCTATATTAGAAGTGGGAATTGGAAATACACAAGGCGGAATAATTGACCTTTTTGTGTATGGTTTCCTAGTGCCAAATTCAAACTGGACTTATGCAGTTTATGTAGGAATTGGATATGCAATTATTTATTACACTATGTTTAGATGGTATTTCAAAAAAAATGGTCTTGTAGTTGAAGCTTCTGAGGAAGACGAAATTGAAGAAAAAAGTTCAGGCAATCAAAAATCTCAAACTATTCTTCAAGGACTAGGAGGCAGAGACAATATTGTTGAAATAAATAACTGTTTTACTAGGTTAAGAGTAGATGTTAAAGATGTTAACAAAATTGATGAAGCTTTATTAAAAACTACAGGCTCCATTGGAATTAACAAAACATCTCAAACCCATGTGCAAATAATATATGGGCCAAAAGTTGATGTCATTGCTTCTGATCTAAAAACAATCATTTAGAAATGCTTTCATAGACATATAATACAGACTTGCTAAGTTAAAAAAATTAGCTTAGCAAGATCTATAATACAAAAAGGAGCTTATATTATGATTAAAATGTTTGCCTTTGACTTGGATGGAACGTTATTAAAGTCAGATCAATCTATTGATGTAGACACATTAAACTTATTGAAAAAGTTATCAAAAGAAGGAAGAAAAATAGTTTTAGCAACAGGAAGAAACTTTAGTATGGTAGAAGGTATAGTATTAGAAAACGAACTAGAGTGTGATTTAATTTTAAATAGTGGCCATGAAATATTAGTTGATGACCAGAAAATATATTATCCATTTGAGTGGGAAGTGCTTGAGAAAGTTTTAAATATTTTAATAGAAAATGATGTTTACATGGCTATTTATGGTAGAGATCAAAAAAAATATAGTTTTCTATCCGCTCAGCAATATTATGATGAACATATCAGATTATCTAGAGCAGTTAGAGGAGACAGAATAAATAAATTTATGCACACCCCACTGTTCAAATATGAAAGCTATACGGAAAACTTGATTACACTAAATACAAAATCAGATTTTAAATCAGTCAATATTTTAAAGATTGATGCTAAAACTTTAGATAAAGATAATCATACAAAGTCAATACAGCAACTAAGTCAAATTCCTAATATAGAACTTAGCTCATCTTTTGAATCTTATATAGAGGTTACTCAAAACAACAGCAACAAAGCTACAGCGTTGTTACAACTAGCAAAACAGTATGATATTCAACTAGACGAAATATGTGCATTTGGAGATAGTTCTAATGATATAGAAATGTTAAAGACTGTACCACATTCCTACGCAATGGGCAATGCATCTAATGAGGCAAAAAAAGTGGCTAAATATGTGACTGATACCAATGAAAATCAAGGTATATATAAAGCATTATGTGAAATTTTAGAGGAGGAACAAAAAAATGAAAGATAGAATATTGAAATTATATCCAACGGCTGATTACACTAGGTTTGAAAATTTAATTAATTATTGGAAACAAAAACAGTTTGAAAAAGTAAATAAAGTAGATGAGCAAACAATTTATATGATTACATACGGAGATAGCATATACAAAGAAGGAAAACCATCAGCAATAACTCTAAAAAACTTTATGGATAAGTATTTAAAAGGAATTATAACAGACATCCATTTGCTTCCTATGTTTGAATACACTAGTGATGACGGTTTTTCTGTCGTTGATTACAATAAAATTGACCCAAATATTGGAGATTGGGACGATATTAAAAGTTTAAGCCAAGACTACAGGCTAATGTATGATTTTGTAGCAAATCATGTTTCTCAATCAAATGATATATTTAAGAAATTCTTGTCTAATGAGCCCGAGTATAAAGACTTTTTTATCGAGTTTGATGAAGACTTTGATTATAGTAAAGTTGTACGCCCCCGTACTTCACCTTTGTTTCATGACTATGAGAATAATCACAAAGTTCTAAGCACCTTTAGCAAAGATCAAGTCGACTTAAATTTTTGCAGTTATGATGTGTTTCTATATACGACTGATATTTTGCTGTCATATGCATACAACGGGGCTACATCTATAAGACTTGACGCAATAGGATTTATATGGAAAGAAAGTGGCACTGGATGTATGCATTTGCCACAAGCACATGAAATCATTAAATTATGGCGATTAATCTTGGACGATATTAAACCAAATACTCAGATTATTACAGAAACTAATGTTCCTCATATTGAAAATATAAGTTATTTTGGTGATAATGATGAAGCCAATATGGTCTATCAATTTGCACTACCCCCACTTGTTCTTCATACGTTTATTAATGGAGATGCTACCAAGTTATCTGAGTGGGCAAAAACCATACATCCAATTAGTGATACAGCAACTTATTTTAATTTTCTTAGTTCACATGATGGAATTGGTCTTCGTCCAACGGAAGGTATATTGACTGATGAAGAAAGGATAGTACTAGTTAATAGGGTAGAAAAAAATGGTGGTAAAGTTTCCTATAAGCAAAATGTAGATGGAACCCAATCTGTTTACGAATTAAATATCAACTACCATGACGCTTTGGTAGACAATTCATATGATGTTGAAACACAAATAAAGATGATTAAAGCTGCAAATTCCATTTTGCTATCTGTAATTGGGGTGCCCGCAATTTATTATAACACCTTGTTGGGCTCAAGGAATGATTATAAAGGACTAGAGGAATCTGGTATTAATAGACGAATTAACAGAGAAAAATTTGACTATGATAATTTGGTAACCCAATTAGAACAAGATACCCGAAGGAACACTATATTTAATGAGCTTTGCAAAATGATTCAAGAAAGAAAAAAATATCCTGAATTTAACCCATACGAACAACAAATTATACTTAATATAGACCCTAGAGTGTTTTGCTTGTTAAGAGGAGATGACTCTAAAGTATTATTCATAGTAAATGTTACAAATAGCGTAGTTGATTACACTGAAGAAGCACTATCACCATATGAATTTAAATGGATTAGATTAGACTAAGCTAAAGGCGAACACATATGTTCGCCTAATTGATGTATCCATCGTATAATCTAATTTTCTTAAAAATACCATTTACTTTGTGTATCAAATAAATGCTTATATTCACCATCTTTAGAAATAAGCTCACTATGTGTACCCATTTCAACAATGTTACCTTCTTTCATAACTATAATTGCATCAGCTATCTTAGCTAAACCTAGTCTGTGGGTGATAATGATAGCTGTTTTTTCAGTGCATAACTTAGAAAAAGTATTGTATAGATTAAATTCTTCAAGTGGGTCAATTGCAGATGTGGGCTCATCTAAAATAATAAAATCATACTCTCTATAAATACCTCTTGCAATAGCAATTCTTTGCCATTGCCCTCCGGATAACTCTATGCCATCAAATTCACGTCCTATAAATGTATCTAACCCATTTACTAATTTATCGCTTGAGAGTGTTATGCCTATTTGGTTGCATATATTATGTACTTCATCATAATCTATATTTTTAGAAATATCAGCGATGCAAATATTTTCTTTTAAAGTCATTTGATATTTACAAAATTTTTGAAAAACTGCTGAATAATTGCGAGAATCTATATCACACATAGAAATATCATTTACTAAGATTTGACCTCTAGTGGGAGGGTATAGTCCTAATAATATTTTCGCTAAGGTGCTTTTTCCACTTCCATTCTCTCCTACAATTGCAATTGTTTTATTATCTGTTAAAGATAGATTAATATTTTTTAATACTTCTTTTTCAGAACAAGGGTATTTAAAACTCACATCTTGTAACTTAATATTTCTAGTGTCTTGGTAAATTTTACTATCAGATTTTTTATCCTCAAATATAAACGAAATATAGTTATCTACTGTTCCCATAGTTTCAGCAGCCCAGCCAATTCTTTCTGAAATTATATCGCTCATAAAAGTAAACACCATACTTATTGATGCTAATACAGCTGAAAATGCTCCTACAGTTATTTCTTGTTTTAAAACTAACTTGACTAGCATAAATAAAATAACTCCATATCCCAATATAGTAATAACCCCTACAATAAGTCGAATTAAATTTTTCTTTAATTGTGCTTTTAATACTAGCATATTTAATTTTTTTAAACTAGAAAAATATAATTGATTAAAATAATGAGTTGCTCCTAAGATACGTGTTTCCCTAGTGTCTATTATACAACTTTCATAATACTCACATTCACGTCTCATTGGAGTGGAAGTCTCTTCTAAATTTTTAAAACCTTTAGTCTCTATAATATTAGAGATGAAGCAGGGAATAAAAATAGCTAAAACACTAACAGATAGCAGAGGACTTAATGTATAAAGATATCCACTAGTTAAGATGAAGTAAGTAGAATAGAAAAATATTGTATCAATAAGTATTACACTAGCACCAAATGCAAAGTTTCCCCCATTTATAGCTTTATTAATTTTCTCTAGTTCATCTATATCCTCAAAACTTAGAGAACTCATAGTATCTATTTTTTTAAATAATCTTAAGTTGATATGTTTTTTGGTTTTAATATACAATATCTCTGAATAGCATGTATCTACTCCTTGCAAAATTTGCCCGATGCAATAAATCAATATCATTCCTAATAAAATCACTAGACAATTACTAATATTTTCGGTATTTTCGGATACTCGTTGGGCTGAATCAAAAAAAGTTTGTAAAAGCACAATTTGAAGCGTCCAAGATACTCCATATAAAAAGGCAAATAAAGATTTAAGGAGCATTCGCCATGGTTCAAAGCGAAACATTAGTATAGTACTTTTTATACTATATGAAATAAATTTCCAAAAGTTTTCCATATATATCTCCTTTTTTAGTACCAAGATTTCTGCGTATTAAACATTACACTGTATATACCATCTTTAATATTCATCAGCTCATTATGACTACCCGATTCTGCAATTTTTCCGTTATGTATTACCAAAATTTCATCAGACATCTTAGCAGCTCCCAGCCTATGAGTTATGTAAATAGTAAATCTATCTTTATTTAATGTATGGAACATTTCATATACCTTACTCTCTGCTATTGGGTCGAGTGCTGCTGTTGGTTCATCTAGTATATTAATTGGAGCGTTAGAATATAATAGTCGTCCAATAGCAATTCTTTGCCATTGTCCACCTGAAATATCTATACTATCTTGTTTTAATTTTCCAAGGTGGGTATCACTATTATTTTTTAGAGTAGCTATAAAGTCTGTCAAGCCTACATCTTGTACTATTTTTTCAAATTTTCCATTATTATAAATCAGATTATTTCCCAACGTAATATTTTCTTTTAAAGATATTTGATAAGTAGCAAAATCTTGAAAAACAACAGCAATAATTGATTTTAACATAGAATAATCATATGTCTTAATATCTTTGTTATTAATAAAAATTTCTCCGTTGTACTCATCATACATGCCTAATATGAGCTTTATAATAGTAGATTTGCCTGCACCATTTACCCCCACTAAAGCATAAGTTTTGTTACTATACATTACAAATGAACAATTGTATAGTATATAGTTTTCTGTATTAGGATACTTAAAAGATACATTTCTAAATTCAATAGACTGAAAAACAAATTTATTTTCTTTGTTGGGTATAACACAAGCATCTGTTTTTGAACTAAGAGAAAAAAACAAGTTTAGGTCCTTCAGATATTCTTTTGTTCTGGCATTATCTCCTATGATATATGGCAATTGCCATCCAATAAGTTGCATAAGATTAATCACTCCATTAACAAGAGCTATAAAAATACCAATGCTCATAGCACCATTATGTAACGATGGTAATAACATTGCTATAATTAATCCACTTACCACAATAGTAACCACCGAACCAGTTTTTAGATTTGAAAAAACTCTAGTAAAAATTTTGGCTTCCATAGCAAATGATTCATCATTTAAATCGTTATATCTCTGTTGCAATTTTTTGCTATATCCAAAAAGTTTTCTTTCGTTTGCAAACGTTCTATCCATCAAGATATGAGCTATATTATTATATTTGCGTTGAATTGCTTTTGCATTTTTTTCCAGAGTGTAATTTTGTATTCCTAATTTTTGAGCAGTTATAAGAAAAGGCACACTTACTAGTAAAAGAATAACTCCTCCCCATAAAGTATCACTCATAATAATTATTAGAATAGACATTAGGCTAATAAGCAAACTAGTAAATGATAAAGCATTATCAAAGGCTGTTTTAATTTGAGTGGTTGTATCTGTGCAAACTCTATTAATCAAATCTTGAGTATCAGAATTTTCAACATGTTTATACTCCAAAGTCGACCTTTTTTCAAGAATAATAGATTGTATTATAAGAGTTAGTTTATTTTTAGCGATAAGATTAATTATATTAGAAATCGCAGGTAATAAGTTTTGAAGAATAATATATCCTACAATTAATAAAATAGGTAAGCCTATTTCATTAATATTTCTTCTGCCATTAAATATATCTAATGCACAATCAATAAAATACGCAGTAGCTAATGTTTGATAAGCTAACATCAAGCCATTCACTAGAGTATATACAATAATAAAAAATGATTCTAAAGGAACATATTTTATCGGCATTAGGATTAAATCTAGGTAAATATATTTGTGTTTTTTCATAAAATCTCCTTACTTTTTATCCGATTGTTGTGATTTGCTTGTATAATCTTATTCAAGGTTTTAACTAAATATAACTATTGATGCTGGTTAAATATTTTAGTAATTCAATATGAAGGGCTATGTAATTGTGTACATAAATTGCACATCTATGCATAAGCATGCATTTTTGAATAATGCTAATTATGCTGGATATAATTCACTAGTCAGAAGAAATATACTAGGGTATTTTGCCAATTGTATTTTGTTCGATATAGGTATATACTTTAATAGTTAACCCATGTGAAAAAACCAAGTAGCAGAGTACTCACGAAAAATAAGTAGCCAATAGGCGAAAAAATAAGTAGTAGAGCAGACGTGAAAAAATAAGTAACACCTGGCTAACAACCCAATATAACCCAATACAAGAAAAACTAAAAGTGATTTGTACGCTATCACGAATTAAAAAAGCTATGAATTAAACTAGAACGAATACTACGGCCTTACTTTAATTCGATTATGTAAAAAAATTAAATTGTAAGCAAATTGTTCAAAATAAGTGGTATATTAGTAAGACTCACAAACCTAAAGAAATTTTAAGCCTATTTCTACTATAAATAATAAATTTTTTAACCAGAATACATATCTCACATATAATTAGAGTTTCCCTTCAGAATACATATCCCACATACAATTAAAGTTTCCCTTCAGAATGCATATCTTACATATAATTAGAGTTTCCCTTCAGAATGCATATCCCATATATAACATTCACGTTGTTCCTAACTGCGTTATCATGAATAAAAGATTTAATCCATTTGTTCCTAAATTTTTTATCATGAATAATAATGCAAAATCTTTGACTTCCCATTATTATCTTGAATGAGAAGAACAGCCTTTTAGCCTTTCTAATCTTGAATAAGAAGAAAATACCTGTTCCTACATCTGTTATTCATTACATCAATTGACATTACCAAAAAAAGACAATTATTTATACGTATCTGGAAGATACACTAGTGGTGGATGAATAGTTATTTTTAAATTTACCAGCTACACTAGTCAAATATTTTATCAGTAAAAATCGTCCATGCATATTATTCATAATAAAGATAAGAACATCGTTTTTAATAGTAATATAAAAAATGCGATTAACTAGCATAAGACGTTAAATTTCTTCACTGTTAAAATTGAAGTAAATATACCCATAGATTTGTAAAATTTAACATTTTTTGAAAATCATTCCCCTATTTTGTGTCTAAAGCATATATTATAAAGTAACTATAAATATAAATATGGAGGTGTCCATATGAATAAAATACAACTTAAATATATTTTATCACTTATATATGGAATTTTGGGCTTAATGTTGGTTTCTGTCCCTCTTATTCGATATGATGCTGCTTCTGTTGCTCATAATATAATTATATTCCTAGGACTTTCTTTAGCTGGTGGAGGATTTACCAATTGTTATATATTTTATAAAGAACATAAATTAATCAATAAAGTGTACAGCCAACAATTAAATTTATTATCACATTGGAGATATGAATCTTATAAATATTATTCCTTAAAAGATAGGCTTACAGAAGAAAGAAATACTTTAGTTTTGAATAATATTGCAGTAAGCATAATTTTTTGTATTTTGGGAGTTGGAGCTTTATTTTCAAACTCTGGATCAAAAATAGGTTTTAGCTTTTCAATGTTATTCTTGGCAGTAATTATAAGTGTGCTAATATATATAATTATCGATAGATATTATGATTATTTATTAAAAACACCTCTTGAAGTTATTTTTACAGATGAATTTGTTTATTATAAGGGTGATATTTATGGGCTAAGTTATTCTATTTATACTCTTACAGATGTGTTTATTAATGAAGATCTGGAGCCAAAAATTGTTTTTGCATATAGTAGTTGCACGGACTATACGACATCAGTGTATGAACTTATTTTGCCAATACCAGCAGGATTTTTAAAAGATGCGGAACTTATAAGTAGTCACTTTAAGCATAAAATATTATTTAGTAAATAATATATCTTTTGTAGTATTATTAGAATAGAGGTTATATACTCTATCAAAATACTACAAAGGAGTTTTTTTGGGGGAAAAATTTAGTTAAATATGCTATAAGCATTATAAGTTGTTGAATAAGTTATTTTCATTTAGTACAACTAATGAAGTTGTTTTTTTTTGGATCAATTTTTATTCATCCAAAAAAGGATATATTGGAAAGTGACTTATTTGTAGAATTAATTTCTAGTAAATTAAATATAAATGAATAGGATATATTCAATTTTGATATATATATATATATACAACTGAAAAAAGACACATAATTTTACTAAAGGAACAATTTATCGTAATAGCTAGATTAAATAATTTAATAATGTCTTTTGATGCCATTTATAAGTGGCAACTCTACTATAGAGTATAAAAGAGGTGATAAAAATGCTCTAGTTGCATTTTATAATATTGAATAGGGCAAAGTAGTAGTTAATAAGTTATTTATGAATTTACAAAAGCTTTACAATTTGTATATTTTTTATCTACCTTCTTCATTTAAACTAAACTTATATTTAATTCAAATCTATAGGAGGGTTATAACATGAAAAAAATACTAGTTTGTATAACAATTCAAGAAAATAGTAAAAGATTAATTGCAAAAGGTGCATCTATAGCAAAAGAACTAGACGGAGAATTGCATATTTTACACATACGTAAAGGTGACACTATATTTGATACACCTAAAACAAGTACATTATTTGAAGAATTATTTGTTTATGGTTCTGAAATGGGCGGAGAAGTACATTTTCTTTGTAGTCAAGACATCATTGAAACAATATGTACATTTATTGGAAATAATAAAATAACAAACATAATCTTAGGCAGTGCACCAAGAACTTTACAACCATCTATCAATATTAAGGAAATTTTGCAAAACAACTTTGAAAATTTAGAAATCATTGTCATTGAACGCAAAGAATGATGTAGTGCACAATTGAAGATAAACACAGTATTGTACGGATATATTAGAGAGGGGTTTTACTAGTGAACAAATATTTTAATATGGGAACATTGGAAATAATATGTGGACCGATGTTTTCAGGAAAATCAGAGGAACTTATTCGAAGACTGCAAAGAACTTTATATGCAAAACAAAATACTATTATTTTTACACCATCAATTGACACAAGATGCGAAGAAAACACTATTACTTCACATAACGGAAGAAATCTAAAAGCAGTATCAATCCAAAATAGTTCTGAAATGCTTAAGTATATAGACAAACAAACTCAAGTGGTTGGAATTGATGAAGTACAATTTCTTGGCGGAGATACTGTTGAGATAATTATGTCTATTGTTAATCAAGGAAAAAGAGTAATCTGTGCGGGATTAGACAAGAATTTTAAAGGAGAAGGATTTGGAGTTGTACCTGAATTGTTAGCTTTAGCTGATAATGTAACGAAGCTTTCCTCTATTTGTATGGTGTGTGGAAATGAAGCCACATATACACAAAGACTCATTGATGATAAACCAGCTTCTTATAATGACCCTATAATCTTAATTGGGGCATCAGATAGTTATGAGCCGAGATGCAGAAAATGTTATGTAATAGATAAAATTTAGAAAATTATTACTTATAAGCAATTTATATAACAAATCTGATCACCAAATTAATTTTATATAACTATTTGTGAGAGTATCTTGGTAATGCTCTGTACAACTGAGATACTCACGCTTAAATAAGAAGAAAAGATCTTCTGTTTTGCATGTACTTAATGGAAATAATAACCTGATAATTTAAAAAGTTAGTTATTTTGATTAAGCTTTTTATTATAATTTATCAAAAAAATAACTAACTTTTACATGATAGAA
>LJDB01000033.1 GCA_001983455.1 Candidatus Epulonipiscium fishelsonii
ATGATATGTCTTATGCTCCTGGACAAGGTCCTAATATTCCTGGGTATAATTATGGTGTAGATAATGATATGTCTTATGCTCCTGGACAAGGTCCTAATATTCCTGGGTATAATTATGGTGTAGATAATGATATGTCTTATATCCCTGGTCAGGCTCCTAATATTCCTGGGTATAATTATAATGTAGATAATGATATGTCTGCTAGTCTCGTTCCATAATATGTTTTATACTCCTGGATATGGTCCTAATGTTGGCCTAGACATATTTCTTAAATAAATTTTACTTAAGAAATATAAACCCCTCTATCACGCCAGTGACAGAGGGGGCAAGTTAATTCATAAAATAATCTAATATTTCATATAACATTTTTTCATTATCTACGCTTACATCTCCTAAATTATTCAAAGCCTTTTTCATATCTTCTTTTATAAACCTTACACCTTTCCAAGCTTTCTTTAGTGTTTCACTTATAGTAACTTCCATTGCATCTGTAAAAACATTAAGTTCTTGTATTATGCCTTTGTTAAAAGAAAATACTATTTCAATTTCACCCCAGCTAAACTTGTCACTCCACTGTACTTCAAAAGGAATAGGATGACCATATATAAAATCCCAATCTGAATATTTATCTACAAGTTTATCTATAGTATTTTGATTGATACGTTCTGAAGATAATTCAACTGGCGTACCATTATAAACTTCACTAAATGCTTCAATCAGAGTCTGCTTCATATTTTCAATAGTAATATTTGGATTATATTCAGTAAGATTACATACTCGACTTCTTACAGAATTAACTCCTTTTGAATTAAGTTTTTTGGCAGAAGCATTTAAATATTTAGCCATATTTAATTTATCTACATCTATTAGCAAAGTACCATGATGATAGTAGTAATCTCCAGCATTATAAAAAGCATTTCCTGAAAATTTTTTATCATCCACTGATATATCATTTCTTCCAGTTCTAATAGCAGGTATGCCAAATTTGTTTACTGCTCTTAATATTACTTCTGTTTGTTTTTCCACATCATAGTAATCTTTTCTAATTAAAAAAGTAAAATTTAAATTACCTAAATCGTGAAAAACTGCACCTCCACCTGATAAGCGTCTTGCTAACAACCCATTATTTGCCTTTAATTCTTCAACTTTACATTCTTTCCATGCATTTTGGTTAAATCCAATAACCACTGTTCTTTCGTTTTGCCACAAATATAAGATGCATTCGTCATATTCAGTGTTATTCAATAAATATTCTTCTAATGCTAAGTTTTTATATGGGTTAGTATTGTCTGTTTGTATATAACTAAGTTTCATCTAAGAGTACTAGCTCCTTAAAGTAATTTCTTCATAAATTTTTCTTCATTTACAATAAATCTAGTATGTGTTCCTCTTCCAATTATTCCTTTTTGTGTAGATCCAGAAATAGAAAACTTAAGTTTTCTATCATTCACTTCAATAATTTCACAGCTAATTACTACTGTTTCTCCAACAAGAGATGCTTTTTCATGGCTACAATCCATATGAATACCTACAGTAGTATTTTCAGCATCCAAATGCTTTTCACAAAGTTCAAAACATGCTTCTTCCATTGCCGCAAACAAGCAGGCAGATGAATATACTTCCATTCCACCTGTTTTCATTTCTTTTGCTGTTTGAGTAGATTTAATATCAAATTGTATTTCGTTTTTCATTCCAACTTCAATCATTTTAGCCTCCGTATTTAAAATTAGATTTTATAAATAGCTTTGCTATCTATCTTTTATTATTGTATATTAAGCTTACGTATATTTCAATATTATTATTTCTGCTTAGTTTGCTCCAAGATTTTAGTGTAAGGCTCCAATATATACTCTGACATTTTACTACTCATTTGCTTTTGTACTTTATCATTTTTCATAATAATACCTAGAGCTTTCATGCCTAGTAATAGTCCTAACTTTTTATGCGGAAAATCATATGCTCCTGTTTGTTTATAAAACTTATGGTCTGCTTGCATAATTCCTTGCATCTGAAACACTAAATCTCTAAATATTTTATTACCTCCAACACCATAGAAATTCCTAGGGGATTGCATATTATGCTTTAAAGAATAAGTTAGTGAATTTACAAAATCAATTATAGATTTTTTTGTATTATTTTCATCTGATGCCACCCCACAAAGATACATCCCAGCAACTTCACTTCTAGCTTCCACTAGGGTTTGAATGTTGTGCTCTTCACTATAGTTTCCACTTATTATATATCCAGTTATTTTTCCTTGTGTCACAGTCCTATGTCCATTGCAAAATTGTCTATCCTCGTAACATTTGAAACTTGAGTGAGTGTAATGGTTTTCTATTGTAAAAGCATAAAGTATAGCATCTGCACTTTGAATTTGAGCCCTCAAAAATTCATCGAAATTATCCTTGTATATACACTTTTCAGTTATAGTACAATTCATACATCCAATACATCCACCTATAAAAGGATATTCCCTTATATTAATCTCTCTGATAGGGTATAAAGATATGCTTTTAACTTCTTGTATCATATTTTTCAAATTTATATCATCTGGAGCTACATTCGTAACTAGGACAACATCTTTATCTTGTCTTTTTTCCCTAGAGAATAGGGTGGGTTTATATATCTGTTTTCTCACAAGAATATTCTCTTGAAAACTTATGTTATGTGCTTTATATATTTTGTGAGACATATCAAACATTACTTTCTCAAAAAAACAATCGGCCTGATATCGTCCTGCTGTGGTTTGCAAATCATCCATGTCAGCTGAGAGCCCTTTAATATAGTTTAACCCACAATCAAAACAATTTTGTTCAATATATTTATGTGCTGTAAAATCATAAAAATGTTTTGAAGTTGTTATTTGGGTCGCAAATTTACCGACTAGATTAACTTCATTCTCTTTCATCACCTCTATAAATCTTTGAAGTTGATAGGGCACTAGGTAAGTATAGATTGGATAAACAAAAATTATTAGTTCTGCTTTCTCTAGCTTTTCTTTTGCTTCATTAAAATTTCTTTCAATTTGTTTAATTTGTTGAGCCACATTTAATATGTCAAAATTATGTTTTGGAAAACGCTTACTTAAGTATAATGCTGTTTGTAGTGTAACACTATTTTTCCCTTTAGGGCTTCCGTTTAATATTAAGATATTCATAAAATGTACTCCTTTAATATATATTGAAATAGTCTGTTCAAATATATATATTTAATTCTTAAACCAAAATATGTCTATAAATTTGGGATTATAGCAACAAAAAAGTCCCCATTTTTCTTGGGGACAAATATGTCATAACAATTTTTCAAATATAAATTTAATGTTATATATTGTTTTTAGTACAAACTTATGTTAATATTAAATCAGTTCTATTTAACTTAGAGATGGAATTTTAGCCATAAAAAGAATTAGAAATATCTATAAAAATGGAAAGAGGGTTGCACATGAGTTATATAGCTTTTGATAAAGTTGTAGAAATTGCAGTAGTTGGCGTTTCAAATGCAGGGAAGTCCACATTTATAGGAGCGTTATACCATTCTAATATTTGTAATAAGTTACGCAAAAAAGCATTGACTAACAAAGGACAAGGACAAACTAAAATACTAGTGCACTACCAATTAGACAGACAGTTGGACAGAATAGAGCGTTCAGATACACTAGAAATAGCTGCTATCAAGTGGAATGAAGATAAGATAATCTCAATTTTGACAAACAAAGAATCTGCTAAAAGCTTGTGTTCTAGCCTAGGTTTTGATGAAGCTGTTATAGAAGGAAAGCTAGATGAGGATAATTTGAAGGAACTGCTAGAAGAAGCGGAAACAATCCTTAAATATGAAGATATTGATACGATATTTGATAATTATATAAATAACAAGGAACTTCAACAAGCTGGTATAATATCTTGCATAGTATTATCTGGCTCCCCATCAGAAGCGATCAATAATATAATGTCAAACTACGGGTTCGAAAAGATAGTTCTTAGAGATACAAGAGGCTTACTAGATGGCGATTTGAAAAGGCAAGTTACGAATGAGTTAAACGAGGAAAATCCATCAACTTCAGAGGTTGAGACAATTGACCAAGTGGCAGAACGTGGACTAATTGGTGTAAATGCATGCATCTTAATGAATGGTAACAATGCTACAATGACAGAGAGCACAGCAGAGTTATATGATGCCATATTCAATGCAATAGCCAACAAAATGCCCACTTTCTTAGTAGAAAAAAGTATCACATTGTTAAGAGAACTAGAAATGGGAAAGGATTATTATAATGCACTAAAAGACCCTGATGTAACAGATTACAGCTTTGAGCATATGGAAGAAATCCTTAAGAAATACGACTTTTCAAAAGATTCCAGTCCTCTTACTATATCCCAAGAGCTAATCCAACGTCACTTCAAAAAGATGCTCCTAGCTGACATAGCAAAAAGCATGGAAAAGTTAGACCACTCGGAAGAAAACACTGAGAAGTATATACAAAGGTATAATTTGTACATCTACACTGTAAACGCTGTAATGGGAGAAGTATTAAAAGCATTGTCAGCCCTAAGAGAGACTATAAGAGATGCCTTTAACATATTTAAAGACCACAAAATGACAATTATGTATGGATTTTTAACTTGCTATAAAAATGAGTTTTTATCCAGTATTAGAATGTGGGGAGCCCCATCATGTGTTAGACTAGATTCTAAGATTGTAGAAAATGACTGCACCTCTAACATTGCAAAAAAAATAGTAGGTTACATTGACTATTACGGTGAAATGGTAGGTATTAGGGGTGGTTTAACATCTTATAGGGATTATAAATACGAGGCAATAGCAATATTAAAAACTGCAACATGTTGTATTAATAAAATACTAGGAGGCCTTATCAATGACGAGGAGGTAGCAAAATCATTGATACAGTGCATAGGTAACATTTTTTACGATGACGCTCAGAAAAAGCTGGCAATTGGAACCATCTACATAACGTTGAGCAACTACCATCAGAATGGATACACCGAATATCTACAAAGTACTGGCACAATAGTACACAGAAGTAACTTGTGGAACGCTTGTGAGACAGAACGCGATAAAGGAATAGGAAAGACTCACTATTATGCAATCTTTAATACATTCTCTGACAAATTTCCAAATATCAAAAAGCAGGATAAGCTGGCGTTGTCCATTGTATATGGAGTAGTGTTTAATATATTGAAAAATTTCATAGCCACTGTAAATGATGTTACCATAAAAGACGAAGATCTAGAAAAAATACTTTTTAATGAAATTAACTAAATCCGTTATCATGAATACATTAAAGGACTTAAAGTTAACTACTTTAAGTCCTTTGAAATTTATTTTCATTACTTGAAATCTTACTATTGCCACATTTTTAAAGTGGCCGTTATTCCAAAACTAATTATATCACCTATACCAGACGCTTTAATCTAAGCCCCAGGAGTATTTGGTAGTGTTAAAGATACTTTAAATTTATTTGAAGTGTAATAATAGATTAAGCATACTAGAAATCCTAAACTTAATACACCTTGAACTGGATATAAAACATCTACCAAAGTTTTAAATCCTAGTGTTGAAAGTGGTAAAGCAACCAATATGCTTAAAACTATCGCATGTTCATATTTAATATTAACTTTACTTTGAAGTGACTTGGTTAAACTATAAACATTTGAAATTTGTGAAGAAAACATTTCTAACCACACCATAATAAGTAGTGCTACTTGTAAATATGGAGTTACTTGATGAGCCACAGCTAAAATAGGGATTTCAAACTCTTTCACATATGTTGGGTTTACCATCATTAAAAATACAATATATACACTAATAATTGTTAAAATTAATGAACCTATTGCAACCCCTTTCAATATAATTTTCTCATTTTTTATTTCTGTTGCTAAAGGAACAATTATTCCTACTATAGAAATAATATTAAATCCTGCGTATACAAAGCTTGACCAAAGCCAATTTGTTTTTTGTACATCCAAACTTTGCAAATAAGTAAAACTTGCTTGTTCAGGACGCTTCATCATGTAACTTATAAAAATTGTACTCATAATACAAATTAAAATTGGTACGGTTATATTATTTACTTCATAAAGTCCTTGTGTTTCTCTCATTAAAAATATAATACTGATTACAATCATTAACATTACTCCGAATAGAGTGGGAACGCCAAAAAATTGATTTACAACAGCACCACTCCCCGCCAATATAACAGAGGTATTGCTTAATAAAAATATAGTCAAAAAAATGTTTGTAAATATTGCTATTGGTCGAGGACAAACTAAATCTATGAATTCTTTATAAGATGTTATTTGATATTTGATGCTAAGCTCAATTATCATTTTGCATACCCAAATATACATCAATCCACAAAGTCCCACCCCTATAAAACTTTTATATCCATAAACAGCAAAAAACTGCGTTAGCTCACGTCCAGATGAAAGTCCTGCTCCAACAATACTTCCAACAAAAACTAGTCCAATTTGTAAAGATAACATAAAAACTACCTACCTTTCTTCTTTTATATAACTTGTCTTATAAATATATATTCTAATTTATAAAATTTATGATATAAAAATTCTCTTTTTTAATGTCAAGTTATGTAGTTTAAGCATACTATATGTAGTGAAGTAGGGTTAATACTTCAAGTACAAATTAAGTTATATTTCTTGTTTTAATATCACATTATGTAGTTTTAAACATAATATATGTAGTGAAGTAAGTTTAATACTTCACTTAGAAATCAAATTATAGTTTTTAAAATCTAATAAGGAGGAGTTTTTATGAGATTCAATCTTGATTGTAATTGCAAAACTGGACATGGTGATTTACACTTTATAAATCTTAGAAATTGTGCGGGATATGGTTATAATACACACAACAAAACAACTAACGCTTGCCCTCCAGAAAAACCTTGGTGGGACGATGGTAAATATCCAGACTTAGACGACTTTGGAGGCTTTTTTAATCCTTGGTTTTTCCCTGGATATGGCCCTAACGTACCAATGCCAATAGGCAAAGATGACATTATTGTAGAATCCACTTCAGGCAAATCTATCCCTGGATTTCACTATGTTCCTTATTGGCCATATATTGCACCAGATAAACCTGTTGCAGACGAAAAAGATAAATGTTGCTGCAAAGATGAATGGGAATGTGGCGACGAATGGTATTATGGCAGATGTAATAAAAAATAATTAGCTACTGAATTTGAATTAAGCAAGCGGTGATTAGTTACATATCATAACAAACTAATCACCTAGAAATAAAAAATATAATAAAGGGGGAGTTTTTATGAATTTCAATTGTAATTGCAAAAACGGACATGGTGATTTACACTTTATAAATCTTAGAAATTGTGCAGGATATGGTTATAATACACACAACAAAACAACTAACGCTTGCCCTCCAGAAAAACCTTGGTGGGACGACGGTAAATATCCAGATTTAGGTGACTTTGGAGGCTTTTTTAATCCTTGGTTTTTCCCTGGATATGGCCCTAACGTACCAATGCCAATAGGCAAAGATGACATTATTGTAGAATCCACTTCAGGCAAATCTATCCCTGGATTTCACTATGTTCCTTATTGGCCATATATTGCACCAGATAAACCTGTTGCAGACGAAAAAGATAAATGTTGCTGTAAAGATGAATGGGAATGTGGCGACGAATGGTATTATGGCAGATGTAATAAAAAGTAATTTAAGTTAATCAAATAGTGATTAGTTGGATATAAAACCTAAAAAGACTAGTCACTTAATAATTTTAAAATACAATAGAAAGGGGAATTTTTATGAATTTTAATTTTGATTGTGATTGCAAAAAAGGAACTGGCGATATTCACTTTATAAATCTTAGAGGTTGTGCAGGATATGGTTATAATACACACAACAAAACAACTAACGCTTGCCCTCCAGAAGCACCTTGGTGGGCTGACGGCAAATATCCAGATTTAGGCGATTTTGGAGGTTTTTACAATCCTTGGTTTTTCCCTGGATATGGCCCTAACGTACCAATGCCAATAGGCAAAGATGACATTATTGTAGAATCTACTTCAGGCAAATCTATTCCTGGATTTCACTATGTTCCTTACTGGCCATATATTGCACCAGATAAACCTGTTGCAGACAAAAAAGATAAATGTTGCTGCAAAGATGAATGGGAATGTGGCGACGAATGGTATTATGGCAGATGTAATAAAAAGTAATTTAAGTTAATCAAATAGTGATTAGTTGGATATAAAACCTAAAAAGACTAGTCACTTAATAATTTTAAAATACAATAGAAAGGGGAATTTTTATGAGATATAATTTTGATTATAATTGCAAAAAAGAAACTGACAATCTTAATTTACTAACAAGATATAATTATAACACACGCAATAGAGTAAATAATAATTGTCCTCCACAAGCACCTTGGTGGGATGACGGAAAATATCCAGACTTTGAAGATTTTAATAATCCTTGGTTTAACCCACAATATGGATACAACCCTAACGTGCCAATGCCAATATATGGATACAATCCTAACGTACCAATGCCAATAGGTATCCGTCCACAAGAGATTGACAGAAATTTTATTGAACTTTATTCTGGAAATAAATCATATTTTAACCAATCTACACCTGGATATCACTATGTTCCTTACTGGCCATACATTGCACCAGATAAACCTGTAGAAAAAGAAAATACCTGTTGTTGCAAAGCTAAATGTTGTTGTAAAAAAGATGAATGGGAATGTAACGACGAAGGATATTATGGAAGATGTGAATAATAAATACCAATATATAAGCAAGCAATGTTGTCCTTTGCAATGACTATCAATGACATAAATAGCATATAGTAAAAAGAGGGGGTTAACTCCTCTTAATTTTATTATAAAGGGGTAATTTTATGTCACTAGTTACTACAATATCATCTTTTCAAGAAAAGAAGCTTGAACTAATTTTAAACTTAAAAAATCAATCTGAAGATATGCTTATTAATTTAGAATTAGTTAACCTTACGCATCCGCTTATTAAAGAATGCACAATTTATAGAGAAAGAGGTTATTTGTCTTATAATCAGCCCCTGCCTAAAGTGAACCTTGGAAACTTATATCCTGATGAACAAGCTAAAATATTATTCAAGTTAAAGGAACCAATTTCATATGAGCAACTGGAAGTGACATTAAAGGATAATTTTGTTATTTCATATATGAAAGAAGATAACAAGTCTTCATATATCAAACATGCTATAAATCCACCCGACTTTATGATATAATATGTTTATCTTAACTAATCAAGGAGGTATTTATATGAAAACAATACTTTTTTCAATCTCTAATACTATAGATATGGAGGCTCTACTCTATGCACAAAATGAAGCTATTAAAGAAGATGCCAAATTAATTGTGCTATATATAACAAGCCCGCTTACTTTCTCAAGTTGCTATACCTATCCAAGTGTTTTATACTCTGTGGCAAATCTAAATATTGATAATATTGAGGTAGCACATGAGGCTCTTTCTCAAAAAATTAGTTCCATTTTAGAAGATTGTCCTCATCAAGTAATTTGTTTAATTGGCCCACAAATTGACTCAATTTTAAATGTTGCCAAAGAATATAATGTTGAAAAAATTATATTACCTTATGAGTCTAGCATAATAGATAAGCTTTCAAACAAATCCATGAAACTTAAATTAGCTAAAAAATGTGATATTCCTATTGATATTTTTGGCTCTGTTTTAACCGAATAACCATTTTTTTAAAAATATACATGTATAAATTTTCCCATTTCGGTATACCCTAATCTTAACATTAAAAGATTAGGGTGAATTTGTATGGATTTAAAAACTAATATTGAACAAAATCTTGCTATGTTAAAGTCAACATTGCCTTTTGGTAAAAGCTTTGATCTTTTAGAAAGGGTTTTAGAAACCAAAGATCGCAAGTTTTATTTGTTCTACATTAAAGGTTTAAGCAAAGAAACAAATTTTGAATTTGTAAGACGTGACTTATGTTCACTAGACCAAGAAACTTTAAATGAAATAAAAACTGGTGAAGATTTTATACACAAAGCAGTGAGCACTGTTGGAGCAAAAACAGAAAAAGACATAGGAAAAATTGTCACTGCTTTATTAACAGGAAAAATAATTATTATGTTTGATGGCTCCGCAACTTCTGTAATCATTGACTTAAGGATTTATCCAACTCGTAAAGTGAGCGAGCCCGACAAAGAAAAAGTTTTGCGTGGAGCAAAAGATGGATTTGTAGAGACAATCATATTTAATACTACTCTTATAAGAAGAAGAATTCGTGATCCTCATCTTATTTTTAGTATGCATATAATTGGAGATGTGTCAAAAACAGAGGTTGCTATTGGATATCTTTCAAACAAAGTTGATAAAAGAGCTTTAAATGTAATTGAAGACAAAATTAAAGCACTTAAGATTGATGCCTTAACTGTGAGCGGTGAAACTTTAATTGAAGCTTTAGAAGGAAAAAGATGGCATAATCCACTTCCAAAAGTTCGATTTACAGAAAGACCAGATGTTGCAGCGGCCAAAATTACAGAAGGAAAAATTGTTCTAATTATTGACAATACACCTTGCGTTATAATTTTGCCTACTGGCTTTTTAGATTTTACAAGAGATGTAGACGACTACTATATGCCTATAATTACAGGAAATTACCTGAAATTTGTACGTAGTCTAATTATGGTTATAAACTTGTTATTAACTCCTTTATATGTTCTTGTAGTTAATAATCCAGAGGCCGTCCCCTTGTCAATGGAGTTTTTGCTCCCCAAGGTAGCTATCAATGTGCCCTTGTTTATACAGTTTTTGATTTTAGAAGTTGCCGTAGATGGACTAAAGCTTGCCTCGCTTAACACTCCTGATGCACTAGGAACATCGCTATCGGTTATTGGAGGATTAATTTTAGGAGAGTATGCTGTGTCAACAGGTTGGCTTATACCTCATGCAATTTTATATATGGCACTAGTTGCACTTTCAAGTTATACCCAGCCAAGCATTGAAATGGGTTATAGTATTAAGTTTTTCCGTATAATTTTATTAATTTGTGTTGGCTTGTGTGGCATTTGGGGACTTATAGCAGGATTGGTGTTCATAGGAGTTGTATTATTCCGTACAAAAACTCTTACTGGAGAATCATATCTGTACCCAGTAATACCTTTTGATTGGGCGGTATTAAAACCACTAATATTTAGAACAAGAATGAAAAATCGAGGAGAATGAAAAATCGAAAATAATCTTATGATTATAGTTTTTTTTGCGGAGTTTATCCGTAAATGCTAGGGTCTTTCTTAAAAGTCTCTAGCATTGTATTGTTCCTAAATCTGTTATTTAATCAAACAATGCAAGCATTCTATTGTTTGAACTGCTTTGTGATTTCTGCTTTCATTACGGTCAGCTTTAAATCTGCGATATTCTTTAGTGAATAATTTGTATTCGCCATATTTTTGCATTATTTCTTTAATAGTTTCCATCGGCATCAAACCTTCATTGTTATAGCTCAAAAATATATATTTAAAATTGGAATTTTTTATCAGCTCATCAAATGTCTCCTTTACAGCCTTTTTTGAACAATATAGACTTTTTTTATTTTCATAACTTCTTAGTCCTGTTTTACCCTTTAAGTTAGGATTGTCATATCTAGATATAGTTTCTAAAACATGATAATTACTGCAATATTGTCTTGCGTTATAAGGCGGGTCTAAATACAAAATATCGCCTTTTATTTCTTTTATCAGTTCATTTACATCTTTATTGTAAACCTTACCATTTGCACTTCCATTAATTATTGGTAAAAGTTCTATTCCAAAATTTTTAGAAGCCGATTTTTTTATGTGTTTTAAAAAAGATCCATAGATTGATGCAGTATTTGCATACTTATCAATTGAATTTATTAAACTAGCTAAATAATAATAGTATTTTGAGCTGTTTATCTTTTTGTTTAAGTATAAATTTTCTAGTTCTGTCCTTATTGCATCACACTTTTTTCCATTATAATCTGTAAAATACTTTCTTTGTGCCCCTGAGCCAAAACAGTAATTATTATATACAAATCCTTCTATACCTTCCAAATTATTCAGATATTCCAATAAGTCAGCATTAATGGGTGACGTATTTTCTATATAGTGTTTGTTTAAAACATAGCTGTAATGTTGGATATCATTAGAAATTATATCATATCCTTTATTTTTAAATGTAGCACCTACTATTCCCGTTCCAGCAAATACATCTGCAAAAACTAAATTATTGCCTTGCCGCCTTCCTGTAACCCCGTCAATAGTTTCTACCAAAAAATCTAGTAATGAATATTTTGAACCTATATAATTCATTTCAAACCTCCTAGCTTTAACCTTATTATAACATGGTTTTGTCAAACATTAAAATGACCACTGCAAGATGTCATAACGCTTACTTACTAGGCATACTATATAAATATAAATTAGGTTGATTTAGTTAACAGCCTAATTATATTTATATTTGGAGGCAATATATGAAAAAATTAAGTTTAACATTTATTCTGTCAACTATGTGTATCTTGGCAACAGGCTGTGTAGTTAAAGATAATACAGTTAATGGTGAAAATATTGATGCTCAAATTGAAGAAACATTGAATAACATGGATTTCACTGCTGAAGATATTACTAATGAAATTACAGAAGCTTTAGATGCTTTTGAAAATGCTACAGCTACACTTGAAGAAATCCTAACTGATACAAATATTGAAGCTACAATTGAAAAACCATTAAACAACATAGATTTCACTGCTGAAGATATTGATACTCATATTGCAGAAATATTGAACAACATGGATTTCACTGTTGAAGATATTGATGCTCATATTGCAGTAGCTTTAGATGCTTTTGAAAATGCTACAGCTACATTTGAAGAAATCCCAATTGCTACAAATATTGAGACTACAATTGCAGAAATCCCAACTGATACAAATATTGAAGCTACAATTAAAGAAGAATTGAACAACATGGATTTCACTGCTGAAGATATTGATGCTCATATTGCAGTAGCTTTAGATGCTTTAGATTTATATACTAACAATGTTACTGCTACACTTAAAGAAATCCCAACTGCTACAAATATTGAAACTACAATTGAAGAAACATTAAACAACATAGATTTCACTACTGAAGATATTGATGCTCAGATTGCAGCAGCTTTATATGCTTTAGATTTATATACTGAAAATGTTACTGCTACAATTGAAGAAATCCCAACTGCTACAAATATTGAAACTACAATTGCAACAGCATTAAACAATATGGATTTCACTACTGAAGATATTGATGCTCAAATTGCAGCAGCTTTAGATAGTTTAGAGTTATCTGCTGAAAATGCTACCGCTACACTTGAAGAAATTCTAACTGATGCAGATATTGAAGCTACAATTGAAGAAACATTAAACAACATAGATTTCACTACTGAAGATATTGATGCTCAAATTGAAGAAACATTGAACAACATGGATTTCACTACTGAAGATATTGATGCTCAGATTGCAGTAGCTTTAGAAGCTTTAGATTTATATACTGAAAATGTTACCGCTACACTTGAAGAAATCCCAACTGCTACAAATATTGATGCTCAGATTGCAACAGCTTTAAATGCTTTAGATTTATATACTGAAAATGTTACAGCTATACTTGAAGAAGTCCCAACTGCTACAAATATTGAGACTAAAATTGAAGAAGCATTGAACAACATGGATTTCACTACTGAAGATATTGATGCTCAAATTGCAGGAGCTTTAGATAGTTTAGAGTTATATACTGAAAATGCTACCGCTACACTTGAAGAAATTCTAAACGATGAAGATTTTGAGGCTCAAATTGCAGAAGCATTGAATAGCATAGATTTTAACGCTGAAGATATTATTAATGAAATTGCAGAAGCTTTAGCTAGTTTAGAGTTATCTGCTGAAAATGTTACCGCTGCAATTGAAGAAATTCTAACTGATACAGATATTGAGGCTGAAATTAAAGAAGCATTAGCTAGTATGGAAGGTTTTGATATTAAAAATATTAATAATGATGAAGGACTAAATGTAGATTTAAGTTTAGAGACTTTTAGCTTATTTATAAATTCACTAGTGGAGAGCATAAAAGCTATACCATAAAAATATGAATAAAATCCGTAAGGTTGTTTATTCATATTTCAAAAAAACTCCAGTGCATTCAGATTTGTAAATGTACTGGAGCTTTTCATTAATAAGAGGAGAACAGTATTCTCCCACACACCTTTATTGTTATTTTACAGATTGTGTAACTTTCTAAGCTGTACTATTTCTTCTAGAGGCAACTTGGTTTTTTTTGATATTGTTAAATCATCTAATATATCTAAAAATTCTTTTGCTATTTCAATCTTTGCTTTTTTGATACCTATTGCTTCACCTTTTTTGATACCTATTGCTTCACCTTTTTCTATACCTATTGCTTTACCTTTTTCAATACCTATTGCTTTACCTTTTTCGATACCTATTGCTTTACCTTTTTCAATACCTTTTTCTTCGCCTTCTGCAATACTGTCTTCAATAATTTGTTCTATTGTTCCACTCAATTTATACATCACCCTTCTATCTGTTTCACGTAAGCTATTGCTCCAGTTAATAATATTTTCCATATATATATTCTTACCAATATTTTCACCAGTTATAATAAAATGACACCATAAAGCCAGTTCTCTATTTATCTTATACATGTCTGGATGGAATATGTCTATAATAATAGCACAACCATTAGTATCTCTTTTATCGATTTTAAATTCTTCTTGGTTCAAATTTTCGTGACCAAAGCTGCTAATAACATTACTAACAATCATAATAGCTTTACCTTTATAAGGTTCAGGAAATTCTTTAATTACAAACCATATAGAGTATCCTTTTTCTTTGCTTAAAGCATGAGTAACAGACTGATTTTGTATAATCCTATGCCACAACTTAGTAAATGCATTAGTCTGCATTTCAGTGACCACTTGGTCTTCGCCATCAATAAGCAAAATATCAGGCGTATTATACCTTTTTACTTTTATATTAGGTTTTTCAATTTGAGAAGTTTCTTCAGTAACTTCATTGGATATTGATTGTTTAGCTAACATAGTTTCATTATTGAGAAATTCCTCCATAGTAGAAAATTGAGGTAAATGATTGGTTGATACGCACTCTTCCTTAAGTTTTTTGTCTATCCTAACAGCTTTAAATGCAGTATTTAGAAGAGCACAAATATTTTTTATGGGATTATAATTTTGTACTATAACACCAAAAGCACTTTTAAATACTATATCTTTGAACAAGACCTCTATAATATTTTCTGGATAGTATGACGGTTTTATATTTTCTCGACTGATCCTATTTTTTAGTAGTGTTTCAAAATCAATTTCTTTAATATTTATTTTCCACTGTTCATCTTGTCCACTATCGTCTGTGAGATATTCTTCCGCAGAGTTATCATCAACATCCTCAAAATGTAGTTGTTCCCATTTTTTTAGTCCTGAATTATCAATATTCAGAGAAAAATACAAAGTATCTTTTTCTTTATTCTGCTTAGATTTTTTCATTATGTTTACTTCCTTTCCAAGGATAATATAGGTGTATAGAAAAAAAAACCTAGTACATTCGGATCCAGAAATGTACTAGGGCATTTTTTAATTATTCATTTTTAATCTAACTAAAGATTTTTTCAAAGCAATTTCAGCTCTTTTTTGATCCATATCAGGCTTATCTTTATAGCTCTCAGCACGTTCCTTAGCTTGTTTAGCTCTTTCAACGTCAATTTCGCCTTCAAGTTCAGATGCATCAGTCAAAATTGTTACTCTGTCCTTAGTGATTTCTGCAAATCCACCCATCGTGGTCGCTTGTTTTTTCTCATTATTTTTTTTATAACGAATTATTCCATAATTAAGCATTACAACGACTGGTTCATGGTCATATAAAACCCCAACTTCACCTTCAACAGTTTTAAGCACAACCATTTCAACCATTTCATCAAACACTTTTCGGGTAGGAGTAATTATTTGCAAATTTATTTCGTTTTTAGCCATATAATCACCTACAATGTTTTAGATTTTTCAATAGCATCCTCGATTGTACCAACCATATAGAATGAGTTCTCTGGAAGGTCATCATGTTTCCCATCAAGAATTTCTTTAAATCCTCTAACCGCTTCTTTTACTGGCACATATCTTCCTGCCATACCTGTAAATACTTCTGCAACGAAGAAAGGTTGAGAAAGGAATTTTTGTACCTTACGAGCACGGTTAACAGTCATTTTATCATTTTCAGAAAGTTCATCCATACCTAAGATAGCAATGATATCTTGAAGCTCTTTATAACGTTGAAGTGTAGCTTGCACTTTGCTTGCAACTTCATAGTGTTCAAGTCCAACAACTTGTGGATCAAGAATACGAGATGTTGAGTCAAGTGGGTCCACGGCTGGATAAATCCCTTGTTCAACTATTGCTCTTGAAAGAACTGTTTTCGCATCAAGATGGGCGAAAGTAGTCGCTGGAGCAGGGTCTGTTAAGTCGTCCGCAGGAACATATACAGCTTGAACAGAAGTGATTGAACCTTTATTTGTTGATGTAATACGTTCTTGCAAAGCACCTAGTTCTGTTGCAAGAGTTGGTTGGTAACCAACGGCAGAAGGGATACGACCAAGTAAAGCCGAAACTTCTGAACCAGCTTGAACAAAACGGAAGATATTGTCGATGAATAAAAGTACGTCTTGACCAGATTCATCACGGAAATATTCTGCCATTGTAAGTCCACTAAGAGCAACACGCATACGAGCTCCTGGTGGTTCGTTCATCTGACCAAATACCATTGTTGTTTTGTTTATAACCCCAGAATCTGTCATTTCGTGGAAAAGGTCATTTCCTTCACGAGTACGTTCTCCAACACCTGCAAATACAGAGAAACCACCATGCTCCGTAGCAATGTTACGGATAAGCTCTTGAATAAGAACTGTTTTACCAACTCCAGCACCACCAAACAGACCGATTTTTCCTCCTTTAAGGTATGGGCAAATAAGGTCAACTACTTTAATACCTGTTTCAAGAATTTCAGCTTGAGTTGCTTGATCCTCAAAACTTGGAGCTGGTCTATGAATAGGCCATCTTTCTGATTTTGGTTCTGGTTTCCCATCAACTGGGTCTCCTGTAACATTGAATATTCTTCCTAGAGTTTTTTCACCTACTGGAACTGCAATTGGTGCTCCAGTGTCTACACATTCCATTCCACGAATAAGTCCTTCAGTTGCTGACATAGCTATACATTTAACTACATCGTCCCCAAGGTGTTGAGCTACTTCAAGTACAAGTTTAGCTCCTTCTTTTTTTACCTCAATCGCATTATAAAGTGCTGGTAAGTGCTCTGGAGAAAATTTAACATCAATTACAGGGCCAATAATTTGTACTATATGTCCTATGTTGTTCATAAAATCCTCCTAAAAAAATTTTAAAATATATATTTCACTACAGAGCTTCTGCTCCTGCTACAATTTCTGTTAATTCTTGGGTAATTGCTGCTTGCCTTGCACGGTTATACTCAATGTCAAGTTTTTCAATCATTTCTTCAGCATTTTCTGTTGCTGAGTCCATAGCTGTCATCCTTGCACCTTGTTCACTAGCACCAGCTTCAACCAATCCTCCAAAAGTTACATCCGCAATATATCTTGGAATTACGTATCCCAAAACGTCCTCAGCCGATGGTTCATATAGTAACAAGTCTTTTGGCTCTGTTGATTCAACTTTATCAACTTGATTTATGTCTAATGGTAAAAGACGTATCATTGTAGGTTCTTGTTGTATTGTTGATACAAACGAAGTATACGCAAGGTAGACTTCTCCAATATCACCTTTACCAAATATATCTATTACATAGTCTGCAATAAGTTTTGCATCTTTATATGTTGGGGTTTCTGAAATTCCAGTTACAGAGTGAATAACATTGTATCCTTTTGTTTTAAACTGGTCTAAAGTCTTTTTCCCAACAGTGATAATTTTAGCCTCATCTTTGTTTGTAATGTTTCTCATAACAAGTTTACAAACGTTTGCGTTATATCCACCTGCAAGACCACGGTCTCCAGCAAGAACAATATACACTTTTGTTGGTGATGCATTAGCTTTTAGTAGTGGCATATTTATAGGGCCAGCATTTGACGCAATAGAATGAATTGTTTCTTGCATCTTGTTAAAAAATGGTCTGGACTTTAGTGCTAAATCTTTACTTTTTGTAAGCTTAGCAGTTGCCACTAATTTCATTGCATTTGTAATTTGTTTGGTGCTGTTGATACTCTTACTTCGGCTCTTAATATCTTGTAAAGACGCCATTATGCACCTCTTTCAAATTTATTATTAAATAATGATGTAAAAATAAAAATCTTTCCTCATTATCATAAATAACAAGAAAAGACCTTTGACCTTTTCTTATTACTGTGAATAACAGATTTAGTCACGTTGTTCCTAAATCCGTTAGCCTAAATCAGGAAATAGTTTAATATAGACACTATTTCCATTACCATGAATTACCTTAAAGAAAACTTTACGGTTACTTTAACCTACTAATTCACTTCTTACACATTACTTTATGGTTACTTTAACCTATAAAAATTCCTCTTTAATCTGACTTAAAGTTTACTTTATGGTTACTTTAACCAATAAAAAAATTACGCTTCTGGTTTAAATTGAGCTTTAAACTCTTCAATAATTTTTTTAAGTTGAGCGTCAAGCTCTTTTGTAAGACCTGATGGTTTAACAATATCTTTGTAAATATTTGGATATTTTGTACTTACATATTCTAAAAGGTCTTTTTCAAATTGTTTAACAGCATTAACAGGAATATCCATTAAATATTTTCTTGTTGCAGCATAAAGAATGACAATTTGGTGTGCAATATTAAGAGGTTGATATTGTGGTTGTTTTAAAACTTCCATAATACGTTCCCCTTGAGTTAGTGCGTTTTGTGTAGCAGTATCAAGGTCTGAACCAAATTGAGCAAACGCTGCCAAAGAGCGGTATTGAGCAAGTTCAACACGGATTGGTCCCGCAATTTGTTTCATAGCTTTAATTTGTGCAGCTCCCCCAACACGAGAAACTGAAAGTCCAGGGTTAACAGCTGGTCTTACCCCTGCATTAAATAGGTCTGTTGACATAAATATCTGACCATCTGTGATAGAGATAACATTTGTTGCAATATAAGCTGAGATATCTCCTGCTTGAGTTTCAATAATTGGTAGTGCAGTAATTGAACCGCCTCCAAGATCATCAGAAAGTCTTGCAGCACGCTCAAGAAGTCTTGAGTGAAGATAGAAAACGTCCCCAGGATATGCTTCACGTCCTGGTGGCCTACGAAGTAGTAATGCCATTGTACGATAAGCAACTGCATGTTTAGACAAATCATCATAAATGATTAGTACGTCTTCTCCTTTTTCCATCCATTCTTCTGCAATAGTTACCCCTGAATATGGAGCAAGATATTGTAGTGGAGAAAGTTCACTTGCTGTAGCAGCAAGGATGGTAGTATATTCCATAGCACCATGTTTTTCTAGTGTTTTTACTATTTGTGCAACTGTAGATGCTTTTTGACCAATTGCAACGTAAACACACTTAACATCTTGACCTTTTTGGTTGATAATTGTATCGATTGCTATCGCTGATTTACCTGTTTGACGGTCACCAATGATAAGCTCCCTTTGTCCACGACCAATTGGAACCATGGCATCGATTGATTTTTCACCAGTTTGTAGAGGAGTTGATACAGATTTACGTGACATAACCCCATGTGCAACACGTTCAACTGGTCTAAATTTTTTGGAGACAATTGGACCTTTTCCATCAATTGGTTGACCCAATGCATTTACAACACGACCTACCATTCCGTTTCCAACTGGAACTTCAACAACACGACCTGTTGATTTAACTGCATCTCCTTCTTTTATGTGTTGGTCTGATCCAAGAAGAACGACCCCAATATTATCTTCTTCAAGGTTTAGTACCATTCCGTAAATTTCACCTGGGAATTCTAAAAGTTCTCCCGCCATTGCTTTTTGAAGACCATGCACACGTGCAATACCGTCCCCAACTTGCATAACAGTTCCAACTTCAGCAACTTCCAGCTGTGCTTTATAGTTATTAATTTGGGCTTTAATAACACTACTTATTTCTTCTGGTCTAAGGCTCATTTCTTACCCCTTTCTATGCAAGACGCAAATTATTTAATTCTGACTTTAACGCCTGCATTTTGCCTTTGATACTACCGTCAATAACTTTATCGCCCACTTGAATAATCATTCCACCGATAATTGATTCATCCACTACTGCGTTCAATTCAATCTTCTTTGAGGTATTGTTTTCAATGTTTGACTTAATTTTTGACAATTGTTCTTGTTGTAAAGGAATAGCAGAAGTAACAGTTGCTTGAAGAAAGCCTTGTGCAACTTTAGCCATGTTTACAAATTCATCTAATATTTCAATCATATAGTTTTCACGATTTTTTTTAACTAGTAGCACTAGCAATCCTACAAGTTCATTGGATGCATTTCCATCAAATGCTTCTTCAACAAGTTTAATTTTTTCTTCTTGAATAATATTTGGGTGTCCAAGAATTTGTATAAAACCTATATTTTTTTTAAGTATTTCACTAATCTTTATGGCCTCTTGTTCAAATGCCTCTAGTGTATTTTTTTCTTCTGCAACGTCAAAAAGTGCTTTTGCGTATCGTTTTGTTACTAGCTCAGCCATTGAACATCACCCATTTCATCAATTATTTCTGAAATTAACTGAGTTTGTTTGCTGTCATCAATTGAAGATTGAACAAATTTGCTTGCCATAAGGTTCGCTACTTCAATCATTTGAGTTTTTATTTCGTCTTTCACTTTTTCTTGTTCCAATTTTATGTCTTCTGTTGCTTTGTGCTTGATGTTTTGTGCTTCTGCTTTTGCAGCTTCAATTATTTCTGCTTCACGTGTAAGAGCTTTTGCACGTGCATCTTTTAAAATTGTATCTGCTTCACGGTTGATATCTTTAATTTTGCGTTCATACTCAATTTTTAAAGCATCTGCTTGTTTCTTTTGGCTTGAAGCCGTATTTACTTCTTCTGCAATCAGTTGTCTTCTCTTTTCAATGAAGTCCGTTACTGGTTGGAATAACAGTTTTTTTAGTATAACAATTATTAAAAATAACGCTAATACTTGCCAAAACCATTCCCACACGGTGGTCATTGAAAATTCTATAATTTTACTACTCAAAGGGAATTTCCCTCCTTTCTATGGTTCACTCTCCAATTTTACTATTACATAATTTCCATATATTTTGTAATAAGCGGATTTGCGAATAAAAGAATAATCGCAACTATAAGACCATAGATACCTGTTGTTTCTGCTACTGCTGCTCCAAGAAGCATTGTTCTTACTACGTCTGATTGTGCTTCAGGTTGGCGACCAACTGCTTCTGCACCTTTCCCTGCTGCATACCCTTGCCCAATACCAGGTCCAATACCTGCTATCATTGCAAGGCCTGAGCCTATTGCTGAACATGCTAAGATTAGTGCTTTTCCATCGATTTGAGTTTCCATTAAAAAATTCCTCCCTAAAAATATTTTTTACTTTTTTGTTGTAATCAAAATGAAATAGTTTAATTTGTTTTCTATTTCAATAATTTATGATAAAAAGAAAATGACAAAGGTCTTCTCTTTTTTTTCGTTTTACAGACTTACAAACAATAGCAATAACGCAATAATTAATGCATAAATCCCTGTTGTTTGTGCAACAGCTTGCCCAAGAAGCATTGTTCTTACAACTTGGCTTTGAAGTTTTGGTCTTTTACCAACTGCTTCTGCCGCTTTTCCTGCTGCGTATCCTTGCCCAATACCAGGTCCAATACCTGCTATCATCGCAAAACCTGCTCCAAGTGCCGAAGCTGCTAGCACTAGGACTATTCCACCTTTTGTTAAAAGTGGATTTGCAAATAACATTATTATAGCTACAACCAAAGAGAATATCCCTGAAGTCTCAGCTACAGCTGCTCCAAGAAGCATTACTAATGTTGCTGGTCTTCCTCCATGTTCTGGATTTTTACCCATGGCTTCTGCTGCTTTTCCTGCTGCAAAGCCCTGACCTATTCCTGGTCCAATTCCCGCTATCATTGCAAGTCCTGCACCTATTGCTGAACAAGCAAGAATTAGAGCATTTGGGTCTACAGAGCTAAACCAACCAAATAAAATTTCTAATAAATCTGGCATTTCCTTACTCCTCCTCTTATTCCATAGCACTAGATACAAATGTCATACTTAACATTACAAATATAAATGTTTGTAGAACACCTGCAAAGATGTCAAAATACAAGTGTAATACTGAAGGTATACCAATTTTCATAAACCATGGCATCATCGCATAATACAATCCCATGATAATTGTTCCTCCCAAGATATTACCAAATAAACGGAAACTTAATGATATTGGATTTGCAAGCTCACCAATAACGTTAAGTGGTAGCAAAAATGGCATTGGCTCTAAAAGTCCTTTATAATATGCTGGTCCTTTAGCCTTTATACCATAAATTTGAACCATGAAAAATGTCGTTAGTGATAAAGCAAACGTTGTTGCAATATCAGCCGTAGGCGGTCTTAAGCCCACAAGTCCTACTAAATTTGATAATAAAATAAATAGGAACATAGGACCATAAAACATTGCGAATTTTTTGTTATTCTCACCCATAGTACTTGCTGTAAAAGCTCCAAATCCATCAACTAACATTTCAATTGCAACTTGAAATTTTGTTTCAGGAACCACTGTAAAACTATTAACCTTCGATCTTACTATTAGCCCAAATATCGTTAATGCTATCATAACTAGCACTGTGTTAACATGAGTTGTTGTAAAGCCAAAAATTTGCCCTGTGGTTGGATCCGTAAACAGCTGTATGGGCATATGAATCCCAAAGTCTATATTACTTTCCACCTACTTACACCCCTTTCTCATTTAAATTAATCTATATGCAATAAGCTTAATGCTTTAATTGCCCAACAGTGTTTCATTTCTAGCAAAAAATTTGCGGTGGGCTAATGGTGCTCCAATACATAATTTCTGCTAGTAAGTACTAGAAAATATCTATATAAAATTTTTCATTCATTATAAGGAAAAAATCCATTTAAGCTTTTTCTCTTATTCATGATAGGGATGGGGAATCAAAGATTTTTCATCCCTATTAAAAAATGTTAGTTATATACAAACCTGTTTATATCTTGATAATAGATTGCAAACAGTTTGTAAGGCGCTTTTCGCTTAATAAATATAATGCATATTTGTATAGGGGCCCCTGCAAAATATTTACCGTTTTATTATATAGTAAACGTACCTATATGTTAGTAAAAAATCTTTTGGTTATTAGATATAATATAATATCCATTTACATAAGGTACGATTAATTCAAAGTAAATTTATGAACTTCTTCGTATAGTAAAGAGCTCATAATAGGCACCAACTTTTAAAGCTAGTAGTCCTAGGAAAGCTCCCAGCAAATTAGCATGGGAATATATCGCTGATATAAACAGCACCGCACCTGTTAAAGTATATCTTAATAGATAGTGCCGTTGTGAATATATCTTGGCTTTAGCTTCGGACATAGTTACAGCTCGGTTTAAAGTTAATTCTAATAATTTATATTTTAGAATTGATATAAACATTCCTATAATTAGTCCAATCAAAAAATTTATTTCTTTTAATCCTAACATCAAGCCTATTCCATAAACAATTATCGTATAAGCTATCATAACAAAAATTATTTTATCTTTTTGCAAATCAAATATTTTATTCATGATAATCGCCTTTCTTTGCTTCGTGTAAAATTATGTGAAACATATTTCTAAACGCCGCACCCACTCCTAGCAATATAAATATCACTAGCCATAACGGGCTTTTACCTGTAACATTATCTAAAAATATACCAAGGAATGTACACCCAAATATTGGTATGGACATGGATATTCCAAGTTGAGACACTAAAGATAATGCTGAAATCCAGTTCTTTCTTTTTTTCATAAAAATTCCTCTACTTTATTGTCATATCCAAAGTAAAATTTTATTGCTTCAACAATTCTTTCGGAAGCTCTTCCATCACCAAAAGGATTTCTTGCTTGTGCCATTTGTTCGTATTTCTGTTTATCTGTCAAAAGCTTCATTGTTTCATCAACTATAACATCTTTGTTTGTACCTACTAGTTTTAATGTTCCTGCTGTTATACCTTCAGGTCTTTCTGTTACATTTCTCAAGACCAGCACAGGTTTTCCTAAATAGGGCACTTCCTCTTGAAGTCCTCCAGAATCTGTTAGGACCATATAACATTTACTCAAAAGGTTATGCATATCAACTAAAGATAGTGGCTCAATCAGATGCACCTGAGAATTATTCCCTAGTTTTTCCTTTGCGACATCATAAACAATCGGATTTTTATGGATTGCATATATCACTATAACATTATCGTCCAAGTTAGTAATTTTATTTATAGCATCACAGATATTTTCTAGAGGTTTTCCCCAGTTTTCTCTTCTATGTGCTGTTAAAACAATAACTTTTTTCTTATTATAATTTATACTTCCCAATTCTTCATTTAAAAATTTATAATTATTTTTTATTGTTAACTTTAATGCATCAATTGCCGTGTTTCCTGTAACAAAAATATTTTCTTTTATGTTTTGGTTTATTAAGTGCTCTTTTGATAGCTGAGTAGGTGCAAAATGTAGAGAAGCAATATCTCCAATTAAAGTTCTGTTTACTTCTTCAGGAAATGGCTCATATTTGCTAAAAGTCCTTAATCCAGCCTCCACATGCCCAACAGGAACTTTAGCATAAAAACCTGCTAATGCACTAGAAAAAGCTGTTGAGGTATCCCCATGAACCAAAATAATATTTGGCTTAGCATTTTCAATTACCTTATTCAAACCTATTAATATTTTTGTTGTAACATCTGTTAGCGTCTGTCCAGCAGTCATGATATTTAAATCATAATCTGGATGCAAATCAAATGTTTCAAGAACTTGATCTAACATATCCCTATGTTGTCCACTTACACATACTATATTTTCTATAGTGTTTTCAGCTTGCATTTTTTTTATAAGTGGTGCCATCTTCACCGCCTCTGGCCGTGTGCCAAACACACTCATTACACGTATTGACATAAGAAAATTTCCTCCTTAATTAAATTGTCGTCATCTACTCTCTTATAATGTGTATAAATTTCCACTTAATTATGTATCTAGTTCCATTGAAAAATTATCTATATTAATTTTTACTAAATTTCAAATTATAACTTTATTAACTTAATAACATCTGTTTCATAGTTATAAATACATTATAACATATTTTTAAAACTCTAGTAACTATTTAATTAGTATTTTTTTATCTTTTATGTTTTTTTTACACAAATGTTAAATTTCATTTTTTGCACTATAAATAAGCACTAATTTTTTTTAGTTGCTCTATCATTTTATATTAAAATTATACTTTTTTATAAACTTCTATCATGTAAAAGTTAGTTATTTTTTTGATAAATTATAATAAAAAGCTTAATCAAAATAACTAACTTTTTAAATTATCAGGTTATTATTTCCATTAAGTACATGCAAAACAGAAGATCTTTTCTTCTTATTTAAGCGTGAGTATCTCAGTTGTACAGAGCATTACCAAGATACTCTCACAAATAGTTATATAAAATTAATTTGGTGATCAGATTTGTTATATAAATTGCTTATAAGTAATAATTTTCTAAATTTTATCTATTACATAACATTTTCTGCATCTCGGCTCATAACTATCTGATGCCCCAATTAAGATTATAGGGTCATTATAAGAAGCTGGTTTATCATCAATGAGTCTTTGTGTATATGTGGCTTCATTTCCACACACCATACAAATAGAGGAAAGCTTCGTTACATTATCAGCTAAAGCTAACAATTCAGGTACAACTCCAAATCCTTCTCCTTTAAAATTCTTGTCTAATCCCGCACAGATTACTCTTTTTCCTTGATTAACAATAGACATAATTATCTCAACAGTATCTCCGCCAAGAAATTGTACTTCATCAATTCCAACCACTTGAGTTTGTTTGTCTATATACTTAAGCATTTCAGAACTATTTTGGATTGATACTGCTTTTAGATTTCTTCCGTTATGTGAAGTAATAGTGTTTTCTTCGCATCTTGTGTCAATTGATGGTGTAAAAATAATAGTATTTTGTTTTGCATATAAAGTTCTTTGCAGTCTTCGAATAAGTTCCTCTGATTTTCCTGAAAACATCGGTCCACATATTATTTCCAATGTTCCCATATTAAAATATTTGTTCACTAGTAAAACCCCTCTCTAATATATCCGTACAATACTGTGTTTATCTTCAATTGTGCACTACATCATTCTTTGCGTTCAATGACAATGATTTCTAAATTTTCAAAGTTGTTTTGCAAAATTTCCTTAATATTGATAGATGGTTGTAAAGTTCTTGGTGCACTGCCTAAGATTATGTTTGTTATTTTATTATTTCCAATAAATGTACATATTGTTTCAATGATGTCTTGACTACAAAGAAAATGTACTTCTCCGCCCATTTCAGAACCATAAACAAATAATTCTTCAAATAATGTACTTGTTTTAGGTGTATCAAATATAGTGTCACCTTTACGTATGTGTAAAATATGCAATTCTCCGTCTAGTTCTTTTGCTATAGATGCACCTTTTGCAATTAATCTTTTACTATTTTCTTGAATTGTTATACAAACTAGTATTTTTTTCATGTTATAACCCTCCTATAGATTTGAATTAAATATAAGTTTAGTTTAAATGAAGAAGGTAGATAAAAAATATACAAATTGTAAAGCTTTTGTAAATTCATAAATAACTTATTAACTACTACTTTGCCCTATTCAATATTATAAAATGCAACTAGAGCATTTTTATCACCTCTTTTATACTCTATAGTAGAGTTGCCACTTATAAATGGCATCAAAAGACATTATTAAATTATTTAATCTAGCTATTACGATAAATTGTTCCTTTAGTAAAATTATGTGTCTTTTTTCAGTTGTATATATATATATATATCAAAATTGAATATATCCTATTCATTTATATTTAATTTACTAGAAATTAATTCTACAAATAAGTCACTTTCCAATATATCCTTTTTTGGATGAATAAAAATTGATCCAAAAAAAAACAACTTCATTAGTTGTACTAAATGAAAATAACTTATTCAACAACTTATAATGCTTATAGCATATTTAACTAAATTTTTCCCCCAAAAAAACTCCTTTGTAGTATTTTGATAGAGTATATAACCTCTATTCTAATAATACTACAAAAGATATATTATTTACTAAATAATATTTTATGCTTAAAGTGACTACTTATAAGTTCCGCATCTTTTAAAAATCCTGCTGGTATTGGCAAAATAAGTTCATACACTGATGTCGTATAGTCCGTGCAACTACTATATGCAAAAACAATTTTTGGCTCCAGATCTTCATTAATAAACACATCTGTAAGAGTATAAATAGAATAACTTAGCCCATAAATATCACCCTTATAATAAACAAATTCATCTGTAAAAATAACTTCAAGAGGTGTTTTTAATAAATAATCATAATATCTATCGATAATTATATATATTAGCACACTTATAATTACTGCCAAGAATAACATTGAAAAGCTAAAACCTATTTTTGATCCAGAGTTTGAAAATAAAGCTCCAACTCCCAAAATACAAAAAATTATGCTTACTGCAATATTATTCAAAACTAAAGTATTTCTTTCTTCTGTAAGCCTATCTTTTAAGGAATAATATTTATAAGATTCATATCTCCAATGTGATAATAAATTTAATTGTTGGCTGTACACTTTATTGATTAATTTATGTTCTTTATAAAATATATAACAATTGGTAAATCCTCCACCAGCTAAAGAAAGTCCTAGGAATATAATTATATTATGAGCAACAGAAGCAGCATCATATCGAATAAGAGGGACAGAAACCAACATTAAGCCCAAAATTCCATATATAAGTGATAAAATATATTTAAGTTGTATTTTATTCATATGGACACCTCCATATTTATATTTATAGTTACTTTATAATATATGCTTTAGACACAAAATAGGGGAATGATTTTCAAAAAATGTTAAATTTTACAAATCTATGGGTATATTTACTTCAATTTTAACAGTGAAGAAATTTAACGTCTTATGCTAGTTAATCGCATTTTTTATATTACTATTAAAAACGATGTTCTTATCTTTATTATGAATAATATGCATGGACGATTTTTACTAATAAAATATTTGAC
>LJDB01000034.1 GCA_001983455.1 Candidatus Epulonipiscium fishelsonii
GAAAGATTTCAATTTGCACCAGATAGTGTAAAAGGATTTGTTCTGCAATATAAATTTAAAAATATTTCAGATTGTGATAAGACTATTGAATTTGATACTATTTAGATTTGATTTATATCACCTGTTTGGTTTTCAGAGCAGATTGGCATACAAGATGGAAGATAGTGCTAGATTTTATGATGATAAGAAAATTATAATATCAAAAAAGATGGATTAAATATGGTATATAGTGTAATAGATTGTTCTATAGCTCTAAACAAAAATGCTATTGAATTAACTAGGTCATATATAGGATATATTGAAACAGCTGGCAAAGTATTCAGCAAGTGTTTCCAACAAAATTGAAATAAAAGCTAATAGTAACTTAACATTACAATTTTATATTTCAGGTTCTTGGCATAACGAGATTGAAGCGATTGAAGAATGTAATAAATTAAAACACAAACTTATCAAATACTTAGAAGAGAAAATTAAAAGATATGAAAAAATATTAAAAATAGTTTTAATTTAACTACAACAGATATAATATTTGACAAAAAATATGAATGGGTAAAATATAATAATAATTGGTTAATTCAAGATAGTTGAGAATTTGGAAGAGCTCCAGAAGCTGGAATTCCAGAATATCCTTGGTGGTTTGGGTGTGATAATTCATATTCTTTGCAAGGAATGCTTGCTTTAGGATATTATGATTTGGTAACAAACCTTGATGTTATTGCATGATTATATAGCAATAAAATTAAGAAAAACGGAAGAATTGTACAAAATATAACTACTTGGAGGTATCTCAATTCCTCTGGGAATACTCAAGACATCTCATTATATATAACTACAGTTTATATATTTAAAATGGAGTGGAGAGATTTAGAAACGGTAAGATTTATATATCCATATTGTCAAAAAGGTATAATGGCTAATGGAAATGGATGATGATAATGATTTATTGCCATCTGGATATGGAATTATTGAAATTCAAGGTTTAAATGTAGTGATTATAGATACAGCAGTTTATACCTGTGATGCACTTTTTAATATGCATGAGATTTTTCTATAATACTAGAATGAAAACACAAAGATTATTTAGAATAAGACTAGACTTAAAGAATTATTATTAATACTAAATTGGAGCGAAGAGAAAAATCTTTATGTAGATGCAGTTGGAAAAGTTGAAGAGGTCTTAAAGAGAATACCTTTAATAACAGCTCAATTTGAACGCGTGATGGAAATAAATTAGACTCTAAATATGCAATTTATTTAGATAAACGAACAAAAAATATTGGTAGATTAGACCCTCAGCAAGAAATATCATTTATTTTAAATAAAAACTGGGTTATAAATACACCTGGAAACTAAACTGGCTGATAAAGATATAAGGCAATTAAAGCTTTAAACACAATGTTAAGAAGTGATTTTGTGGGAGAATATGGCGTATATATCAGGATTTTCAAATAAACATATTATGACAATTTCAACAGGAGTTCAAGCTGTTAGTGAAGGTAGATATAAAAGATGTGATAATGTTTTAAGTTTACTTTAGAAAAAATGATGAATACAATGTGAGAAGTAATGCCTGGAGATATAAATGAAATGTCCCCTAATTATGGATGTTGTTCAGGAATGGACAATTTATTCTGTAATGGTACCAATAATATAGAATGTTTTATTGGAATTAAACCTAATGTTGTGAATAAAGAATATATTATTGATCCATATTCCAAATAAATGGAATAGACTTACAATGTCCAATATGAAGGTTGGAGATAATATAATTCATTTTGATTTTTCTAGAACAGCTGAGAAATAGAAACATATAATTTCTAATGAAGGCAGTAATATAATAACTTTTATATAAATAATATATAAAAAAGTTTTAAATTAAATGGAAGTTGTAAATAAGATTCCTAAATTAGGTGTATGAACATTTGTAATAGAAATATTAAGGAGTGAACAATGTTCGCCCCTTTTTCTTTTATTTCAATTAATCGATTTAACAACTGAAATTTGTTTGCTCTAGTAGCTTCTATTTGGTTGATATATGTTCCATCAGGATTCGTTAATTAATCCCATTCCATATAACTTTTCAACAGATGGCTTTGCATAATCTTCAATTTGATTTGCATCACTAAATGGTAATTCAGATCTTCTAATTTGAGTTGTGCAGCTATATTAAAGGCTTCAATTATTGTCCATTATATCAGCGGCATCTGCATATTTTTTACTGGCTCTTATTCCAAATCTTCCATTCGGAAATCCATTTATAAGGCCAGCATATCATACAGCTAAAACTATATCCGTATACCACTCATCTAGTTCTACATCATTAAAAGGATTTCCTCTAGTTTTACGTTTTACATCAAAAATACGTGAAATAACGGCTGAAAGTTCTTCTCTTGTCATAGAATTGTCTGGTTTAAATGTACCATTTTTTCATATCCTGCTAGATAACCTTGGTTTGCCATTTCTAAAATATCTTGTTCTGCAATGTCCATGTATGTAACAGAAAAGGTTACTTTTTTTAGCGCAATCTTAACTTGTTCTTCCCCAATGTTTTGTCCTAGTTGATCAAATTTTTTAACAACTGCAACTCTACCGCTTAAATTTTCTTTTAAGTTAATTGTCAGTGATTTATCTAGTTCTTTATTAATGCCTGGAGATATTATATATATCGTATCACCTTTAAATGCAATATATCCACCTTGATTTGGAAGCTCATATTCTTTGTTATTACTAAAGTCTTCTTGCTTAACTTCAATTTCAAGTCCTATTACATTTGTATTATCTAAATCTGTAATTTCCAATTTAGACTAGTATTGTTATTATAAGTTATTGTAATTGCAAAAATGAGAGTACTTGATATAAAAACTAATCCTATTTAATGGTTTAAACTTCATAATAATCCTTATTACATACAAAAATAGTTATTAACGTATTGTATCCCCATAGCAAGATAGGGGTTTTTAAAGTGGGAATATTTTTCGCCCTTATTATTAATGTTTAGACATACGTCTTCTGTCTCCTTCTTTTAAATAACGTTTACGTAGTCTTATATATCAGATGGAGTAATTTCAACAAGTTCATCCTTCAATAAACTCAAGAGCTTCTTCAAGTGAAAATTTGTTCTTGGAGGTTTTAATTTAATAGCATCATCTGCTCCACGCACGTGTATTAGTTTTAATTTTTTTTTTACATGGATTAACAGTGTCATATTCTCTTTTCTTGAATTCACCTCAAATCATTCCTTCATATTTACTTCAACTGCTGTATACAAATAAAAAGTACCTCTTGCTTCCAAGCTTTAGTCTCCATACGCAACTGTTACCTTTTTCTTGTGCAATAAAAGAACACCGTTTGGTCGTGTTGGAATTTCACCAGCATAAGGCATTTATTTCTACACGTCTTACACCATAGTAGCTTCTCCGTGAGAGTCAGTAATTAATTCACTTCTAAATCATAGTAGTGCACGTGTTGGAAAGATACTCTAGTTTAACATAGTTGTTTTCTGGAGACATACCTTGCATTTTTGAGCTCTACGAATGTTCAGTTTGTTTATTACTGTTCCAGAGTGTTTCTCTGGTAGAGTAATTATAACTCTTTCAACAGGTTCGACTAGTTGACCATTTTCATCTTTTTTCATAATAACTTGAGGTTTTGAAACCCCTAGCATATCCTTCATACGACGCATATTTTCATAATATCGATAATAATGAAGCTCTCCTCTACCAGATACTTTATATCCATCTGTTGTATCCATAGGTTCAATTTTAAGCTACATTTATTTCCAATTCTTTTTCTAATTTGTCTTTTTAATATGTCTAGTCGTTACAAATTTGCCACTAAGTCCTGAATGTGGAATCATTTACAAGGATAAATTCATTGTTAATGTTGGCTCCAATTGTAATTGGTTCTCCATTGGCTCAACTTCATTTGGTAGTCCAATTGTTTCCATAAGAAATGTCACTAATACCTGAAATTACAGAGCAATGTCTCCACTAGTAACTTCCTTTTGAGCTACTTGTTTAAGCCCTTCATAATTCATTAGCTCCAATTTTAGCTCATTTCTTAAATGTCCATGGTTATCTGCAATGAGAATTTGCATTCCTTCTTTTATAATACCTTTATATACACGGCCAATTCCATCGTCCAATTTAATCTCATCATATGCTAATGCAAATTTGCATTTGCAATAAGGCATCTCGTTGTGCTTTGGATATTCTCCCACTTGTTATTATTGTTTTTCAATTAAAGGCTCAATATTTTCTGAATTGATCAAGTTCATATTGCATATAATACCTTGTTTTCCTATTCCATATAGTATAGGAAATTCTAGTTGCTTATCTGTCGCATTTAAGAACAAATAAATCAAATGTTTCATCAACAACTTCTTCTTCTCTATTATTTGGTTTGTCAATCTTATATTTATAACAAGAATGGTTAATACCCAGTTCCAATGATACTTTTGAAGAACAACTTGTGTTTGAGATTGGTCCTTCAATTGAGTCTACCAATAAAAAATTACCGTATCCTGTACGGATTATACACGTTCAACTTCAAAAGAAATCGCTATGTCCAGGTGTGTCCACTATATTTATATTTTATAGTCCATACCTTATAGAGAACAGTTTTTGGAATATATAGTTATTCCTCTCTCTTTCTATAGAATCACTATCCATTACGCAATCTACTTTTTCTTCATTGTTTCTAAATACACCGCTTTGACTTAAAAAAGCATCTACAAGTGTAGATTTTCCAGCATCAACGTGTGCTATTACGGCTATATTAATTATTTTCATTATGGGTTTCCTTTCTTACCACTTTGCATGTTCCATATAGGAACTTTGCAGACCATGTAACTATTAAATATTTATCTTGATATTAAATAAACTTTTCTAAGTATTTAATTAATTTATCTACTTCTTCTTCAGGTGTTGCCCAAGATGCAACAAACCTTATTATAACTGTCATCACCATATATGGTTCCCATATGCTGCCAGGAATCTTTTGAGCCAATTGTTCATATATTGTTTTAGGCAAAATAACAAATACTTGATTAGAATTTGCCTCGGCCAAAAGTTTAAATCCATTTTCAGTAAAACCACGCTGTATTTTATCAGCTTTTTTATTGGCATCGAGCTAGTTTGTATAGAACATCACCTTCGTTTTCAAATAATGTAGCAAATTGGATGCCTAAAAGCCTTCCCTTAGCTAGTAATGCCCCTTTTTGTTTTATAAAATACTTAATAAATCATTGCAACGCTGGATTTTAGTTGACTAGTGAGCTTCGCCAAATAATGCTCCATTTAGTACCACCTATATAAAATGCATCTCTGTAGAGTTTGCAACATCTTCTAGTTGCAGAGTGTTTATATTTGAATATTGCGGATCCTAATCTTTTGCCCCATCAATAAAAAATAAGATTGTTATTTTTACATATATTTCACTTATTTTTTAGCTCTTCCAAGGTGTACAAACCGTACCAAGCTCTGTTGTATTAAATATATACACTAATCTTGGCTACCATGTGATGGTCTATATGCGTGTGAAGCACACAATTTGTATCTTTTGGATATAATTTTCCATCGCATCCTTCTACACTAACAATTCTGTGTCCTACAGATTCAATTGCACCAGCTTGGATATAATTTTCCATCGCATCCTTCTACACTAACAATTCTGTGTCCTACAGATTCAATTGCACCAGCTTCATGTACACAAATATGTCTCCTGTGTACGGCAATAACTGTGCTTCATGTGGACAAAAATGCACCTTTATAGAAATTAAATTAACTTGTGTTCCACCTACAACTAAATGTACTTCGGTTATCACTTTTTATATATGTGATTTATAATTCCTTTGCTTTTTGTGTATATTTATCTTCACCATATCCCGGTGTCTGCTCC
>LJDB01000035.1 GCA_001983455.1 Candidatus Epulonipiscium fishelsonii
TTTAAATTTTTTTACATAATCTGTTTATAATCTCAAATGTACGATTATTAATAAGATAACACTATGTTTAGGATAAATATCAAAGATTTAAATTTCTTGCAGAGATTATAAACAGTGTTTAAACTAAGGCTGTAGTTTTCGCTTTAGTTTAAAACATAACTTAATTTTTTTAATTCGTGAAAGCGAAAAAAGCACTTTTAGTTTTTTGTTCGTTGATAACGGTTTTAAGAACAACGTGATTAAATTTGTTGTATTATGGTTGTTAACCAGCTGCTACTTATTGTTTCACGTATGCTCTACTACTTGTTTTTTTGCCTATTGGCTACTTACTTTTCGTGAGTACTCTGTTACTTGGTCTTTTCACATGGGTTAACTATTAAAGTATATACCTATATCGAACAAAATGCAATTGGCAAAATACCCTAGTATATTTCTTCTCACTAGTGTATTCTATCCAATATAATTGGCATTACTCCAAAATGCATAATTATTCATGAATGTGCAGTTTATATACACAATTAATTCTAATAGTTGCCTGAAATATTACATTGACATTTATATTGAAGTACTAAAATGTTTAACTAGCACAAATGGTTAAAGATATTTTTAACAAAAAGACACGCTTATTAGAAAACAGTTTTAAATCAACGAAATTAATTTATATTTTTTTATGCTGATCAAAAACAAAATTTATATTCATTATAACGGATTTAGGTACAACCTGGATAAATCTGTTGTTGTAACATTTAAACATGATTTTCAAAATTAAAATTATAATGATTGATAAAAATGTCAATATACAAATAATATTTTTTAAGATATAATAATCCAATGTAAATAAAATTAATTTTCAAAATTATTTTGTTTATAGAAAAGAATAAAATATAGAAGGAGGAAAGTATGCAATATTTAGAGGAGATAGAAAAGTATATTGGTGTTATACAAAAATATGATGATGTTCCAAATTATTTTCTCAATATATTAAGAGATATAAAAAAAGAAAATTCTGAGAAAACACCAATGAAAGTAGGAATTATTGGAGATGAGTTTTATGGTTTGTATGTACGTAGCTATGGATTAACACCAGTATTTTTGAAAGGTGGAAGCTACATAACAGGAGAAAATGCCAGTCATATTTTTCCACAAATTAGTGACCCTATTGCAAAATCTGCAGTTGGATTGTTATTAGACTCTGAATTAAATCTAGCAGAAGAACTAGGAGCTATTATAATTTCGGCTAGTAATGATAGTTTTAAAAAAGCAATGGTTTATTTGAAAGATTTAAATTTGAATATTATTCAAGTTGAGCCACCATCATATATGTTTGAAAAAATGCCGTTTAAATTTATATCAACACAATTACAATTGCTAAATTCTATTAGTAAACTTACAAACACGGTGTTTAATATTGAAGTACTAAAAACTGAAATTAAATGTTATCAGGATGCTTATGCATTAATGACCTCTAGTAAGTGGCAATCTTTGCCCATTTTTTTACAAAGCTTTTTTTTGCAGACACTTCACATGGATGAAGATAAAGACTTTTGGCTAATTGAAATGGAAAAGTATTTATCTTTAAAAACAGAAACTAGTAATAACAATTCTGATAAATTCTCTCTTAGATTAGCAGGTTCAGAAATACATATTCCTAATAGTAAGTTTCATGAAATTTTATTTGAAGTTGGAATTACTCACTATAAAGATACTTGTGTAGGATTAGTTGATTTTAGTAAAGTTAAATTGAATACAAATGCATTCAACTTAATTAAAAATTGTTTTGCAGCTTACTATAATCACTTATTTACTACAAAAAATATTAATTTAACAGGACAGTTTAATTTTCTGGAAGACACACAAGGCATAATTTTTTATTTATTAAAAGGGCAAACTACCGATTCTTATACAGCCGAAAGAATGGAGGAGTTTGCACTTAAAGCAGACATTCCTTTTTTGTGCATAGAAACTGACTATACAGATACAGACAAAGAGCAAATTAGAATTAGGGTAGAAGCATTTTATGAAATGATTAGTGGTAATTTATCAAAAAAACCTAAATTAAAAGTTGGATAGGAGCGATAAAATGTTAAATTTAGTTAACGCAATAGTGCAATTAAAAAATCAGTTATTAAATTTATGGAGTAAAAAATCAGTTAGATTTACTATAATTTTTATTGTTGCCGTATTTTTTGTTGGGGAAAAAGGTTATAAATCATATGAAAGTATTCTAGCTTTAGATTTTTTTCATGAGGAAGTGGTAGTTACAGAAGCTACTGAACTTAATTCTAATCCACAAGCAACGACTGAAAATGTTTCGGAAAGTAATTGGCTAAATTTTACCCCTAATATAAAGAGTAGAAAACCTGCCCTTAACCCCCCAGGAGCAATTGATCAATTTGCAAAACCTTTATTTCCAAGTTTTATTATTATTATTGGTATTTATATTATTCAAAAAATTTATTTATTTAAAAAAACAGTACCACTAGCTGTATTAAACTATGAAAGAGATGAGATGTAATAATAACGTCTTATCTTGAAAGGAAATGATAATGAAATCAGAAAATTCAAATCAAAAAAAAACTATTAGAAATTACAGGATTACAATAGTAAGACTTGCAATCTTAGCCACATTTTTTATATTCTTTTCTTTTGGAGGATATTTTATAGGTGGTCACACTTCTGTTGTTTTACCTATTTTTAATTGTGAATACGTAGGTGGCGGTGTCACAAGAGGAATATGCATTGCAATTCTTGATTTTAATAAATATGTATCTGAAACCTTTATAATTGGCATGATAGTTTGCATTATTTCAATGATTATGTTAGGCAGACTGTGGTGTGGCTATGTTTGCCCTTTTGGATTTTTTCAAGATATAGTTACAATAATAAGACAAAAGTTAAATATAACTCAGGTGGCAATACCGCAACAAGCAAAACCTTTTATAACTATTTTTAAGTGGTTTACCGTATTTTATATTTTGTTTTACGATTTTTGTAAGGTTTGTCCTATCCAATATTTCACTGTTCCAATAACAGGATATACTATTAAAACTTCAGATACATCATATTTTTGGGCAGTTGTATTATTGGTATTTATCGTAATTAGTGATAGAGCTTTTTGTAGGGTTTGCCCACTGGGAGCACTTATGGGAATGGCAAATCGCATTAGTGGAAGCCGTTTGAAGAAAAAAGGTAGTGCTTGCACTCACTGTAGAGCTTGTATAGAAGTTTGTCCAATGGATATACAAGAAATTTATGAAGACCGTGAAAATGAAGACATTACACACCCAGAATGTTTATATTGTATGAAATGTATAGAAGTTTGCCCAGAAAATGATGCTTTACGCTTTGAACTATTTAAATTTAAACTTTTAAAATCCGTTAGACCAACAGAACAGCGAGGTAATTCATGCAAGAAAAATTAAAAGAAAGATATACTAGGAATATACAAAGAGTGGTTGGAACTACCATATCTAATATGGATGATACTACTGATTTATCTTATTACAATTCAACTTACCAAAACGCTTTTTGCAATTTTGAAGCTACAGATAAAAAATATATAGGTACATATTGTATTATGATACCCGATGAAATTATTTACGCACTAGGGTATATACCGTTAAGGTTATGTTCTGGACATCAAATTCCTGCTCTTATAGGGGAAGAAATAATACCCCGAGATGCATGTCCTGTAGTAAAAGCAACTGCTGGATTTCATTCAATGAAGATTTTACCAATGTATAACCAATGTGAGCTTGCAATTATGCCAATGACCTGTGAGGCAAAACGAAAAAGTACAGAAGTACTAGCAAAACATTTGCCAATTATTCCAGTGCCCATTAATATGTCAAAAAGTAATGCAGCCTTTGAAGACACGGTTTTAACAATTCGTGGATTAGTTAAAACTCTTGAAAAACAAACTAACGTAAAGATTTCAAAGAAAAGATTAAAACAAGCTTGCCTTGATATAAATGGAGCACAACGACAAGCGTATTTGTTACAAGAAAAATTGTATTCTAAAAATCCTCAAATTAAAGGTTCTCAAGTAATGTATGCTATTAATAGTTTTTGTTACGCAAATCCGAATGAATGGGAGAACGCAACATCAAAATTAATTCAAGAAATTGAAGAAAAAGAAATCTTAGCAAAAGAACCGAAGAGAACAAAACCCAGAGTATTTATTGCAGGTTCTCCAATAAGCTTTCCAAACTTTAAGTTACCATTACTTCTTGAAGACCTTGGGGCTCAAATTGTTGGTGACGAATCTTGCCTATCAGGAAGGTTATTATATGATCCTGTTATACCAAATGACTACAGTTTAAATAGTATGATTCGTGCTTTGACAGCTCGATATATTTCAGCGTGCACTTGCCCAGTATTTGATAATATTGAAGATAGGCTATATAGTTTACAAAATAAAATGGAGCTATCAAAAGCAGAAGGGATTATATACCATGTATTAAGAGGTTGTATTCCATATGATTTTGAGCTGGCAGCTGTTGAAGAATTTGCAAAAAAAATGGATATACCTTTACTTCGTGTTGAAACTGACTTTAGCCAAGAAGATATAGAACAAGTAAAGATTAGGTTTGAAGCATTTATAGAGATGATTGAATTTAGGAGGAAAAGTAATGGATAAATATTATTTAGGGATTGACGGGGGCTCTACTTATATTAAAGCTGCGTTAATTAAGAATAATGAAGTTGTAATAACAAAAGTTTTGCCTACAGGTATTGATAATGATGCAACAGTTGAAAAAATGTTAAAAGAAATTACCAAGGAAGCAGGAATTTCTCAATCAGATATTGCATATATGACTGCTACAGGTTATAGTAGACGTTCTATCTCTGTGGTAGATGATACAATTTCTGAAATTACAGCACATGCATATGGCACAAGACTTACATCAACAGATGGAAATATACCCTCTGTAGTAATTGATATAGGAGGTCAAGATAGTAAGATTATAGCACTAGACGAAAATGGCGGAGTTAAGAATTTCGTTATGAACGATAAATGTGCTGCTGGTACAGGTAAATTTATCGAAGTAATAGCAGCAATATTGGAGACCACTATTGATAGGGTTGCAGAATATTCTGCTAAAAGTGTTAGTCCTTGTCAAATCAATTCTACTTGTGTGGTATTTGCTCAAACAGAAATTATCTCTCTAATAGCTCAGAAAAAAAGCCGTGAAGATATTTTATGTGGTATGCATATTTCTATGGCAACTCGTATTTCAAAACTTGCTAGAAGATATGTAGGCAAAGGAAAAAAAGTGTTAATGACTGGTGGTGGAGCATTAAACGATGGATTACGTTTAGCGATTGAAGATGCCCTTATGTGTGATGTTGCCAAAGCAAACTATCCACAATTTAACGGAGCTATAGGAGCAGCGTTAATTGCAGCTGAACAGAAGGAGAAATTATGAATACTGCTACGATTTTTATGACTATGTTATTTACAGGTGTTACATGTAGTTTAGGCTGTGGAACTGTGACCACTCCATTTGTTCTAGGGAGTTTAATAGGGGAAGGCTATAGTGTTCAAGACAGTAGACGTGCTATCTTATTATTCTCAGTAGGTAAGGCTTTATGCCTTACTGCTTTGGGATTATTAGCTTCAATATTTGGAGAAATAGTGTTAACTCAAATAGAAAATATATATCCAAATTTCACTATATGGTTTGTCAGAGCTTTAACATTTGTATTAGGAGTAAGAATATTATATAAAGCTTTAAAAAGTACTCCATCTGAGGCCAATTCAAGTGGTTGTTCTTCTTGCAAAAGTTCATGTAGCATAAAATCATCTTGTAACAAAAGTTCTTCAAAAATTAAATTGCCTAAATCATATTTTTTAGCAGGAGCATTATATGCAACTATTCCTTGTGGACCATTGTTTGCAAATTTAACCTATGCAAGTACTATGACACCTATACTAGCTATGTTACTACTTTTTTCATTTGCTATAGTTAATTCTATTATTCCTGTACTAGTGTTTGCAACGATAATTGGAACTGCAAATAAAGAATTTTCTATACAAAGTTCAGATTTTTTAAAGTACATAAAAATTGCTGGTGGAATTATATTAATTTTAGCATCGTTTTTTAAAGTATAGTTTTTATCTTAATAGAAGGAGTAAATATGAAAAAAATATTATTTAGCTTTGTAGCCATTGTAATGATTATATGTAGCTTGAGTTCTATGACCTTTGCAAACTCTCCAGAACAACAGCAACAGCAGCAACAACAAGACACAACTCAAGGATACACTGTTACTAGAGAAGGTTCTGTAATAACAATTAAAGATAAAGCAGGTTCACTAGTTTGTAATGTTGAGGTTACTGTATTTGGCACTATTGAAGAAAAAATGGAAAAATTAGCAAGTGGTTCCACTGATGCAAATGGTAGTTTTGACTTTGGCCCATACGAAGCAGCTACAGAATTATCTATTGAGCTTAATAAAGAAACTTTAATGGAATATAATATAGTTGAAGATAGCTTTAAAGTTGAAACAGTGAAGAAAAAAACTAGAGGAAGTATTGTTAATCCATATTATTTTGCTGGAGGATGTGCAATAGTTTTATCTATATGGACAATGACATTGATAATTAGAGAAAATATATTTAAGAAGAAACGACTAGAGGCAAGAGAAGAAAATGCAGAAAGTAGAAAAAATAAGAAAAGTGAATAATTCCTTAATACACAAAAAAACACTCGGAAATATTGAGTGTTTTTTTTCATGCTCCACGTAGTGCTTGAACATCAATTGATTGATCTTTTAAAATATATACATTTTTATATTGTCTACCAAAGTTGTAAACTTCTGATGTTGAGTTAAAATACAGGTCGATATCATTCCAATCAATCGCTCCGCCAACATCTCCAGCAATTGCAATGCCATAATCTTCAACATACAATACTGTTCCCAAAGAAATTTGGTCTCTGTCAACTGCAACCATTCCTACAAAAGTGGGCATTCCACTTGCAGTTTTATTATACCATCTATCTCCTGGTTGATGAGTATAAGCTGTTGCTTCCATATTAAGTTTTTGTGTATATTCATATGTCTTTCCGCCCCAAGTAATAGTTTTGCCTGAATTAACTTGTTGAGTTGGTTGCTTAGGTTGGGTTGGTTGTGGAATATATACTGGTTCTGGAGTTGGTGCTGGAATATATACTTGTTCAACAGCACTTCCTTCAACTATAACTTGTGGTCTTGGTTGCTCAACAATTTCTGTTGAAAGAAGAATTTCTTCTTTAACTTTTCCACCAAAATAGACTACTTCAATAGTCTGTCTTTTAACACCTTCTGCTCCATCACTAATAATTTCTGAAGAACCTTCAGGTAAACTAGTGGTTTTATGTATTTCTGTAGTAAACGGTACAGGCATTTCTACTATTTTTCTACCTGTTTCATAAGTATTAATTTCAATTTCCATTCCATCTTTAATTATCTCATTTAATGCAACATTTATTTGATCGTTTTCTTTAAGAACAATTTCTTCTGATCTTAAAAGGTCTGCAACCATATATTCTTGCGTTTGAATTGTTTCACTTTTTCCATTTAAGATTATTTCAACTTGTGGGTTCCATCTTTCAATAGTAATCCTCATACCATCTTGAAGCTCTGTATCAAGACTTGGATAAATTACATCATAATCTGAAAGCTCTATATCATTTGCATCTAAAAATTCATTTAAATATACTTCTGGGGTTTCATATTGTGTTCTCATATCTTCATCTATTATAGTAATGGTATGAGATGGAGCTTGATAAGCTGCAAGTCTTCCCGTACTTATTACAGTTCCAACTCCTGCTAGGGCAAGACCAGCTACAAACAATTCAATCTTTCTCTTCATAAAATAATCCTCCTACAATTATCCCTTAACATAAATTTTATGTTTTTTAAAGAAATTATCTAAAATGTAAAGTAGTTTTTAGATTTAATAAACATAATTTTAATATACTTTAAATAAAAACGCAAGTGTTTAAGAGTAAATTTAATAATTTAGTAAAAAAACAGTCAAAAAAAACACTGATAGTATTGAAGAAACCTTTAGTGCTAAGATGTGCGATTACATAAATTTAATTATACCACTAGTAACAAATATGTAATAAGTTTTTAATATTATACAAGGTGTATTAAGAAAATAAACTTTATAAAATAAGGAGGAAAGACATTTAGCCTTTTCTCCTTATCACGATTTGGGGTATTGAGTATAAATTTTTTACAATCTATATAGTTGCTTGGCGTTTTCGAATGTTATATCGCCTACTGTGATTTTATCCATATTTTTTATTTCTGCAATCTTATCAATAACATAAGTTAAATATAAAGAGTGGTTTCTTTCACCTCTATGAGGCATTGGACTTAAGTATGGACAATCAGTTTCTATAACAATTTTGTCTAGTGGAATTTCTTCCACTACCTCAACTGTTTTCCTTGCATTTTTAAATGTCAATGTCCCGCCAATTCCAATATAAAATCCCATTTTAACATATTCTTTAGCAAGTTCGCTACTTCCAGAAAAGCAGTGGATAACTCCGTCTCGAATTGTACTTTCCTTCAAAATATCAAAAGTTTCTTGTGAAGCTTCTCTTGAATGGATTATTACAGGTAAATTCACTTTTTTAGCAAGTGCAAGTTGTGCTTTAAACCACTTCTGTTGTAAATCTCTAGGGGAATTATCGTAGTGATAGTCTAGTCCAATTTCTCCGATGGCTTTTACCTGTTTGTTTTGAGCTAACTTTTCCAAAGTTACTATATCTTTATCAGTCATATTTTCCACATAATGAGGATGCACTCCAACAGATGCATATATATAGTCATATTTTTCTGCAAGTTTAACACACTCTGCAGATTCTTTCATATCTGCACCAACATTCATAATTAATTCTACACCATTGTTGTGCAAATCTTGCAATAGAATTTCCCTATCTTCGTTAAATCGGTCATCATTATAGTGTGCATGAGAATCAAAAATTTTTGTCATACTCTAACTTCTCCAGTTCTTCCAATTATATCTTTATTATTTTCTAAAATAGGGTTTATAACTTCATTTAGGAAACTATCTACTTGCATTGGAGCTGCTCCAATAAAGTTTTGAGCATCTAAAATACCTAGTATTTCTTCCTTGCTAATATTGAACATTCCATCTTTAATAATGCGTTCAATTAAATCGTTATGTTGTCCTTCCTGCTTCACATTTTTACTAGCCTCCATAGAAAGAACTCGGATTTTTTCGTGTAGCTCTTGTCTATCACCACCACGTTTTACTCCTTCCATTAATATTATTTCGGTTGCCATAAAAGGTAGTTCTGCTTCAATATGAGATTGTATTACTTTAGGATATACTACAAGATTGCTTGCAACATTTAAATAGGTTTCAAGAACTGCATCAAGTGCCAAAAATGCTTCTGAGATTACAAGGCGTTTGTTTGCACTATCATCAAGAGTTCGTTCAAACCATTGTGTTGATGCTGTTATAGAGGAGTTTATAGGCAAAGAAATAATAAACCTTGATAAAGCCGAAATTCTTTCGGTTCTCATTGGATTTCTTTTGTATGCCATTGCAGATGAGCCAATTTGATTTTTTTCAAAAGGTTCTTCAATTTCTTTAAGATGTTGCAACAGTCTAATATCGTTGCTAAATTTATATGCTGATTGAGCAACTTGACTTAATACATTTAATATTTGAGTATCAACTTTTCTTGAATATGTTTGTCCTGTTACTGGATAGACATCGTTATATCCCAATTTTTTAGCAATAGTCTTATCTAGTAATTTTACCTTTTCAAAGTCGTTATCAAACAAATTCATAAAAGTAGCTTGAGTGCCTGTTGTCCCTTTTGCTCCTCTAAGCCTTTTTTTAGAAAGAAGGTTGTCAATCTCTTCTAAGTCTAGCCATAATTCTTGTAGCCATAGGGTTGCTCTTTTTCCAACTGTTGTAAGTTGAGCTGCTTGAAAATGTGTAAAACCTAACGTCGGTAAACTTTTATATTTGTCCGCAAATTTTGCTAATTTGCTTATTACGTTAATAACTTTAGTTTTTATAAGTTCCAATGCTTCGTACATTATAATTAAATCTGTGTTATCTCCAACATAACAACTAGTCGCCCCTAGATGAATTATTGGCATAGCAAGTTTTGCTTGGTCTCCATAGGCATGAATATGTGCCATAACATCATGTCTAAGCTTATTTTCATACTCTTTTGCCAAATCATAGTTTATTTCTTCTTGATATTTTTTTAGTTCCTCAATTTGATCATCAGTAATATTTAGACCTAATTCTTTTTCCGTCTCTGCTAAAATAATCCACAGCTTACGCCAAGTTTTAAATTTTTTATCATCTGAAAACAAATACAACATTTCTTTGCTTGAGTATCTGCTTTCAAATGGACTTTTGTAAATGTCCATTTGATTACCACCTTTCTATGTAAATCATATTATCACAAAATTTATTAAAATAATAGCTCTAAGGTGAACTACTCTATAGCTAACTTTAACAAATTATTTGCTGCATTAATGTCTCTATCATGGTTTGTCTTAAATTTTGGACATATCCTACTATATAATACATTTGACTATTTTTCATATGCTCACCTAAAAAATGATTGTGTACAAATCTAACATATCCTATATTTTTGCTAATGTATATATGGTTTTTATAAGGTTCGCATTCATCTGGCATAATATTATGTAATATTTACCATTTGTGCTAGTTAAACATTTTAGTACTTCAATATAAATGGCAATGTAATATTGCAGGCAACCATTAGAATTAATCGTATATATAAAATGCATATTCATGCATAGTTATGCATTTTGGAGTAATACCTATTATATAGGATGTAATTCACTAGTGATAAGAAATATACTAGGGTATTTTGCCAATTGTATTTTGTTCGATATAGGTATATACTTTAACAGTTAACCCA
>LJDB01000036.1 GCA_001983455.1 Candidatus Epulonipiscium fishelsonii
ACTTACATTGTATTAATATTTTTGTCTATATTTTGAGTAGCGATATATATTATGTATGATTTAGCGACGAAATTGGCAAAAACAATTATTGAAGAAAATTATGATTGTGGAAGTGATTTAGGCTTTATAATTGACCGTAAAAACGGAATTGTTAAAATCCGTCTTACTGATATTGAAATTGATATTAATCAAGATACACTAGGTATCGAAATAAGAGAAGAATCTGAAGAAATTTCAAAACTAATCAAAGAAGAGATAAATCAGCCTTTAGGAACAGATCTATTAGAATTTAATATAAAGACAGAGAATTTAGAAGAGACCATAAGCAATTTCTTAAAGAAATATATAAATTATTATAATAAATCTTATAATGCAAATAACATAATGTTTAGCATTCAAGATATAACAGTTATGTCATTTATTTCTATGATTCCACGTATAGCTGATTTTATAAATATAAGTTATAGCTCTTTAAGTTTAAGAAAATCGTATTTCCTAGAAATTTATAATGGCTCAGATGAACCTTTTACTATAATTGAAAATAATATTTATCCCGTAAAAGGAGATTTAAGTATAAAGGCGGAGGGAATAAATTTTAAATCAGAAACAAACTTTAATCAAGATACGTTAGGGAAAAACTATCATACATTGTTAAATAATGCATGTCAGGCTTTAGAAAACGGAGATTTGGATGAAAAAAATAAAGATAAATTAATATGGTTGTTCAAAAATTGTGAAGATCATTTCGTATATTTTACAAAAAAATTGCTTGCTGGTGAGTTAGAAAAAAGTAATGAAAGTTTTTATGAAATTTATAAAAATGGAGAGGCAAGAAAATATTATAAATAGAAATGAGAGAAGTTGCTAAGACTAATAGCAACTTCTTTTTTTATGAAAATTTATATCAAAAAGTTTTGTAAAAGTAAATAAAAAATATTTTGTTAATAACAGTATTTATAAACATAATGTTATGAAATAATAAATAAAATTTATTTATAAGTAGCATATTATAAGTGAATAGAGCAATATACTATAAAACTTAGGTTTAAAAATAACATTATTTGTAAACATAATGTTATGAAATAATAAATAAATTTTTAAAAAATCTATTGACTTTCATCTAAAAAATAGTTATAATTCCTATTAATTAGTTTAACAAAACTAAACAAAAAGTTAACATATAGATTAGGTGAAAAATATGGATATTGGTTCTAAAATAAATCAATTAAGAAAAAAGAATGGATTAACTCAGGAAGAAGTGGCTCATAGATGTGAATTATCTAAAGGATTTATATCTCAGGTGGAAAGAGGACTCACATCACCATCTATTGCAACATTGATTGATATTTTAGAATGTCTTGGTACAAATTTAAAAGATTTCTTTAATGAAACTGTAGATGAAAAAGTAGTATTTACAAAGGATGATGTCTTTGAAAAAGAGCATGAAGAAAGTGGGCACATGATACGGTGGCTAATTCCAAATGCTCAAAAAAATGATATGGAGCCTATTCTTGTAGAAATAAATCCAGATGGAAAATCCCAGCTACATACGCCTCACGAAGGAGAAGAATTTGGATATATTATTTCTGGAAGTGTGGTTATAAATTTGGGATATAAAAAATTTAAAGCTAAAAAAGGAGATAGCTTTTATTTTAAGGCAACAGCACAACATTGGATAGAAAACACAGGAAAAAATAAGGCAATAATTTTATGGGTGGTGAGCCCACCAAGCTTTTAAATTTTTTTATTGAGAGGTGTTGAAACTATGAACAATATTGTTGATATCATAGATCTTACAAAAACTTTTGAAGATGGAGTAAGTGTCTTAAAAGATATAAATTTATCTATAAAGAAAAATGAGTTTTTGACTTTATTAGGACCAAGTGGCTGTGGGAAAACTACGTTGTTAAGAATACTTGGAGGGTTTGCTGAACCAACAGAAGGAAAAGTGTTGTTTGAAGGTAAAAATGTAGTTGGAACACCTCCCTATAAAAGACGTGTTAATACGGTATTTCAAAAGTATGCACTATTTCCACATTTGAATGTGGCTGAAAATATTGCTTTTGGACTTAACATTAAGAAAAAAGAAAAAAGTTATATTAAAGAAAAAGTTTCTGAGATGCTTGAGCTAGTGAACTTAGAAGGCTTTGAAGGAAGAAAAGTTGACTCTTTGAGTGGAGGTCAACAACAGCGTATTGCAATTGCAAGAGCTCTAGTAAATGAACCAGAGGTACTACTTTTGGATGAACCTTTAGGTGCATTAGATTTAAAATTAAGAAAAGGTATGCAAACTGAATTAAAAAAAATTCAGCAAAAACTAGGGATTACATTTATTTTTGTTACTCATGACCAGGAAGAAGCGTTAACAATGTCTGACACGATTGTTGTTATGAAAGATGGAAACATTCAACAAATTGGTAGCCCTGTTGATATATATAACGAACCTGAAAATGCATTTATTGCGGATTTTATTGGTGAAAGTAATATTCTTGAAGGCAATATGCTAAAAGACGGGCTAGTAAGGTTTAATAATAAAGAATTTGTTTGTGTTGATAAAGGATTTAAATTGAACGAGGCGGTAGACGTAGTAATTCGCCCTGAAGATTTGCAAATTGTAAAAAAGGAAAAAGGCATGATGGAAGGCATAGTTGAAAACATAATGTTTAGAGGTGTACACTATGAAATGGAAGTAAAAACCGATTACTTTAAATTTATTGTACATTCTACAGATATAGCACCTACTGGTCAACCAATAGGATTAAGATTAGATCCTGAAGACATTCATGTTATGCACAAAATACATGTTTAGAAATACACTATAAAAAAGCACGGTTCAGCCGTGTATTTAATAGTGCAATAATAAATAAGGAGCAAAAAGATGTATAAACGTTATTTAGCATCACCATATATTTTATGGAGTGCGATATTTATTATAGTGCCTTTAATATTGATTGCGTATTTTAGTCTAGAAACAGAAACAGCAGAAGGTGTGGCGTTTACCTTAAATAGTTATAAACGATTTTTTGACCCACTATATATGAATATCCTAATAAAATCCATCAATTTGGCGTTAATAACAACTATTGTTTGTTTACTAACAGCATATCCATTGGCTATGATTTTGAATGAAAAAGAGATGTCAAATAAGACTATGATTTTAATTCTTATAATACTTCCAATGTGGATGAACTCTCTAATGAGAACTTATGCATGGATGATATTATTAGAAAATAAAGGGATATTAAACTCTATATTAGAATATCTTGGACTGCCAACAGGCCAATTTTTGTATGGAGACGGAGCCATTGTATTTGGGATGATTTATAATTTTTTTCCTTTCATGGTACTTCCAATTTACAATGCATTAGCTAAAATTGACCCCACTTTAATTGAAGCTTCATATGATTTAGGAGCAAACAAAGTTCAAACATTCCAAAGAGTAATTTTGCCTTTAAGTATGCCTGGGGTTATAACTGGGATTTTGATGGTATTTATGCCATCACTGACTACTTTCATGGTAACAAGACTTCTTGGCGGTGGTCAAGTGGTGCTAATTGGAAATATAATTGAAGAACAATTCACTAGAACGAATGACTGGGGATTTGGGTCAGCTTTATCTGTAATTCTAATGCTTATAATCCTTATTACAATTAGACTTATGGGCAAAAATGAAACGCTTGGTAGAGGCGGTGGAATTGTATGATAAAAATATTAAAAAAAGCGTATTTAGGCATAATAATTTTGATTATTTATGCTCCAATTGTTTTGCTGATGGCTTTTTCTTTTAATGACTCAAAAACAACAAGTTGGCAAGGCTTTACTTTGCAGTGGTATTTTGATTTGTTTAAAGACTATCAAATTAAGCAATCCTTTGAATATACTGTTACAGTTGCTGTCGTATCTACAATATGTTCTGTAATAATTGGAACACTAGCTGCTATTGGTATAAACCAAATGACGGAATGGAAAAGAAACATTGTAATGAGCGTAACCTATATACCCTTACTAAGCCCTGACATTGTAACAGGAATATCATTAATGATGTTATATTCTACGTTACATATACCATTTGGACTGATAACATTGATTTTATCACATATTACATTTAGTGTGCCGTATGTTATTTTATCTGTTATGCCAAGACTTAGGACTATGAACCCAAATATATATGAAGCGGCCTTGGACTTGGGAGCAACTCCATTTTATGCGTTTAAACATGTAATATTGCCAGAGATATTACCAGGTGTAATTTCTGGTGCCTTTATAGCGTTTACATTATCACTGGATGACTTTGTAGTGAGCTTTTTCAATACTGCATCGGGAGTAACAACGTTATCAATTCAAATTTATTCAATGGCAAGAAAAGGTGTTAACCCCAAAATTAATGCTATTTCAACCATTGTGTTTGTGACGATATTGATAATTTTAATAATAAATAATATGAGAGCCAATAAAAAATTTAAGGAGAATGCAAAATGAAAAGATTTCTATTTCCAGCAGTTTTAACAACAATTCTAATGACAGGGTGCGGTGGTGAAGAAAAGCAAGTTGTTAAGGTTTTTAACTGGGGAGATTATATTGACCCACAAACAAATATGCTTTTTACTGAAGAAACAGGCATTGATGTTTTATACGAAGAATACCCTACGAATGAAGAAATGTATGCAAAAATCTCTGGTGGAAATGCAAGATATGATGTTTTAGTGCCTTCGGATTATATGATTGAAAAACTTATAAAAGAGGATATGCTTGCTGAAATTGACGTAAATGACTTGGAAAATTATAAATTTATTGATAAAGACTTTAAAAGCTTACCTTTTGACCCAGAAGATAAATATTCAGTTCCATATTCATGGGGAACAATGGGGATAATATATAACACAACAATGATTGAAGATGATATTGATGAATGGGCCGATTTATGGAATCCTGAATATGCAAAGAAGATGTTTATGTATGACAGCGAACGTGAATCGTTAATGGTGGCATTAAAAAAACTAGGATATTCAATGAACTCAACAGACCCACTAGAGCTTGAGGAAGCTAAGCAAGAGCTTATTGCACAAAAACCTCTAGTATTGGCATATGTTGTGGATGAGGGAAAAGGTAAAATGATTAATGAAGAAGCAGCTATGATGGTTGCATGGGCTGGGGATGCAGACCTTATGATATCTGAAAATCCTGATTTAAAATATGTTTTACCAAAAGAAGGAACAAATCTGTTTGTTGACGCAATGGTTGTTCCAAAAAATGCAGAAAACTATGATAATGCATTGGCGTATATAAACTTTATGACACGCCCAGACATTGCAGCCATGAACATGTCATATCTAGGGTATTCCACACCAAGCACTGCAGCACGTCAACTTTTGCCTGAAGAAATGAGAGATAGTGAAGTTGCATATCCAGATCCAATTCCTTTTGAAACAATGGAAATGTTTGTTGACCCATCTGAAGTGGCAGATGTTTATAGCAGAATTTGGACTGAAGTGAAAGCGTCCACTGGGGAGTAATATATGAAAATGATACTGAGCGATAAACCAATTGATATACAATTTAGTGATGATATAACATTTTTTGATTTGTCTTCTTTAAGGATAAAAAACTGTAATGGATGTTATGATTGTTGGGTGAGAACTCCTGGCAAATGTGTAATTCGTGATGATGCAGTTAAGATTTATCCAGAAATAGCAAAGAGTGATAAATTGATGTATATTAGCAAAGTAAAATATGGTAGTTATGATACTGTTATGAAGACTATGCTTGAGAGAGCACTCCCCATTCAACAGGCTTTTATATGGCTTGTTGATGGTGAGTGTCATCACTATCAACGGGATGTTGCAATGAAAAATGCAATTATAATTGCTTACGGTAAGATATCTGCAGAAGATAAAAAACTTTTTGAACAGCTTGTAAATCGCAATTCATATAATATGAATTTTAGCAAATATAAAATTATTTTTACATCTGAAGAGAATTTAGAAAAGTGTATTACAGAGGTGGTGCCAAAATGGAGAATATAATTATAATAAATGCAAGCCCACGAGCTCCGCAATCAAATTCTAAAAAATATGCAGAAATATTTAGTAAGCATTCAAGGCTACAAACAGAATATTTTGAGCTAAACAAAAGAAATCAAGATGAACTAATTAATAAAATAGAGGAATACTCTCAACTGTTATTTGTATTTCCTCTATATGCAGATGGATTGCCTGCTCCTTTTCTTGATTTTCTCAAGATGTTGGAACGGGCTCTTTTAAAACATAAGCCTATTGTATCAATATTAATTAATTGTGGTTTTATTGAACACTCTCAAAATGACATTGCTGTTGAAATGATAAAACTTTTTTGTAACCAAAATGAATATATATTTGGTTCTGTATTAAAAATTGGTGCGGGAGAAGCAATTTTAGAAACACCTTTTAAAAAACTAGTTGAATGGAAGATTAAGAAACTAGCAAGTTCTATTTGCACTCAAGAATATAAAACTCTAGAGGTGAGTATGCCTATATCTAAAAAAACATACATTAGCAAATCAACTGAGTATTGGGTAAAATATGGCCAAAAATATAATGTGTCAAAGGAAGAAATGGAAAGTATGAAAATAGAATGATATAGCTTCATAGCCTTTATTTTTTGGTTATATATGGAGTATAATCATTTTAAATATATATTCTATGAGGTGATTTTATGGAGCAAGATAATTATTTAGTGGATGAGGATGACACAAATAATAGTGTTGATATGATCCCGTTTTCTTTAAACATGAAAGACAGAAAACAGATAAGTGGTTGGGCTTCTTTTAGCCTAGGGATAATAGGCTCTGCTACGTGGATTTTTCCCCTTTTAGCTTTACCTTTTACAATTACAGGGACAGTATTTGGTGCATTGGGAATGAGAAATAAGCGTGGGCAAGAAATTGCTGTAGCAGGATTTGTTATTAACATTGTATTTTTAGTAGTTGCAATTTCCAAAGGTATAGTGGACATTATTTTTTATTTCAAAAACTCTAATAAATAAGGGAAAAAGTTCAAACTGCTGTTTCTCTTATCACGAATAACAGATTTATTTACCAAATTTAGCAAGGAAGCCCCTGGACTGCAGTTCACTGTCTAGGGGCTATTCTCTAGTCGTATAGATTATAAGCAATATATAAAGTTTTTTGCAAATACCTATTCATATTGCCCACCATTTTAATAACCTAACTATTTGTGCCAGTTAAACATTTTAGTACTTCAATATAAATGTCAATGCAATATTGCAGGCAACCATTAGAATTAATCGTGTATATAAAATGCATATTCATGCATAATTATACATTTCGGAGTAATACCAATTATATAGGATGTAATTCACTAGTGAGAAGAAATATACTAGGGTATTTTGCCAATTGTATTTTGTTCGATATAGGTATATACTT
>LJDB01000037.1 GCA_001983455.1 Candidatus Epulonipiscium fishelsonii
TATTCTGGATAAATCTCCAGAAAGCGACACCAGGATTAATATCAAAAGCTGTTTTAGTCCTCAGTGATATGATATCTGGATTTAAAATTTCATATTGATATGTCCTTTCCAAATTTGAGTGAGGCTCAACAGTGTTTCTAGTGAAAATACAGCTGTCATTGCAAGCTTTGAAACCAGGACTGTCATCACAGACAAACACCCTGCATCAGAAAAGTCTGTCTTAACCTATTAATTTGTGTCTGTAAATTGATTTAACAATAACAGTACCACAACTACAATAGACAGTATCTGTGTGTTGTATCAATTAAAATGACAAGCATGAAAACAATGCTTGAGGGTGATAAAGGATTACATAGTGTGTAAAAATAAAGATGAGTATTTTGAATGGCAGGGGCAGAAGGAGGAGCGGGCAGAAGAAAGGACTCTCATGTAACCTCTTATGAAGTGGACTTTTGGGTAAAATACAAATTTTAAGTTGAAGCAGTAGCTCCTTATCTTCTTCCGTTGTGCTCTATCAAAGATAGCAGCAGTATTATGGAAACTAACTGAAGGAGTCGAGTAAAGAATTTTATTGAAATATAGGGCCATCGTCTGCTGTACTGTCTTTCTTTAAGTTTCTGTTTGCAAATGAAAAATGCAAGTTTCTTTGATATTTTTCACCATTGACATAAATACAAATGGAAAAAACTATATCTTCTAACAAGTAAACCAATTAATTTCTATCGCCCCCTGGTGTCTTGCTGTCTTACTAGTATTAATCTGCACTCTATGCTAGCAGAACGAACATGGGTCACTCTAAAAAAAATCAATATATACTTCAATATATTTTCCCTCCAAGATGTCTTCAGTCATTTTGGATTGTTCTTATAATATTCATATTCTTATTCTTACATTATGTTCTCCATATTTTGAAGAATCACAGAACACTTGCTTTTTCCTAAACTTTTTAGATCAGATATTTTGACTTGTCATAGCAGGAATAATAACAACATTAGCAATGCATTGGAGCATTGAATTAACAGTGCAATGCTGTGATTACTTTTATAAGGCTATTAGCGGTGTTGGGACGGTAACCTCTAAAAAATTAAATAGGTTACAGTTTAATAGTTACCTTGTTAACAATGTAATAAATAATATACTTATTTTACCTTCTTCAAAGTAATATAACTTTATACAACTGATCACTTAACAAATTTGTAAAATTGATTTAAAAAAAAAAAAAACCTTTTGTGACCTATGGATACATTAATTACTTGTAAATATTTTCTCAAGTTTGACATTGAGCATCTTCATGTTGACTGCGTTTAATTGCTATTTAACAAGTTATGCACTGCACAGTCATGTTCGAGCCACCTTCTGATTTTCCAGCACTGAAAAGCTGTCTTCTCTAATTACATGGCCATTTACCTTGATGAGGTCAGATGATCGCAGTCTTGTCAGACCCAGGTTTCCTTGAGCAGTTTGCATTACTCTGATTGGCAGAAGAGAGGTGATAAAAATTCAAAAAAGACAATCAATCAAAACAACGATTAAAATTAAATTACTGTATAATTAGTGGAGTCTGTCTGGATGTAGAATCAACTTCTTGTAAGCCATCTTCTTCTTGATGGTTTTGCACAGAAATTTGCTGCCCAACTTCGTATGAAAACATGTCAAAAGAATGGAGGTCCTGCGAGGCAAAAGGATGCAAGCACCAGAATGAATGTCATATTCTACATAGACGTTTTGCATAGAAAATTAAACCCCTTGGTAGATACAATGATTTTGAAAAGTAAAACTGGAATTTAATGACCTCATTTTTTTCTCTTTAACTGATCAGTTATATTTGTTTTGTAAGTAAGTCACTCCCCGGCAGCGGCTATTACTCACAACTGTGTCTGACATTTCAAAATCTCAGTTTGTGGAGCATGAAGTTTAAGCACAACTCATAACCAGGACAGCAGACCAAACATCCTAAAGTATCTCTAACACATGCAGTCTCTCAAACTTTCCATGCTGCTGAACACCATCAACACTGACAATGAACTGGCTTATAATTCTTTAATGAATGTACTTTGTTACTGTGGCATGTTGACTGCTGGAGGGCAGTCACTGGGGAACGATGTGACGTCATTGGCATCATAACTCTCCACGAGCACTGACATGAAGACTTTTAAAAAGAAATTAAGTGAACAGAGCATCTTCACTTAGACTCTTGCAGCTTAAAATATTAAATAAGTTCCTATAGAGAAAAAGTTTCTGAGAGTATTGAACAGTGTTTTCTTCAGTGCATATTTTTAGGGGAGGACTTGAAAAAAATGTATTTTTTTATTTCAAAAAAACAAATTTACATTCTTTGCTCACAAGGCAACGCTATGCATTCTGTTTGGGTTATGTTTGTGTGTGTGTGTGTGTTTGTAAGCATACAGATTTATGAATGTGTCAAAGATCAGTTTCCACACCTACCTACCTTGTAATCTATCTTTGTGGCAGACAGTCCATTACCAGAGACCAGGTAGCGTGTGAACTCTGCTCTTGCCTCTTCCCTCAGGTGTCATTCATCCCTCCTTTCTCTTTTGTCATTGGCAGCTTAGTTTTCACTCCTTGTCCTTGGATGACCCTCATTTCCTGCAGCCATGTAGGAATAAACTAGGTCATACATCCATTCATAGTTTAGGGTTACTGTTGTCAGGTTATCCTAAACTGTGAATGGATGTATGGAAGAAATGCAGCCAGCTTTACTATAACTGTTGAACCAAGTTATCAAATGAAGCTCATCTGCTCCTTTTCAGTAGCATGCAGGGAGTCTGATATGTTGAGACACTGTATTTGTGCTATTGTTCCAAAGCCTGCATAATAACACAACAGTTGTAAAGTGACACAGAATGAAAATTCAGTTTTGACGTTGCCTTTGGGTACATCTGCAATGCTAATTTAAAATGCCTTACAAATCAAAAGTTGTTTTGATAGTTTGATAATTTTTTTTTAACTGTGTATGCAAATGTGACTTGGGTCTCACCGACTGACTGCCTACACAACTGTTAGTACACACAAAACACACTGTTTTTGTGTTTGTGCACACTCTGACTGTCTCAGATGATTTTCACTAACATTCCCAATCTCCCTTTAAAATCGCCAACTTCCAGAGTTATCAAGTGAAGAGAAAATTTTAAATTGTAAACCAGCTGTATTAAATTCCTTATAATTTTACTTCTTTATATTTATCATATGAGCTATAAACATTGAGTTTCTGTTCATTTACTACATACACTGACTTTCAGCATTAAAGATTTTTATAAAAAATTATAAATCACAGTTTGAGAAGTATCACCTAAAAGAAATCCTTTATGGTGTTTTGTGGTTTTAATGAATTGTGTTCTGTAAATTGTTTGAAGATCAGATGACTTTGAAGAATTTCCTCACTAAAAATAGCATCCAGACAAAAAACATCTGAAAACACAAATTTGTAGCTAAATGTTTGGTTGATTATAGCAAACATGTAAAAAATAATGATTTAAATAAGTAAATATGTATTTCTAACATGAGATTATTCTTGCCATCTTCTTGTTGTGTTTTTTGCACAGAAAAAAAAAGATATCTGCAGTAACCAGACATCATCTTATTGGTTTTCTGTTTACTTATCTCTGATATTGTACCACAAATGTATCTTCAACTCCTTTCACCAGTTTCCTATTAAGAATAGACCCAAAAGTTTTCATCGTTACTTTGTATAAATAAATCCAACACATTTTTAATCCATAAAGAGTGTGTTGCTTTTCACACTGCTTTGGACTTTCAAAAACCACATGCTTTTTATAGAAACTGTTGGTGACTGTATGACGTCTTCCGGCATCCCGTGAAGTTCCCCTTATAATTAATTGCTTCGAGTATTTTCCGAATCCACACGTTTAGCTTTTGGAAGCCTTTTATGGCCTGAGATGAGGTCTTGATTTGAGTCCAGGGAAAAGTGTATCAGGTGAAACTAGCAGACACTGATAGCTAGCAGACTCCTTCATGTCAACCAGAGACCGGCATCCTGCTGTTGTCTGGAAGACTTCCAGTTATACGGTCAATGCACTGTCACACAAGCCTTGTTACTGTGACCTCTATCTGTTTGTGTGTGTGTGTGATTATGTGTATGTGTGTGTGTTTGTTTTTTGCACTCACACTACAGTGAAAGCAAAGTGACTAGAAGTTATAACGCTGTTTTTTTTTAACTGGAACACCAGTAGAGACAAGCAGAGAATACAAACACTAACTCTTTCTCTCTCTTCCTGGGTCTGTTGCTCACAAACAAGCACACTCACATGCACGCACACACTCACATGCACACACAAACACGCACACACACAAAAACATGGACACACACTATTCTTTGAGCATATCAGGGCACAAAAGACTCAAAATTCCAGAATATATTATTGCATACATTACAGTAACTTGTATACTGAAATGTTATCATACATACAAATACAAATACAGTGTAATGGTCTTGTTGATATTACAAACCTGCTGTAGCCATAAATTCAAACAAAAGTGATTTTACAGATGAGGGGATGACCATATCATACAAACTGACATCGTACTGAATGATCATGATCACCATGAAGCTGACTGTAAAACACATGATAAAAGCACACACACACATACTCTTTCATGTTTATGGTCAGCCAAAGACTGTGACATTACACAAGTCAGGAAAGGTACTTTAAGATCAGACCATATTTCTGGATCCCATTTAACAAATTACTATTTCTACTTTCCACGTTTTTTCTTGCAATGGGAGGCTGTGTTATAAAAGAGATAGTTGTAAGATTTTCCACCAGAAAATTACACTGATACAGTATAATTTACAAACACTCCTCCAAAAGAGGAGGGATCATGGGGCATTTTGGCTTTTAATGTCCCCTGGCCCTGTAACAAATTCCCTTTATTTCCTTTGTTCTGCAAATATCTTTGGCTTCTTCCTCCTCTCATATACTTTCTTAGTGTTTTTTTTTTAATTTAATTTATTTTTAAAGGTTTACTTCCTCAATAAGATATCATTACTGCACAAAATTTTTACATTTGTTCATTAATATGAGACAGAATCAAAACTTCTGAAGGACTGTGTGTAACTCAAAAAGATGTAATTGTACATGTTGAACTGTATTTCAGATCAAAATGCATTTCTTTTTTTGGAGAAATAACGTAAAAAATAAAACAAATGCAAGAAAGGAGAGAGGTCACGACTTCTACATTTTCAATCACCCTGAAATCAAAAATATTCAGCATATATGCATGATAACATGATATTACTATATGATTACATATGGCAAATACATCAGTATCCCAACGCTACATGATTTAAGGCATTTCATTGTAATACATAGTGTTGAGTCAACTTAACTGCTAAAAATAGTGAAGGATTCTTTCTCACGCAACTCATCAAAGAGAATGAATAAATAAAATGGAGTGATGATACATTTTTTAAATAAATAAATACAGCAGGGCAATGATCTAAAAAACTATGCACAAGTTACTCATCCACAACACTTCCAGGAAAATTGGGCTCCTTTTTTTAATTTAACCTTATTTTTATTTTACAATCTTGATCTTCTTTGAGTAAGTTTCTCATCATTCCTGTCAGTTATGGTTTTGCACAGTTACATTTAGACTGCTAAAGGTCTCCTAGTTGCCACTAAACCTTTTCCTGAAGATGAAAGAAGGTCCACTTATGGTATTTGGGTTCAACACATAAACAAACTCACACACAGACATACAGTTGTTTAAAATAAAATTAATGGTCACATTTTTATGAACTAGAAACTCTCATAAAGCTTAATTTTGTATTGGCTATTCTAGCAGCAGAGAGGTCATTCCTAACCAGGAGGTTTATTTGGAATAATGTTAAAATGATATAAGCATTGTAAGTTTTGACAATTAACTATACTCTTTGCATGTCATTAAATTTGTCATGTTGAAACCTCTCTAAGACATGTTTACGGCCTCAGAAGACAAAAGTCTCAAAGTTGTGCCAAAAATCATTCTTGACTTGACCGTGCTTTAACTGACTTGAATCTACACAATCTATCTTCTATTTTTTCACATCTACCAACATTGTGTCAACTAAAAATGTGTTTGAAAGGTAACTGTTGGAGTAAGGACAATGACTTGTGGTTGAAAGAATAAAAAAAAGGAACAAAGTATTCTTAAAAAAAACCTTCAGCATACATAATGTTTTGCTGAATCATGCCAACGCGATATTTGTTTTTGCCCCTTTGACTAATCTGAGAAAGAGTCCTAACAGATTCCTTAAGTAGACTTTAAATATGTTGACACACAATCCTGAACAATAATACAATGAATTATTGTTGTGATTTTTTTAAGGTATCATTCTCATGCCAGTCACAAAGAAGTAAGTACAGCACATCCTGAATGTCTTTACAAAACATATTTGTCACTAAGTACAAACATTTCATCTCATTGATCCTATTAGACCATCAGTTGAGGGAAACATAGCATTTAATTTACTCCATACCTTCTTTTCAGTAATATTTCTTTTATGCTTTGTAGCAAAGTCTCTTCTCCTAATTTGTCCAACTTTTAATTCCCTCTGTCACTCTGCCAGATGCCATTGGCTTTATTGAGTGAGGTGATGCTACCCTCTTTTTTACTTGTTTCAGCATTCATGGCCTGCTCAACAGCATCTGCCAAGGGCAACTTGTCCTCCGCTTCCGTCTCTCTGTGGTAGAAGTAGTTGAAGTTGGAAACAATGACTGGAACAGGCAAAGCAATGGTCAGTACGCCTGCAATGGCACACAGAGTGCCCACCACTTTACCCCCCATGGTGATAGGACACATGTCTCCATAACCTACAGTGGTCATGGTAACCACAGCCCACCAGAAGCCATCGGGAATGCTGACAAACTGTGTGTTAGGCTCGTCTACTTCGGCGAAGTAGATAGCACTGGAGAAGAGGATGACTCCAATGAAGAGGAAGAAGATGAGCAAGCCAAGCTCGCGCATACTGGCCTTCAGAGTCTGACCCAGGATCTGCAGACCCTTTGAGTGACGTGAGAGTTTGAATATACGAAACACCCTGACCAAACGGATGATACGCAGAATGGCCAAAGACATGTTCTGTCCTGAGCTCTCTTGAGGTGTCGTCACCATTTCTGTAACTACAGTAACAAAATAGGGGATGATGGATATAATGTCAATCATGTTCATAAGGTTGTGGAAAAATTCCTTTTTGCTAGGACAGACCAAAAACCTTACAACCAGCTCAAAGAAGAACCATGCGATGCAGGCAGTCTCTATGAAGAAGAAGGGATCAGAGAAAGTTGTAGGCCTTCCACCAGATGGAGTTGCAGAGGTGTAAACTCTGGATTGGTTGAAAGGCTGCACCACTGTGGGCACAATTGGATCACTGTCATCTCTGAATTCTGGCAGTGTCTCCATGCAGAAGATAATGATGGATATGACAATAACAAAAACAGATACTAGTGCTACACCTCGTGCTGCATTTGAACTCTCTGGGTACTCGAACAGCAGCCAGAATTGCCTGTACATATCATTATCAGGTAGAGGGATCTCAACGTCCTTTATGAATCCTTCATCCTCTCTGAACTGCTCCATGGCTTCGCTTCCGAGCTCATAGAACAAAATTTCATCTGCAAACACATCTAGGGGAACATTAGCTGGACGTCTGACCTTACCCCCTGACTGGTAGTAATACAGGATCCCGTCAAAGCTTGGTCGGTTCCGATCAAAGAAGTACTCGTTCCTCATTGGATCAAAGTAGTCCATCCTCTTCAAAGGGTCTCCTAGCAGTGTATCAGGAAACTGGTCCAAAGTTTTGAGTTGTGTCTCAAAACGAAGACCCGCAATGTTGATGATGACTTTCTGGTCTCCATCGTCAAGCCCCCGTTTATCCACAAACAGATCCTCGCAGCACTCCTTAGCTAATCTGCTGAAGATCTTCTCACTCTCTTTAGTGCCCTCACTGCTTAGCAGCAACTTCCAGTTGGAGATCATACTGGCACAACTGCTGCGCCCCTGTCTGCCTGGACTTGGCATGGTTGGAGACTGGGGTACTCCTAAAGTCTGTGTATGTGGAGTGGGCGAAGATGAAGTGGATTCCCACACACATGAGGGAACATAACTGTGGTGGGAGGGTGAGGAGGATAGCTGATTGTTTCGCAGAAGGTAGGTGCTGCCTGGGCTGCTGTGCTCTGGGAGTATGTCCACCGTGAGAGCTGTGGTCTCATCAGCATAATTGTCCAGCTCATCCCCCAGGCTGCCACTGAAGTCATCCAGATTATCAAAGTCTACCAGGGACACCTCCATGGCTGCGTTTCAGCCAGTGCAAAGCCTTGGGGCCCCAGGATAAGACAATAACAGACACACACACTCACAGAGATGGACGAATAGGAGGCTCAGCCACCAGGATCAGCAGCAGAGAACTAGAGCAGCCAGGCTTCAGCAGAATTTACAGTAACAGGACAATTCCTCTATTCTTTATTTCCTCTAACACCTGTAGAGTGAGAGAGAGAGAGAGAGAGAGAGAGAGAGAGAGAGAGAGAGAGAGAGTCAATGTGTTTCTGTCAATGCTTAAGGGTTTGTTTTGTGTTAATTGTCATCAGGTGACAGGGATATGACGTCCAAAAGCACATGTTTTATAATGCCTACTTGTTTCTTAGATACCCATCTCTCTGGAAACCACGGGGAAGGACAGAGGAAGATAAAGAAATGAGGGAAGAAAGAAGAAAAAAACGGTAGCTTAGATGGAATAAATATGGAATAAATGTAGAGATGATAACTGTAACAGGAAATAATTATACTCTTTTTGAAGGAAAATCGTAGAAGAATACTTCATGGCACTTTTTTTTCCCTCAGTCTGTTATTATGGAGGCACTCTGATGAGTCATGTAACTGTGAAAAAGGAAAACAAACAACTATAAAACAAGACAGAGCTTTTGAGATGTAAGTGTAGCTAATTGAGGGCGTATTTGTTACATGTTGAAATGTCTCCATTCAGACTAATCAAACCCTTTGTTCATCAGCTGTCGAAATAAACTCATGATATTTTTCTCGAACAATGAGACAAGCTCTTTCAGCGCCTAATCTCACTAGCTTACATGTGCACACGCATTATTTATTTTTCTCACATGTAAGCATGATCACATACATAACACCTGCTAAAGAGAGAGGGAATTAGGGCACACACCCTGTTTTGATCCCAAAGTAGGTTGTAGAAGGAGAGGATAGTGCAGGGTAACTGGGGCTGTGCATACATTAGTACATAATTAACTGGCTGTAGAGTGATAGCACGGCTCTAGCTCTGTCCAGACACCCAGGCTCACATTTAAACATTTAAACTCCTATCATGCCTTTTGTCTCTGCTCTCAAATTTACCAGAGCTTGTGTCTCTTATCGCCCTCACCTCTCTCTGTTGCACCTCTCTGTGTGCGTGCGTGCAATGTGCTTATACTGTACATGTGTGTTTGTGTATGGCCGAGTGCTGACGCCTGCAGATGTTTAATTAAAGACTACAGAGATGAGTCACCATCTAAAACCAATGCCAGTGATACCAGTCCTGCTGGGAGAGGTGGAGAGAAAGAGAGAGACACACAGAGAGAGGGGCCAGCTGAATGAATAAGGAGGATGACATGAAAATTGTTGGGAAGACGGATGTGGGTGGAAGGACTGGGTGTGATGAGGACAGGACCAAAAAAGGAAGGAAAGTGACAATGAGAGAAAATGGGAGTTGATAGGTGGGTGGATGGATAGACAGGATGATGAGAGAGCAGCCATGACAAGAAAAGAGGTGTGGTTTATCGAGGGCGGAGAAAAGGAGATGACAATGAGGGGTAAAAGAAACAAAAACTGTGGTAAATTGTGCATGCCATTGAAAATGAGTGGATGTTGAAAACACGAGTTTGAGAGTGTTCCAACACTTGATTAAAGGCATTTTAAAAGTAAAAAATAAATCAAAATCACCTCTCTTTTCTTCTCTTGAATCACATGACCAAATGACATCATTTGACCCCTTAAGTAATAAGAACTTTCTCATGATCCTAAAATAGAAGCTGCAAATACTTACAAGACACTTTCTCTTAAATTAACTCAATTATCCAATTAAATAGCTCTGCTTGACAAATTTCTTATGTTTTCCAATAATTTAGTAAGCTTTCAGTACTGATCATGTTTCATGTAACAGCATGAAGTGCCAACTCTCAATGTCTATCACTGAAAGTAATGGAGAAACCTATAACTGCACGGCCTCTAAAGGAAGACAAATTGTTTCCAAGATAGATGATTGTAATCACACTGGTTCAGATATTTACATTTGGTTAGTGCCCATAATCTGTTAAGAACAGTTTGTTGAGGATAAGATTTTGCTTTTTGCTAAAAACAGAAAGAAGTGTAACTCAAGATGTGGAAATGTGGGTAAGGAACTGAGTTTAATAAGCAGCAACTCAAAATGTGCTCCACACTCCCTCTGTTGAAGCAAAAAAAACAAGGAAGAGAGACCTACAGTATAAACTACCCAGTCAAGCACATAAACAGATGAACAAACAAGGAACAAACTTCTTACCTTTTTTAGCAAGAAGCCCACAGACCATGTGTGTACAATATGCTGCAAGACAGGAGAGAGAGAGAAGGTTTCTTCCTTAAGTTCTGCCACTGCTGCAGCCTCTGCTGCCTCTTCAATTGCATCAGAATGACCAATCTATCACAGACTACACTTGGTAACCCTATGCTGGAGTAGAAACTGGAGCTGGGGCAAAGGGCACATGTGCACACATGCACATGCGCCCACACACACACACAATAACACACACACACGGACACACTCAAAGAAGCATGCATGCAAGCCACAAAGAGATAAAAAAAGAAAAGAAGAAAATAATTTTGCCTTTCAGATCTTTTGTATTTTTAATGTCTGTGTTTTTTTCTGTGTGTTCCAGCATATGTCTGGCCTTGTGTGCTATGAGCCATCTCTCAGTGATCTGAGTGATGTGCTCAAGGCCCTCTAGACTGGAACGGTGCGACTAGATCCTCAACTACTTCCACGCTTGAATCACTCACCCTAAGAAGATAGACACACACTTACTTACGGGCTGTATCCATATCTGACTTAGTTTCAGCGTCACAATAAATACTTGATGTAGAACGACTCCATTAACATGTTCAACACAGCGGGGAAGAACAAATGATGAGAGAGTGACAGGGACACAGCTCATCAGCTTCCTTCCCTCGCCCCACACAGCTTTCTAACTTTCACTTTCAGCTCATCCTTCAACTCTTTAACTAAGGTCTCCCCTTAGCTTTAGATGATCTTTTGTCAAATTGCTCAGAGCGGCACTCAGACACACTCAACCATACCTCCGTGTCCTCACGCTATAAAACATTTTTGTACACACAGGCATGTCAGGAAGCTGCCACTCCGCTCTCATAATTCTTAGAGCATGTGTGAACAACTACTGAGGAGCGTCTTGTCATCGCTGTTTAATCAACATGTCTCGTTCTATTTACATTAATATCTGTGTAATTGTGATAAATTAAATCCTGTTTCATACCCTTCAGTCTGACTTGTGACTTATGAATCCCCCGCAAGATATAATTTCTTATACTTTTCAGCCAAGGTGGTGTCATTATGAGAATCTGTCATGAAAGCTCCCCAAACCACACTGTTATGATTATTAATGAAGCCCTTCTGGAAACGAAGTATTACACCAGTGAATGAATTATAGTTCCTCCTCCTCCTCCTCCTCCTCTGTAAGTCGAACTTGCTAATGTTTTTTTGTTTTTCTGTTGGACTTTCTGAGTATTTTCTTGTCACATGTTAAATCATTTTTATTGTATTGTTGTTCTCTATTATAAATGTTTGTCCTGCAACTTTTAAACTGTGTCTTAAACTGTGTCTATGTTGGTGCACATAAGCCAGCTAAAACTTGAACTTGAAGTGCCCCTTTTCATTAGCCAGTTTTGAAAGATATGCAGATGCCATTGATTAGTTCATTTCATCCACAAAATCTTCTTGTAACACAAAATTATTTTACTGCACCTGTACAGAAGAGTCTTTGAATGCACACACAAATAAAAAGTCTCCTACATAAATGTGACTGTGAAAATTATTACCATGGAAAAATACAATTCAACATGTGAGCTAATATTTCGTGTTTAATACATATTCACTAGCTAATATTAGCTGGTTAGCTACATGCATAAAGAGCAAACCAGAAGGCAGGAAATAAGGGTTCTTATGCTACAAATTTCAATATACAGGACCCCCAGCCCCCTGCATAATACCAGACACTGCTATTTAAAACATCACCCCTTTGTTGCCTCCTATTTTGAAAAATCATGGATTTGACCCTGGTCACATAATTGCTCAACAAAGAAAAATAAAAGTAAAAAAATAAACAAAAATAATCTAATCAATGTGAGTTTGATGTGCAGTTATTCCAGCTGTTGTGCATTGATTAAAACCACATAATAACTGTTTTTTTTTGGATTGCATGACTTATGCACACTATACATTTGTTACTATAAATTACAGGATATATGTCTGTCAAAAAATACTCTTGCTTCAAATGTTTAAACTGGATACATGTGCAGCAAAGAAAAGTAGATGGATGCTTGGGCAACAAAACTCTTCATTTTGTAATGAGATTAAAATTGATATACATTTTAACATTCAACCACAATCAAACCAAATACTTTGGTTGAAATGTAGGATTACTCAATTTATTACCATTTAAAAAGACAAAGTAGGCAGGTTTGTTCTCTTTGCTCAAGTATTGGATTACAATTATTTAATGTGTTAATTATGAAAGAAGTGATTTTAGGGGTTAACAGGAGTCATGGCTCGTAACAGGAAAAAAAAATTAGAGGGAATGAAAAATGACTAAATGATGTACAGATATTTGATGCTTTAAGGAAATAAAAAAAGAATTAATATTTGAAAAATTACAGATCTGTATATCTTATACTATAAAACATTCACATGCAAAAAGCATGTAGCAGCTGTGGTCTGTAGCAGTGAATACACAATGCTTCCAAAGAGACAGTGTGACCTTGACTCGTGTTAGGACAGCGTAAAACAGAGGTGTCAAATGGGGCCCATGCCAACCCATGGTGCTCCGACTATTCTTATCGCTCTATTAATACATGAGGCAGGAGTCATATTGGGAGGAACACTGGAAAGAAAAAAAGTGTGGAACTGTATGGAAAATCTGCATCAAAAATATGGTGATGCATGCTGTGCTGAGCAACTGTACATTTTATTAAGTTAACCTCTGTGACTTCACCACATGTATGTAAACATGAACAGATGTTCAGGCAGATCTAGATTAACAACAAGCCAATCCTTTGCTAGCTGTTTGGCAAGAAATGCATGTATATGTTCAGTATTTGCCCTACAGATGAAAACATTGCATAACATTTGCTAACAATTAACTTTTAACCTTCTCTGCTTATATGATAATTAGATGATGGCTTCATAAACCACTGTAACACCACTGACACTGTCATAGCTTAAGAAGCAGAGCTTCTGCATAGCAGTGTGAACAAATTCTGACCAAATTGAAGTTTAAGTGATTTATGTAATCAGTATGGTAGCATTATGTGAAGACTGATCTGCACTCATGGAAAGGTCCAAACACAAAATCATGTACACAAAAAAAAAGCAGGTACACACACACACACACACTGTCTCTTCAACTGAGCTAATAAATGTACACAGTGTAATTTCTGCTGCTCGATGTCTTTCTATCAAAACAATGAAAACAAAACACTCAGTTTGATGATGTCTAGAAGTAAAGACCATGAGAAATGTTACAAATTGTAAGTTAAATTCACAGTCATGACCCCTTTAGGTGATGACAAATTATGTCCATTTTGTTCGTTGACAAGTTCTTTGTTGAATGAGGAGGAACAAAACTGCAGACTTCAGACCTTTTCAAGCATAAAAAGTTTAAAAGGTCAGGCTTGCGACAAATAGAGTTTTTTGCAGGCACTATTTCTCTCTAACCTTTAGCTGTGACATTAGCCACAAGGTTTTATGGGTTTTAATTGTGTTTTTGTCTTTGTCTATGTTATGCGTTTCTTCCATTATTCTCAGGCTTGAGGCTTCAGAGCTTTATTGATGTTTCGAGTGACTGTTTGCTTGCAGCTGATCTCAGTAAATATTACACATTTCAACCTGCTTTTGTTATCATATGTCATCAACTACCTTGAAACAAAAGTGAAATTTTGCCCCCTTACTTCTCCAGGTTTAAAAACATAAATATCTTTCATTTATTCTTTCTGATTTTTATCATTATAAACATTATTTTGTTTATTATTATTATTTTGTTTGTAAACATTATTTTGTTTTTGTCTGATGCACCAAACATACTGCACTGAAGTATCTGGTCTCATACTGTTCTAACCAATTGTACTAACTAAGCTAAACTTTTCAACATATAAAGTGCTTCTTAAAGTATAACTCAGCAGCTTCTACTAGGCTGTACTTAAAGTGCCTCATTCCTGTATACTGAGTTCCACATAAGCCGCTGAACGTGCTACCTCCCTAAATCTTTTTTCTCAAAAGCAATGAATTAACCTAAAATTATTCCGTTTACATGAATGTTTACTTTCCCCGTTACAAGCTGACGTCCAGTTCCCAGTATATTTGGCTAAATAATATTATCACATGAATAAATCTGCAGTGGGCCAGATGTTCACAGCTGGGCACAGTTGGGGTATTTGTTGAAAGCACTCTCACAAATGTGTAGACATTACGATTAACTTTTCCATCTGTGCAACAAACCAAAGGGCCACATCTCACCTCAGCTTACAGTAAATACAGTATGGCTGACCTTGTGTGTTGGACCCTTTGTTGAACTTCTATGATGGGGTGTGGGCTCGCTGGCTGTGTGAGGGCATGGGTTGTTAGTGCTGGTATTTTTGGACCAGAGTTTTACCCTATTAAGCAGATTAATACAGGCTGGGCAGCTCAGTGCCATAAGCCGAGGGATCTCTTCTGTCAGATCAACACAGATACCAGCGAGCCATCACAGATAGGCACACAAAGTAATGCACACACACACACACATGAACACACATGGGTAAAATATAATGCTGCTTGAGTCACAGTTCTCTAATGCATCAGACACGACATAGAGATTCAACGAGCCAAACAGTCACTGTTGATGTGATCAACCTGCTGCATCTTAAAAAAAATTACATGGAAGTTGAAGTATGTTTCAACTAGATTAAACAAATTATTTCCAACTTAACAACAACAAAAACTCCTCAGTATTTGAGGAAGACTGAGGCCACAGTTAAAGAATAAAAATCGGAGCTCATACACAAGTTGTTTAACAGATGAACTGATCAGTAGCAAAAAATATTTGTAACTGTTATGACACTAGATTCATTGTTGCAGTATTTTTTTAAAAACAGAGACCACACAATTGAACAGTATTTAAATCTAAGAAGCTGAACTCCTGAACTTTGTCCTGTACAGAAGTAAACTTTGGACTCTTACCAGCCATTTTGTTACATCGTTGTGGGCTGTTAGCAATTACAAGGCATTTTTTAATATTCTTTTATTTAACAGAGAAAATGATTCAATTACATCATAAATATTCAGCAGACTTATTCATAATATAAATAAGCATAACAGTTGAAGCCTTAACAAACATGGAGAACTAAAAAAAAAAAGAATCTACTCCTTAACTTTCTGCTTTAAGTTTAAGAGATATCATTTGTAAAGATTTCAGACTCTAGCATATAATTAAGCTAAATAGCAGTTAGCTTTTGACTCTCAAGGTGCCAAAAAATATAAATCTACCAACAACAGTTTCTCTTTCCAGATATAACAACTCATTACTCAACAGCTTGACTCTGAAACTCAGTAACTCACACTAAAACAATCTAGATGGTTAAATAAATCTACAGGAAATAGGACCATGTAGTTTTGAATTTTTAGGTTAACTGTCTCTTAAATTAGTGTACATTTTATTTTACCTTGATTACAGACTTCAGTGTTTATGTTCTTAGGTCACAAAATGCACTGTGGAAGACTAAATTATAAAGCTTAAGAATTAAAAAAATCCTACATTCACATTATAATTGTGGACTGTCAAAATTTACAGTCATCTATTCAGTAGTTATCACATCTATAACATATAATGATTTTGACATATTTGTTAATATGTGACACTGACTTGCCCAATTATAGTCTTTTTACCTCGAGGTGATTTTATATTTTTAAACACTTCTCTAGGGAGGCAGCTGTGCGTTTCAATGTGAGTGTGATAAGAACACCAACAGGTAGAAGTTTGGTGTTTTCTATTCTGTGTCTCGCTGTGTTGTCTTTGTTTAAAGTAGATTATTCTCAGAGAAACTGGAGCTTAATTAACTTCTACAGCCCAGCTGAGCTGAGAGAGACTGAGAATGTTAAACAGGAAGAAATCAAGTAGTGGGAGTCAAAACTGGTCACAAAAGCCTACATCATTTTTAATGACTACACTAAATTAAATAGAGCTGAAATTAAATTTCCTGATAAATGCTAAACAAGTCTAAAAATTGTTTTTTTGCTCATTTTTCTGATTTCCCTCCATGTGTCTGTCTGGAACAGATTTGTGGTCTGCAGTCTCTGCAAGGCATTCATAAGACGTAAGCTGCTGATGCTGACATGGGTGTGTCTGCAGGCTCCAGGCCAAGTCCCAGTGCACAGCAGCTGGGACCAAAATCCTCCCTTGGCCTTTTGACAAG
>LJDB01000038.1 GCA_001983455.1 Candidatus Epulonipiscium fishelsonii
TCAATGTTCCTGGTGAAAGACTCTCTACAAAGATTTCATATTGATTCAATAAATCGATATTATGTTGCTCAATTGAATTTAACTTTGAGTAGTCAAATTTTAAACCTTGAATTTTTGGAATATACCAAGATTTATTTTTAAAATATTCATTCAAGTCATCAGAAGCAAATATATACCCATGTCTAGCAAAGATTTCATTTTTTGCTAGACTTACTTCATCTTTTGATAAATGAGTTATATCGTTCCAAGCTAAATTTGTGGTATTACTGATGGTATTATATAAGTAGAACTGATTTGAGAAGCATTAACTGAAGATATAGTAGAGAATAGTGCACTTACAAATATAGCAGATAGCATAATTGATTTTTTCATTTTATAACATCTTTTATTAATGTTGTTAAACTTAATTATATTAGATTAATGAATAAATTATTCCTTAATCGGTCTATACTTGTATATAACTAGAATTTTATCATATTTATATGTAGGTTTATCTATAAAAGATATTAATTTTTCAAAAAAAATATAGTTAATGGTTATTTACTTTTCAGACATTTATTTTGATATAAATAGGCATTATAATGGTATTATATATTTAAAAGGAGAATTTTATGCGAGCAAAAAAGTGGAGTTTAATAATCTCTATGTTAGTAATGACAACAATTATAAAACCCATGAATACTCAAGCCATAGAGATATTTCATAAGTACACAAGTGAATGGATTGAAGTTGATGGTATAGAAGGAGGCAAAGTTAAATTTGATGCAAAGACTGGCACAATTATTGAAGCAGAAAAAAGTATTACACAAGCAACTATACCCGAACAAATCAATGGAGTTGCAGTAAAGGCTATTGGAGTCATGGCTTTTGCTGAAAATGACAATTTAAAACTAGTTCAATTACCTAGCTCTATTAAAACAATAAAACCAGCAGGATTTTGGAGGTGTCATTCTCTGGAAATAGTATTATTTGCAGAAGGATTGGAAAAAATTGGACTTGATGGGTTTGGAGAATGTACCTCATTATGTGAAATTATTTTACCAAGTACTCTAACCATTTTTGATAATGCTTTTAGAAATTGTACAAGTTTGAGAAAAGTAGTCTTGCCAAAATATCTTAAGGTAATTCCAACAGGTGCATTTTATAACTGTACAAGTCTTTATGATATTAAAATACCACTTTCAGTAGAATTAATTGAAACAAATTCATTTTATGGGTGCAAAGGTTTTGAGCATCTTGTTATCCCAGGGAATGTTAAAACAATTGAGTCTCATGCCTTTCAAATGATTTCAGCTAAAACAGTTACCCTTGAAAATGGTATAGAAACTATTGAACCACATGCCTTTGCGGGATGGATAGGTAATACTGACGTTCTAGAGAAAGTGATAATACAAGCTAATAAAATTGATATAGACAAAAAAGCATTTTATGGTCAAGTAAATACAGTTTTAGAAGGACATATTGGTTCTCCTGCTGAAAAATATGCTAACAAGAATGATATGAAATTTTCTGTCTTGGGAGCAATCTGTATAGAAGCTGCTGAAGTATATGATTTACAAGATAGTTATGATGGTATAGGAAAAGAAGTTAAGCCTGCAATAAGCGTTATTATTGATAATGAAATCCTTGAAGAAGGCACGGATTATGTAGTTGAATATAAAGACAATATAGAAAGAGGTACTGCTACTTTGATAATTAGGGGACTAAATAAATATCAAGGAGAAATCAAAAAAACTTTTTTCATAAATAAATTGGACTATGAACTTTACGATATGCCTTCAAAAAATGAAATAAAGCAAGTGTATGAAAGAATAAAATTACTAGATACTCAAGTAGTATACGAGGAAAATTCATCATCCATTATAGGTCAAGTAAATGACACTTCTTTACAAAATGGTCTTGAGGTATTTAACTATATTAGATTTATAGCAGGGCTTGAGCCAGTGCAATTAAATCAAGAATTTACAGAACTTGCTCAAATAGTAACATTTATAAATGCTAATAATGGAACTCTATCACGGTTTCCATCAAAATCTCAGAATATATCAAAAGGATTATACGACCTAGGGGTTAAAGCAGCAAAGGCATCAAACCTAGCTAAAAATGGTACAATAGTGAGAAGTCTTTGGGCATTTATGCATGATAGTAACTCAAATAATATATGTGAAGTTGGACATCGTCGTTGGTTGTTAAATCCTTCAATGGGTGAAACAGGATTTGGATATTCAGATCAAATTTTTGCTCTATATTCAATTGATAATAGTAAGTTTTCGGAAAATGCAAAATCAACTATTTGGCCCGCAGAAAATATGCCAATCGAACATTTTTCCAACTTGCAAGCTTGGTCATTTTCTAATCCCAGAAACTTTACAGATGATATGTCAGTGAAGTTATCCAAAAATGATGGAGAGCAAACTTGGGAGTTTCACTCTAATGATAATAACTCAGATGGATTTTTTAATATAAGTAAAGTGTCTTATGGTCAACCTGGAGCACTAATATTTAGGCCAGATGATGTTGTATATGAAGATGGAGATATATTTAAAATACAAATTTTAAAAGATAATGAACTTGTATTCGATTATAGAGTTAATTTCTTTAGCTTAAAAAAAGATGATGAACCTACCATAGAACTAGAGGAAAATCCAGAGTTTGAAGAAATAACAGTATTAGAAGAAGTTAAGGTATAATATGATAGAGCTTTATATAAATATACAGAAGCCCTTTGATAGTATAATGTACTCTTACAAAGGGCTCCTGCAGAATAAACAAGTTTGACTCACCTATAGCTTATAAGTCGTATAATTCCGTAAATTTGTTTGTATAATATTTGATTATAGGCTTTACATCAATTTCAGAATTACACGTGTCTCTAATTATTTCTTTTGGAGTTTTCATTTTTCCATACTGATGAATATTTTTTGTTAGCCAGCTTGTAATTTTAGGGATTTTTTGATTTATTAGTAGTTCGTCAAAATTTCCAAGCTCTTTTTCTATTTGCATAAGGAATTGACCACTATAAATATTACCTAGTGCATATGATGGAAAATAGCCAAAAAGTCCTGAAGGCCAGTGTACATCCTGCAATACACCACATTGATGAGAAGTTGGTTCAACCCCCAAATAACTTTTCATTTTATCATGCCAAGCTGTTGGTAAATCTTTTACCGATAATGTTCCGTCAAATAAAGCTTTCTCTAGTTCAAATCGTATTATAATGTGCAGATTATAAGTAAGCTCATCCGCCTGTATACGTACAAGAGAAGGCTCAACCTTATTTACTCCTCTATAAAATTCATCTCTTGGAATACTTTTAAAATATGGTAATATTTGTCCTAATTTATCATAATGATTTACCCAGAAGTTCTTATTACGACCTATAATATTTTCATAAAATCTTGATTGGCTTTCATGCATCCCCATGGTTGTTCCTCTATTTAAGAAAGTACCAACTAAATTTGTACTAAGGTTTTGTTCATAAATTGCGTGGCCACATTCATGTAGTATGCTAAATAATGCGGGGCGTACATCATCCAAATGATAATTAGTCGTAATCCTTACATCAAATGGCGAATTGCCCATTGCAAATGGATGCTGGGCTTCTCCTAAGACTCCCGAATTTAAATCATATCCTACTACATCCATAAAATAATAAGATAATTCTTTTTGCCTATATTTTTCAAACGTACCTTTAAATTTGCTATCATCAAATTGTTTTTTCTCAGATATTGCTTCAATAAGAGGCACTATGCCATCTTTAAGTTCCGAAAATAGTTTCTCTACACTCTGAGTATCCATATCTTGTTCAAACTTATCAATTAAAACATCATAAGCGGATTTGTTCGGATCTTTATAACGAGAGATTTCTTTTGCAAGCATAACAATTTCTCGAAAATACGGTATCATTTTATTAAAGTTATTTTCAGGCTTTGCACTAAACCAAGTATTTTGTGACCTTTGACATACTTCTGTCATATGAGTTGCTAATTCCAAAGGAACATTTTTGGTTTTATCAAATTCCTTTTTTTCTTTTATTATCATAGTCTTAAATATATTATCCATTTTAGAGAAGTTTTGTTCTTTTGAAAGTTCGTCTAGGTAATTTTTCATTTCATCTGATATACTTAGTTTAAAAGCTTCATTAGATAAATAAGTGATAGCTGCAATATTGGCTTCTGCACCATTTTTAGGCATACAGGTTTCCATATCCCATTTTAATATAAGACTTGCTTGACGTAAATTTTCTATTTTCTTAATAAAATCTTTGAAATTCTTTAATTGCTCCATACAAATACTCCTTTTTTTATTAGAATAGGGATGTCAATGTTATTAAAAACGATAACATTATTAGTTAGGAATAACAGATTTGATTACGTTATTCCTATTATCACGAATTATAACAAGAGAACACATATGGCTCTCTTGCATATTAAATTTTTTTCTAGGGGCTTTCTTAAAAGTCTCTAGTATTGTATTATTTAACCAAAACAAATATAGAAGCAAGATGTACAAATGCTAAAAATGATTTGCCTAGTTTATCATATCTCGTTGCTACTCTTCTAAATTGCTTTATTTTTTGAAAAAAGCATTCTACTAAATGACGTTCTTTATATACATGTTTATCTATTTCCCAAGGATTTTTTGCATTACTTTTAGGAGGTATACATACTATTCCCTCATTTTCTTTTATAAACTCTAATATTTTCTTTGTTCCATATGCTTTATCTCCTAAGATTGTACTATTAGATATATCTATACCTTTTAATAATTCTATTGCTATAGTATTATCATTTTTATTTCCTTTAGATAAACATAATTTTATTGGATTTCCTAATCCATCTACTATTGCATGAATTTTTGTACTTTTTCCACCACGAGAAGCTCCTATATGTTGATCTATATTTAGAGCCCTTTTTTTGCCCCAGCACTATGTTGATGTGCTTTGACTATTGTTGAATCTATTGATAAATTTTCCAAGTCTGATTCTTCTCCTAATAAATTAAATATCTCTTCAAATGTACCATCATCACGCCATTTACAAAACCTGCTATATACGGACTTCCAAGAGCCATATCTTTCAGGTAAATCTTCCCATCCTGCACCACTTCGTCCTATCCATAAAATAGCATTTAACATAATTCTATGGTCTTTAGGGGGGCGACCCATTTTATTCGTTTTTATTAGTGGTTTAATCTGTTCCCACTGTTCATCCGTTAATTCATATCTTTTAATTGTCATAACTAACTCCCCCTACATTTTTATTTGCTTTAATTATACCATTTTTTTATTTTTATGCAAATTTTAGTTTTAAGAAACGCCATAGATTAAGAGTAATTTTTCTTAAAAGATTTAAGTTTTTCTGCAAATTTTCATCCCACACTCTTTTTTTAAGTAGTATAGCATGAAAAAATTAATATTTCAAATTAGATTGCCCTGCATACCAATATGACCCACGTAATAGGCTTACTAGTCTAACAACATCTTATGTAGGGGCGTCATTGGTACAAATGTATCATTAAATAGTGCCTCCCTTTCTAGGGGAAGTACCATGAATGTGTCGGTGGGGTCTGGGTCTGGAACTATAACATTTATGTATGATAATGCAGGCAATCTTATTAAAGATAATAAGGCAACTTATCATTATAACGAATTTAACCAGACAACAAAAGTTGAAACATTTGATGGCAATATACAAATAAACCGTTATGATTCTGAACACCTTCGTTATGAAATAGAAGAAAACTCAAAGTTAATACAATTTATCTTTAACACTAATAGAGAAGTTATTGCAGAAAAAGAAACAACATGGACTACCTATATAAGAACATCTGAATTAATTGCAAGTAGTGCAGATTATGCTAAAACATTCTATCACTATGCAAGCGATGAAATGGGAAGTATAACCCATATAACTCAAGATGAAAATATACTCAACAGCTATCAATATGATGCATGGGGAGAAGTTGTAAATCAAACTGAAACTATACAAAATAGGTTTAAATTTAATGGTCAACAACTAGACCCTATAACTCAGCAATATTACTTACGTGCAAGGTATTATAAGTCTGTAATTGCAAGGTTTACCCAAGAAGACACCTATAGGGGAGATGGACTTAACCTTTATGCCTACTGTGCCAATAACCCTGTAACCTACGTCGACCCTAGTGAATATAAAAAAAAGGAAGCTGGGCATAAAGAAAAAGAAAACAATTATGCATATAATATAGATTTTTTAAATTTTGAACTTGGGAGTGTTACAGGATACAAATTTAAGGAAAACAATGATATTAATTATAGAAAAACTAGTAATAATTATAAGGATGCAATTGATGAAGCTTTTATAAGAACAGGTGAAAAAAGAAAAGAGTTTTATGTAACTAAGTGGAGAAGAGATGTTTATGGAAAATCATTTCCAGTAGAGTGGCGACATAAAAGTGGAGCTGAAGTAAATATAGATGCAGCACATAAAAAAAAAGGACCAGATATTCCACATATTGGATATCAAACAGGTGGTAAAAGAGGTAAGGGGGAGCTATTAGAGGTCATATTATTCTTCGATATGTGCCGCCAGTACATCGATAATAAATATGAAAGGAAATAATGAAATGGGATATATATATATATAAAGAGCTAATTATAACTAAAAATATATTAGGTATTAACTTTACTGAACTTTGCGAAAAGCAAACTAAAGAACTTAAAAAAGGTATAGACGAAAAATATATAACTACTAATGCAAAAGATATGTTTAAATGGCAAAATATTAAAAATTATTTTGCTATTCAAAATGGAATAGCTTGGAAATGGATAAGTGAATTTATTGGAGATAAAGAAAATATAATTTTTTTTAATGAATCAGATGAAAAAATAGCATTTTTATTTTATTCTTCATATGATTTAATAAATATTTTAAGTGAAACTTCTGGTTTTGAATTTTATGTTACAGATAGATCTTTATCATATTTGATTTGCTGTAATCATCATGATTATTTAATAGTAGCTGGTAAAGCTAAAAAATGGTTAATGAATAGGACAAATTAAGTTTTCTTATATATTTAAACACTACTTTACAATAATAGAGTATTGAACAAATAAAAAATTGCACAATATTTTTGAAGGTTATGATCCTTATGAAGAGTTTAATATTGTAAAAGATCTTTTAGAAATGGAACTGTATGACAAAGATAATTTACTAGTGTATACAATAAAAACATCAAATAAAAAGCCAGAACCCATGTGTGGAAATTGTTTAGAGCTTTATTCAAAAATTTTAAAAGAAGTTAAGCCTAAATAAATTTAAAGGAAATACTATAAACATGCGTTTTTACTGGAATATAATTTCCAAATTACTAGTAGGTAAATATCCCTATAAAAAATACAGAGGATTCCTAAGCTATTTTAAAGGTTTTTAACACAGTATTTAGGGGTATCCCCTCTTGAGCTTGTTGGTAAATCCAAGATATTTCAAATATCCTTAATCTGTCCTAATAAGTTGTAATCCTTGGCTAAACCCTATATAATCGCCTGTTGTTTCAAATATACAATATAAATATGTTAACATTAGTAAATATATATATCTTTTAATTCCTTTTATACTGTATATTTGATGATTATCAAAGCCTAAACGTCTTTTAGTTTCCCTAAAAAACGTTTCTATATCCCATCTTGCACTATAGTGCATTAAGATTTGTTCTGCTGATAAGTCTATATCAGTGCTTATAAAACATTTTACTGCATTGGAGTTAAATAAAGCCTCTATAGGCTAACTAATAACAATTTTTACTTTTTCTATTCCTGTAATTTTACCTACATATGTGTATACATAATAACGTTTACAATCGACTGTCACAAGGTCTAACTCTTGTTTTTCTATGAGTTTAGTATAGTCACTAATTTTTATTCCATCTTGTAAATATCCTACAGGATATATCTTGCGATTAGTTTTTAATGCTCCAATATATTCAAATCCAATATCTATAGTTGTTTGGATTATTGATTCACTGCTATACAAACTATCTGCTAAAACATACCCTTCATTTATTGGTTTTGGAAATTCTTTTAATATTTTTATTGCAATATCTATTTTGCTACAATCTTCTTTTTGATAAAGTACTATATCATAGGAGATAGCCATATCACCACACCCAAGCATAATAGTTACATATTGATGTCCATACACTGTTTTACTTTGTAAATGTGAAAAGTGCTAAGAACAACCATTAATTGTATTTTTAGCCTTTGACGAGGGCTTAGATTTCTCATTAACAGTATCATCAATAATAATGTAAATAGGCTTACTTGTTTTTCTTGAATATTCCCAGATTGCATTAATGCTATATCTTTTAATTTCCTCTAATATAAGCTTTTCGTCCCAATTGCTATTATTTAGAAATCTAGATATAGATGTAAGATGTCTTTCTACATATAGTTCATTTACGTCACTAATCTTACCATTAAATCCTTTTTGGGACATGGATAACATAAAAGCTGATATATGATTTAGTTGAGGTTTAGTACAAAGAAAATCTAAATTTAATTGCTTAAACCACTTGAATAATTTGAAAGAATCGTTTACTATTAATTTATTGAATATTTATATCGCTCCTTTGGAATTGGTTTAGTTGTGTAAACTTATTTTTCCCAAAGAAAGCATAAATGTTCTTTATTTTTGTATTAATTTATAGGTAATTTATGTTTGGAAATATTTTTCCATGATTTTTGCATGTTTATAGTATTTAAATTTTCTATTTCTTGTAACAAAGAAATATCATTGTTACCTTTTTCAATTTTTCCTAATTCATTTAAAATATCAAAATATTTCATTTGTATTTTCTTTCTAATTCTAATAAACATTTAACATTAAATATATTTTTTAATTTATTCATTATCTGTTCTAATTCTAAAGTATTTTTTACACCAAAAAATAAGCTTTCTCCAGTATAGACAAATAAAATTTCTTTATAAATCAATACATTAATACTAGAAAATTTTATTGTTTTGTCATTAAAAAAATTTTTAAAATCATATTCCTCTAAAAAATTTTTTTTTTAAATCTATATTATAAATATACGATATATTGATTTAATTTTCAAAGCCATATTATTTATTATTCCATAAGCTACAGAGAAAAGTAAAAATGCCTCTATAGAATTATTGTTTAATCCAAAATCAAAGTTTGACTTATAACAAGGATACATGTCCAATTCTGTACTTTTAAAACCTATTTTTGTATTTAAACATTTTCTATTTGTATATTTTGTTTTAAAATGAATATCATCTTTTGCTATCTCTGTAGAAATTACTGTAGCTGCATTGCAATATAATTTTGTAGGCACATAAGCTAAAGTAAAAGAATTATTAATCCATTCAAGATATTCTAATTTTATAAAATTTGCATATCCGTTCATTATATAAGAATTATTTCCATAATATTTATATAATGTTAATAAATTTAATATTGATCTTTCACTTATTTTATTATAGGTTGTTGAATAAATAAAAAAGTATACAAAAAAGATGATAATATTTAATATAATAAAGACTATATAGGGGCGGTCACTGGCCGCCCGCGGGAGCCCATTGGGTCATCGGCCACCCATAACGCATGACTTCATCATAATATTTTTATTTTATAATAAATAATAATTATTTAATTAAAAGGAGCAAAAAAATATAAAATTTAATCCAAAAATTATTAAACTAAATTTAGAAAATATTATTGAAGAAATGAGTAAGTGTCAATATTTATTTGTAGAAAATCCTGAAAAAGATTTTACTAGAAATCGTAAGTTAAATTTTAAAACAATGATTAAATTGTTAGTAGGAATGAATGGAAATACTATTTTTAAAGAATTACTTGATTATGAAGGATTAGATGATTCAACATTACCAAGTACTGCAGCTTTTATTCAACAAAGGAATAAAATTTTACCAGAAGCTTTTGCTTACTTATTAAATGAATTTAATAAAAGCTATTTACACTTTAAAACTTATAAAGGATATAGACTTTTAGCAATAGATGGTTCAGTTTTAAATATTGCACATAATCCTAAGGATGAAGAAACTTATATGCAATCAAATCCTAATAACAAAGGCTATAATTTAATGCATCTTAATGCTTTATATGATGTGTAATAAATTATATATTGATAGCTATATTCAAACTAATAAAAATAAAAATGAACATGAAGCATTGATAAAAATAGTAAATAGATTAAAAATCGAGGAACCTGCAATCATTATTGCAGATAGAGGGTATGAAAGTTATAATGCAATGATGAATATAGCGAATAAAGGATATAAATATGTAATTAGAATAAAAGATAAAACAAGTACAGGAATTGCAAAAAATTTTAATTTGCCAGATGGAACATTTGATGTAAAAATAAAAAGATTATTTACAAAAATACAAACAAAAAAAGTAAAAGAAAACCCTGAAATTTATAAATATGTTCATAAAAATGTTAGATTTGATTACTTAGATAAAGAATCATATTATTTAATGGATTTTCGTATAGTAAGTTTTAAAATAACAGAAAAAACATATAAAACAATAATAACAAATTTAGATAAAAATGAATTTCCACTAGAAGAAATAAAAAACCTATACAATAAAAGATGGGGAATTGAAACATCATTTAGAGAATTAAAACATACAATAGGACTTAAAAATTTTCATGGAAAGAAAATTAAATATATAAGACAAGAGATAGGAGCAAGAATGGTAATGTATAATTATTGTGAAATGATAACACTAAATATAATACTTAAGAAAAGTAAAAAAGAGAGAATATATAAATATCAAGTTAATTTTACACATGCAATACATGTATGCAAAAAATATTTTAGAAATACAAAAATGAAAAAGGAAAATGTAACAGAATTAATATCCAAAAGTATCCTACCCATACGGGAAGGACGACAAGATCCAAAGTAAACCAAAAGTTTACTTTGTGTATAGAATAGCATAAAAGCAGAAAAAAGTCAAATAAACTAATTTTAAAGTCAATTTTATGTTGGCTTATTAAGTGTGCAAAAATTTATAAATTAGTTTATTTTTTGGTTTATTTAATTTTCAATTTAATGGTAATAACTTATAAAAAATCGTTAAGTTAATGACATTGGCCAGTGACCGCCCCTACAAGATTTAATTTTTAAAATTTATTGTATGAAGCTTATAGGTTTAATGAATTATTCAACAACTTATATTATTTAAAAGTTTATTTAATGTGCCAACATCATTATTTTCAGGCATAACCTTAGCAAATTCATTTAATATATCAAAATATTGTTTTTTTTATTTATAATTATTCCTCCTTAAAATTTGGTATTCCAAATGAATTTCATAACATAAATAAACATATTATTATTTGCTATAAATACAATTTTCAATTCTACTTTTAAAATTTGTAGGTTCAATTATATAATCATCTAAAAATTCATAATCAAGAGAATATCTACTTTCATAATAAGCTATATTATTTTCAATTTCAAATATAATTGAGATAAAAGGTTTCTTATATATTTTATTCGATTTTATAAGAATGGAGTATAAATTTATTTTAACTAAATTAGTATTAGTTATTGTCGGAAATTTCTTTTTAAATTCATTTGGTGCTTCTTTCATATAGTCATTCAAATAATTAATACAATCATCTTTGGCTATATTAATTATATTTTCATTTTTAATACATACATTTATTTCTTTTATTATCGAATTTAATTCAATAATCATATATTTCATTCCTTTAAATATTTAAATTTCAATGCATTTTTATAAAATCTTCGGGTAAAATTATTTTTTGTGATATTAGATTTTCTTGCAAATTATACCTAGCTTCATAATAAAGTAAATTATTTCCAATCTCGAATTGAATTGAGATATAAGGATATGAAAATTTATCTTTTATTTGAATATATACAATAATTAAATTTAATTCTATAAAATCTATATTAGGTAGTTTATGAAATTCATTTGGTAATTTGTTTAATTTTTCTTTTAAATATTTATAACAGTTTGTTTCTGTAATTTTAATTAAATCTTTATTTTGGATATATGCACCTATTTCATTTGTCAATAAAAATAAGTTATTATTCATAGAGCCTCCTTTATTCATTATTAAAATATGCATTGATAAATTAAAAGGTTATTGTAAATTCCCCTTACCTATTTCTAATACTTTGTCATGATTAACCAATATATCAAATATCCAAGTTCCATCTGATTTTTTATATCCGAGTACTCTATAATCTCCAAGTTCATCTGATTTCACCTTTATTTTATGAGTATATTTTTTATCTACCTTAAAGTCTTTTCCAATTGGCACAATTCCTGTTTCTTTAGGTTTTCTTATACCTTTATAGGCAGCTGTTCTAAATATATTTAATACTTCAGCTTTTTTTGCTCCTTTCCATTTCTTATCAAAAATTGTATCATCAATTCTATATTTAGAATTTAATTTTTCTTTATATAATTCTTGTTGTCTGAGTTTTTTTCTAGAATATTTACCACCATAGTTTAAAAAGTCTTCTTTTAATGTTATTTCTTTTCCATTAGGACCTATAATTTTATCAGAATTTTTCATATCAATATTTTTTTCAATATTTTTAATTCGATTTTCTATAGCTTTTTTAGAAGCTAATTTAGCTTGAATTCTTGCCTCATCAGGTGATAAAAAGTTTTCTTGTGATCTAATAAGCTCTTCTTTATACGCTTTCTTAGGATTCAGATATAATTCTTTTTCGTTTACATCTTTATCATCTTGGTGGTTTTCCATTACATAACCACTAGGGTCGACGTACATTACAGGGTTATTGACACAATAGGCGTAAAGGTTTAAACCATCCCCCCTATAGGTATCCTCTTGGGTAAATCTTGCAATTACAGGGTTATAATACTTTGCACGTAGGTAGTATTGTTGAGTGATAGGGTCTAGTTGTTGACCATTAAATTTAAACCTGTTTTGTATAGTTTCTGTTTGGTTTACAACTTCTCCCCAAGCGTCATACTCATACTTATTAAGTATAGTTTCATCTTGACATATATGGGTTATGGAGCCCATTTCATCGCTTACATAGTGATAGAAAGTTTTGGCATAGTCATTACTACTTTCGATTAGTTCAGAAGTTCTTATATAGGTAGTCCAAGTTGTTTCTTTTTCTTCTGCTTTCCCTATTGGTGTTAAAGATAAATTGTATTAACTTATGGTTTTCTTCCATCTCATAACGAAGGTGTTCAGCATCATAACGGTTTATCTGAACATTTCCATCAAATGTTTCAACTTTTGTTGTCTGGTTAAATTCATTGTAATAATAAGTTGCTTTATTATCTTTTAGTAAATTACCTTTATTATCATAAGTGAAATTAGTTGTTTCAGATACATTCGTGCCACTTCCTCTTTTAAGTGATGCTGTATCAACATCTCCATTTCTTGTGCCTATATGAGTTGTTGTTAAGCTTGTAAGTCTTGTTACGTGGGTCATATTGGTATGTTTCCTCTATGCCGTTTTTTATTCGTTTAGTGCGGTTTCCACGTTTATCATAAAACAATTCTTCAGTATAAGTGGGATACATTACTTTTTCTAGTTGATGAGTTGGAGAATAACTATAAGTTGTTGTACCATTTAGGGTATCTTTTCTAGTCCTATTTCCGTTTCTATCATACTGGTAAATGTTATTAGCTAAAGTTTGATTTCCGTTTAATACTTTTAATTGTTTTAAGTTTTGGTCATTATCATAACTATATTTATGTGACATTATGCCTTGAGTCTTTGACTTGGTTAGCCCATTATCAAAGTATTGGTACTCTGCAATCTCTATATCATTATAGTATACTTTTTCTAGGAAGTCTACATCGTTATAAGTATACTTTGTAGTATTCCCAGTAACAGCTGTTTGATGTGTTCTGTTTCCGTTTTGGTCATATTGGTATGACGCAAGGCTCCTTCCACTTGCTTTCTTTTCTGTAATTCTACCTAGTGGGTCATGTTTATAGTTATATATGGCTTCTTTTGTTGATGCTGTAAGAAGTAACCCCATATGGTCATATGTGTAACTTTCGTATAATTGTTCACTTGCTTTTCTATACTTTAGGTTGCCATAAATATTAAAAGCATATTCAGTAGTGTTGCCATTTCTGTCTGTTTTGGTTTTTAGGTTATTAGCATAATCATAGGTATAAGTTTCAACCTCTCCTGTTGGGTCAATTATACTTGCCATCTGTCCAAATTGGGTATAGGTATATTCTGTAGTGTAGCCTTCTCCATCTGTTGAATGAGTAATATTTCCTGCAAGATTATATCTATAATGCTCCTCTGTACCATCAGCTTTATGAATAGTTGTAATTCTTCCCCAATCGTCTATGGTGTATGTTGTTTGATTGTTTTCTCTATCACATACTCCTATAATATTTCCCCAAGGGTCATATTTAAAACTTTGAGTTGCAATTCCTGTTGTTGATATTTGTGCTCTGTTTCCTGCAACATCATATTTAAAGTTTACCCCATGATGCTCTGCATCTCTTTGGGATAAAAGTTCCCCATGAATTCCATAAGTGTTTGATTGTACTATTTTTCCATTTGGTGTAATAATAGTTATTACTCTGCTATTTGTATCATAAGTGTATTGATATCCATTTCCGTCATCTGTTGTTTTGTCATACTGATTTGGTCTAACTATTTTTGTAAGATTATTATTCTTATTATAAAACTTACGAGTAATGGCTCCAGTCAGGGCAATCTAATTTGAAATATTAATTTTTTCATGCTATACTACTTAAAAAAAAGAGTGGTAAATATATGCAAATGATAAATAAATTAATAGAAGCAATGGAAGAAATAGAAACAAATACAAAGCATGAAGGATATTTTTATAAAGTAAAAGACATATTGATTATTACTGTTTGTGGATTATTATGTAGTTTAAAAGATATAAATTATATTTCAGAGTGGAGTTTAGCTAAACCAACAAGACAAATGTTAAAAGAAGAGTTTGGAATAGAAAAAGTACCATGTAGAGCTCAATTTTATAATATATAAGAACAATTGACAATAAAGTATTTAAACGACATTTTCATTGGATGGATGAAAGAAGCCTTGTATAATAAACTAGGTGGCAAAACAATTGCTATTGATGGAAAAAGTATTCGCTCAACTAGTAAATTTAAAGAAACAGATAGAAAAAGTGCCTTACACATTGCAAGTGCATATGTATCAGAATTAAAAATGGTAATAGGAAGCAAAGAATGTATTACTAAAACAGGAGAGATAACAGCATTTAGAGAACTTATAGAAATGTTAGATATAGAAGGTTGTATGATAGTAGCAGATGCATTACATTGTAAGAAAGAGTCAGCAAAAGCTGTGATAAAAGCAAAAGCCGATTATCTATTAGTAGTAAAAAAAAATGAACCAAAATTAAAAGAGAGTATTGATAATCATATAAAAAATGAAAATACTTATAAAGAAAGTAAATTAGAAAAAAATAGTGGGCGTATTGAAAAACGTACAGCATATGTTTGCTATGAAATTGAAGATATATATAATAAAGACAAATGGCAAAATATATCAATGATAGGAGCAATTCACAAAGAATGTACAAAGAATGGAAAAATAACTAGTGAATGGCATTATTATATTTCAAGTAAAAAATTAAGCACAAAAGAATTATTAAGTTATGCAAGGAATGAATGGGCAGTAGAAGCAATGCATTGGTTATTAGATGTACATTATGGAGAGGATAAAACAAGAGTGTGGGATGCAAATTTGCAGAAAAACTTAAATCTTTTAAGAAAAATTACTAAGCAAAATTTGTTTGATTTATCTAATCTTATTACATTTTTACAGGTTTTGCAAGAAAAATCAAATTAGATTGACGTGTAGTTGCTGATTTTTCGGAACACATTTTAAAATATGTTATTCCAGTGATTGCTGATGGTAATTCATTTACAAAGGAAGACGAAAAATATTATATACTAGATAAAATCAATACTTTAGTAAGAAACAAAGTAACAACTCTTATTGACGAGCTATTAACTGGAATGAATACAGAATGGAAAAAGGCTCTTCGTAATAGCAATAATATTACACCAATTTTTAAATTTAGGATAGATTGTATTGACAATATTATAGATAGTGTAACTAAAAATATACACTTATCTATAGATTGTTTTAAAGATGATCCACAGAATCACATAAATGCAGATTTAATTAAAAAGAATGATTTTTTAGTTTTGATGTTAGATACTATTACAAAAACTATTGAGTCAATTGAATCTGATAGTACTTGTAATGTAAGGGTAAAAAAAAGGACTAGGTAAGTTATAAATAAATAATCAGATTAGCAAGACAAAATAGGTCCTTAAAACCCTTATGTATTAGGCAATTACAAGGACCTTTTTACTATTCTAACTAGTGGCAACTTTTGCACTAGTGGATGCTTTCCACTCATCAAATTGTCTCATGGTTTCATTAAATGTATCTAGACATATCTGTGGCAAACCTTCCCCTGTTTCAATGTCCAATCCTGCTTCTTCAAATCCTTTTATAACTGCTTCTCTCATACTTTCAATTGCTTCAGGGTTTGCATTTTCTCCAACAAATGATTTTGCCATATTCATAATCCTGCCAGAAACTGCCTCTACTGAATAAGCTCCACCAGGTGCAATTGCAGCTGCTGCACCTTCAGGTGTTGTTGCAGTTGGTGGCAATTCCGAACTCACAATTGATGAGGAAGTTTTAGAATTGGATTGATTAGCTTGATTGGCTTGATTTGTTGTATTTCCTGAAGCCATGTCTCTCAACATTTTTATTTGACTTTCTTGAAGATCGCTTTTAGCTTTACTTACATAGATGGCTATCTTTACTTTATCTAAATCTGTGGATTCTTCCTCTGGAGCTTCGTCTGTAACAGTATCTGCAGTTTGTGAAGGCATTGTTTGTGAAGTGGTGGGGATGGTTGTAGGATTAGCATAAGTACCACTAGTAGTTTCAGTAGAACCTTTTTCATAAGTGTCAGTGGGCATTTTTATAGATTCTTCTTTAGGTGGGGTGGGAGTTGCTCTGTTGAATGTTGTAGGTGGAACCTGATAGTTTTGTGATATTTTCATGTTTATATACTCCTTTATATAAAATTAAATACTACACTTATATTATCGTCTTAAAATAATAAAAATATAACTGTTTTCTTGTTATTAATAAAATAACTCGCACAACACTTTACAACAACTTTTGTATAACTTTACAGATTGATACAACATTTTACTAGTGGTATAATTAAAAAAAGTTTAAGTGTTAATACGTTATTCGTTTTTAACTATAAACGATATTTAAAGTATTTTTATTCGTAGCATGAAATTTGAAATTATAAAAAATTGGAGGAATTTATGAACAAATCTTTAAAGATAGGATTAATATTATTGAGTATTGGTAGCATATTTGTAGGGTGCTCAAGTGATGAAGATGTTGCTTCAAGTAGTGGTAATGAAGTTGTTGAGATAGACTTTTTGGGCTGGGGAGGAATTGAGGAAAAAGATTTAATCGATAGAATTATAGCGGAGTTTGAAGTCCAAAATCCAAATATAGATGTTACGTTTGAAATACCAGCTGACTATGGACCAAAGTTACAGACTAGGATTGCTGGTGGAAACGCACCAGATGTATTTTATTTGGGATTTCCAGAGTTTAAAGAATATCATGAACAAGGTGTATTGTTAAATATGGATGAGTACATAACAGATTTAGATATGTCAGATTTTTATGAAACAGGTATAGAGGCATTTTCTGGAGAAGATGGATCTATATATGGAATGGCAAAAGACTGGGGAACATATGTTTTCTACTACAATAAAACGTTGTTTGAAGAAGCAGGTGTAAAAACTCCTGCTGAATATGTGGCAGAAGGAAACTGGAATATGAACACAATGTTGCAAGTAGCAAAGGAAATCCAAGCTGCATCCTCAGCTGAATTTGGAGTAGTAGCTGAACCAAGCAGATGGAAGGCTTTTGTTGGAGATGATTGGGTGGATGAAAATAAAAATGTTGATGTAACATCAACCCAATTTGCTGAAGATCTACAGTTTATGGCGGACTTGTGGCTTAAAGAAGGCGTTGCACCAAATGTGGAAGATTTAACTACATTGGGAGCTAGTGATAGATTTGCACAAGGAAATGCAGCAATGTATATGATTGGAAGATGGATGGCTGTAAAGCTTGATACCGTAGAAGGATTAGATTGGGATATTGTGCCAATGCCAATTGCTCGTGAAAATGATGCATACACTTGGGTTGATTCAGTATGTTTATCTGTTATTAAAAACACTGAACATCCAGAAGAAGCTATGAAATTTATTAAATTTTATGTTGATGAGTGGGCACAAGCAGAAATGGCAAGTAGCGGACTAGGCATTCCAGTTAGAAAGTCTGTTGCAGAGTCAGAAGCATTTTTAAGTGGAATGGAAGGCATAAACAATAGTGCTCATGTAGCGTATGAAGCAAGTACTTTACCAGTGTTTGACAACTGGAGTAGTGTTTGGAAAGAACTAGACTTAGCCTTTACAGATGTATTTAACGGAAAAATTACAGCTAAAGAAGGAGCAAGTTTGGCTCAGGAAGCTATTGACCAAATAGGAGAATAACATTAAATCCTGTTTATAATTTTATTTAAGGAATTATAAGCAGGATAAATAAGTATAATGGATATTTGTCCGTTAGAAAGGAGAATGATTTAGTGAAATCATTTAGAAAAAATTGGAGAGAATGGTTGGGAGCTTATATTTTTATTGCACCAGCTATGATTGGATTGTTTTTATTTATGGTATATCCATTGATAAAAGGAATGTATTTAAGTTTTTATGATGTCAAGTTGATGGACCAAACTTTTATTGGACTAGACAACTATGTCAAATTATTTAATGATAAACATTTTATTCAAGCTATGGGTAACACCGCTCAGTATACTTTAGGGATAATTGTTTTTGGAGTACCTTTATCTTTATTAATGGCTGTATTTATGAATCAAAAAATGACAGGTATTACAGGGTTTAGACTATTCTATTACTTGCCAGTAATTACAAGCATGATAGCTGTATCCATGGTATGGAAAGGATTGTTTACAGCAGATGGGCTAGTTAATCAAATTATAGGGTTGGTAGGTATTGAGCCAGTAAATTGGCTTACTGATGAACGATATGCTCTTATGGCTATTATTATAATGAGTATCTGGAAAGGCTCTGGATTTAATATGCTAGTATTTTTGGGAGGACTCCAAACTATTCCAACATCTATTTATGAAGCTGCTGATGTAGATGGGGCTTCACCTATAACCAAATTTTTTAGGATAACATTGCCTCTTTTATCTCCCACTATATTTTTTGTATCTGTAACAACTATTATCAATTCTTTTCAAGTGTTTGAACAAGCTCAAATTCTTACAAATGGGGGGCCAAAAGGTGCAACTTCCACTATAGTTTTGACCATTTACGAAAATGCGTTTGAGGCATTTCAACCTGGTTACGCTAGTGCACAGGCAGTTATATTGTTTGCAATATTGTTATCTATAACGATATTACAGTTTATAGTACAAAAAAGGTGGGTGTATAGAATTGATGAATAATAAAATAACTAAAATACTAGTATACATAATCTTAACAATTGGAGCAATCTTGACTGTTCTTCCGCTATTATGGATGGTTGTAACTTCATTTAAAAGTATGGAAGAAGTGTTTACTGTACCTATACAATGGATACCAAAAGAGTTTAAGTTTTTAAATTATACCGAAGTTTTTGCTGTTATGGACTTTGCACAATATTACTTTAATACCATTGTTGTTACAATATCTAGGATATGTGGACTATTTTTGACTGCTACAATGGCAGGATACGCCTTTGCAAAGTTAAGATTTCCAGGGAGAAACTTCCTTTTTATGTTGTTACTTATGACATTAATGGTTCCAATTCACACAATTATGTATCCTGCTTATCAAGTTATCTCTGAACTTGGAATGATTAACTCTTATCAAGGACTTATTATACCTCAAATGTTGGGAGCCTTTGGTGGGGCTTTTAGTATATTTCTAATTAAACAAGGATTTGAATCCATTCCAAACGAATTAATGGAAGCAGCCAAGGTTGATGGAGCTGGTATATTTAGAACGTTCTTTCAAGTTATGTTGCCACAGATTAAACCTGTATTAGCATCATTTTTTATATTTAGCTTTAACTCTTCATGGAACGACTATATTTATCCACTAATTGTAGTTAATGATGATAATATGAAAACTTTATCACTAGGGCTGGCAGGTTTTACTTCAATGAGAGAAGGCTTAACAAATTATCCTCTTATGATGGCTGCTGCTGTTATGACATTGCTACCTGTAATCATATTGTTTGTAGCGGCTCAAAAATATTTTATAGAGTCTGCTGTAGCTAGTGGTCTAAAGGGCTAACATGAAAAAAATCTGGACGCAATAATATGTCTGGATTTTTTTTTATGTTTAAAGAAGAATAGCATAGATAAAATTATAAATATATTATTGCTTAATTCACAAAGAAGACTCTAGTAATTTGTATAAAAAAATATTGCAATTAACTTGACAACCAAAGTAAAAAAAAATATAATTCAAAGATAGTTATAAGAATAAAAATAATACTTTAACTAAAATTAGTTTTTTTAAGGAGGTACTTTTGTTGAAACTAAAAAAATTTTTAGGTATAGTGATGGTAAGTATTTTAAGCATGGGAGTATTGAGTGGATGTGGTGGAAGCTCTGAAAGTGACACTAATAAAGCAGGAGCTGTAGAAGTTACTATGCTTGGGACTATTAAAGGTGAAATAGGTAAAGAATTTGAAGAAGCGGTAGAAATTTATAATGATTCCCAAGATAATTATGAGCTTGTCATAATGCCTTTAGATGGAAATGCGTTTGAAAGAATGACAGCTTTATATGCTTCTGGAAATACTCCAACAATAATGGCGATGGGGCAAGAAGCAAAAGAATTTCAAGATAAACTATTAGATTTAAGTGCACAACCATTACTAGAACAGGCTCAAGAGGGTTCATATGACTTAGTTACAGTTGAAAATGGAAAAGTTTTAGGATTTCCAATTACCGTAGAAGCTTTTGGTTTGCTAGTTAACAATAAAGTTGTTGAAGATATTATACCAGGTTTTGAGCCATCTCAAATAAATTCAATAGAGCAACTGGAAGAGGTATTTATTAAATTAGAAGAAGCTGGAAAAGGTGCTGTACATATTTCTCCACTGGATTGGTCTTTAGGAGCACATTTAACGAATAAATTTTTTGCCCCACAATCAGAAAATTCTGAGGAGGCTGTTGCTTTAATAGAAAGCTTAAAGGCTGGTGAGGTAAAACTTATTGAAAACGATATATTTAATGGTTGGCTGGATACCTTTGACATGTTGATGGAATATAACAGTGCTAAAAATTCACCATTATCTCCAACTTATGAAGATGGAGCAATTGCTCTAGGAATGAATGAAGTTGGTGTATGGTTCCAAGGAAACTGGACTTTGCCTATGCTTCAAGAAGTTGACCCCGAAATAAACCTTGGTATTATGCCTTATCCAATTAGTAATGACCCATCTCAATATGGAAATTCTCAAATATCTGTTGGAGTACCAATGTATCTTTCTATTGATAATGAAAATGCAACACCAGAACAACAAGCAGGAGCAATTGATTTTATTAATTGGCTATTTACATCTGAAGTAGGCCAAGAGTACTATGTAGAGAAAATGAAGTTTATTCCAGCGTATAAAAATGTTAGTGCAACACCACAAGATAGCCTATCTCGATCTATTTTGGAATATATGAATAATGGAAAAACACTAGAGTGGATTAACATGTATTATCCAGGGGATGCAGGAGCTGCAATGGGTGCAACAATGCAAAAATATTTGGATGGAATCATAACTAGAGAAGAAGTAGCAACTGAAATTGAAGAATATTGGGCTGGAAAATAAACATTAAATTATCATGTATAGCGTACTTAAGTTCTACTATATAAAAAGGTAGTACTCTACTTTGTAGGGTAAAAACATAAGTACGTTCATTATATTTATAGAAAGGACAATTTGATATGTATGATTTGAAAAATAAAAAAGACAAGATGATAGCATTTCTTACTTTTGCGTTCATACCATTATTTGCTCTTACAACAGTTATACTAATTCCTTTTATACTAGGAGTGCTGACAACTCTAACAGATTGGAATGGGTTGGAAGTAACAAAGTTTGTTGGTTTGGAAAATTATATGACTGCTTTAAGTGATCCAGATTTTACAAGTACTTTTTTCAACACTATTAAGTATGTAGTGGTATCAATGATTACAGTAAATGTAGTTGGGTTCTCACTAGCATTATTAGTTACTTCAAATATTAAGGGTAAAAATATATATCGTTCAATATTTTTCGTTCCAAACTTAATAGGTGGAGTTTTACTAGGGTTTATATGGCAATTTATATTTAGCCGAGTATTGGTTTATTTTGGCAAAGCAACAGGAATAGCTATATTTGCAGAGTCATGGTTAGTCGATCCAACTAAGGCTTTTTGGGCTATAGTGATAGTTACCGTTTGGCAACAAGCTGGATATATGATGTTAATTTATATAGCAGGAATTGTATCTGTTCCAACAGATGTTATTGAGGCTGCAAATGTTGATGGAGCTACTCCAACACAAATATTGTTTAAAATTAGAATTCCTTTAATGATACAGTCTTTTACTATTTCATTATTTATGACTTTAAAAAGTGCGTTTATGATGTATGATGTTAACCTTTCTCTTACAGGCGGTGGGCCATATAGATCCACAGAACTTTTAACCATGAATATTTACAATGATGCGTTTTTATATCAGGAATATGCTCCCGCACAAGCAAAAGCTGTAATATTGTTTATAATTGTGGCAGTGGTAGCAATCTCTCAAGTTGCCATTACTAAGAAAATGGAGGTAGAATAGATGTTGGCTAAAATAGGAAAAATAATCGCTATTAACGTTGTTGCACTTTTGTTTTTGTTTCCATTTCTATTTCTATTGATGAATACTTTTAAAGGTAAGATGGAAATATTAAAAAATCCACTAGCATTTCCCACAGAATGGTCTCTAGATAATTATATTGAAGCTTTTGAAGAGATGAACTATATTAATTCTATAACTAATTCTATAATAATTACAGTTATAGGAGTTATAGTGCTAAATATCTTTGGAGCAATGATGGCGTTTTATCTTGCAAGATTTAAAACAAAAGCTAATTCTATTATTTACCTAGTGATGACAGCTACAATGTTAATCCCTTTTCAAACACTGATGATACCTTTTGTATCGATTTATGGAAATTTAGGAATGCTAAACAATCGTTGGATACTAATTTATTTTTATCTTGGGTTTGGAATAAGCTTAAGTACATTTATTTATCATGGGTTTGTAAACAAATTATCTGTATCACTGGATGAATCTGCTTCAATTGAAGGTGCTAGTAAGTTCGCAATATTTTGGAAGATAATTTTTCCACAATTAAAACCAATTACTGCTACCTTAACTGTTTTGAATGTATTATGGTTATGGAATGACTACTTACTACCTTCATTGGTACTAGTAAATAAAGACAGAACATTACCACTTAATACATATTCATTCTTTGGAAAATATACTTCGGAGTATGGTCTTGCTATGTCTGGACTAGTATTATCTATTTTGCCTGTTATTGTTTTTTACTTGTTTATGCAAAAACATATAGTTTCAGGTATAACTGAAGGAGCTATAAAGTAATGATGAAAACAAAAGCACATATAATAGAAAGAACTTATGACGAACCTTTGTTGGATATATTTATTCCATCAAAACTAGAAAATATTTTTAAAACTATGTTAAAAGAAGATAGTGAAGTACCTAGATTTAACGATATTAAGATGAACCTGCCTAAACCATTTTGGGATGGGCATGATGATATTATTGAACTGTATTATAAAGCTTGGGAAATAGCGTTTGGAAACTTAAAAAAATGTGGAGCAGGAGCAGTCAGTAATTTCATTGATGCAGCTTTTAATGAATACATATTCCTGTGGGATAGTGCATTTATGACTTTGTTTGGAAGATATGCAGACCATATCTTTTGCTTTCAAAACACATTAAATAACTTTTATTGTACTCAAGAAGAAGATGGCTTTATTGGGCGTGAAATAAGTAAAGCTAGTGGAAAGCCAAGATATCACAGATTTGATCCTGTTAGTACAGGATGTAATATATTTGCTTGGGTTGAAATGATATATTATAAGCAATTTAAAAATAAAGAGAGACTTAAAAATATTTTTCCTGTGATATTGGCATATCATAGGTGGTTGAAAATGCATAGGACCTGGAAAGATGGTAGTTATTGGTCTTGTGGATGGGCATGTGGAATGGATAATCAACTTAGAGTTAGCAAGGAAGAATATGACTATTCATTCCATGACCATAGAACTTGGGCCGATATGTGTATGCAGCAAGTATTGTCTGGAAAAATGCTTATACAGATGAAAGACATTTTAAACATAGATGAAGATATATCTGACATTGAATTAGAATGTAAACAACTAACTAAATTTATAAACCAAAACCTATGGGACAATGAAACAGGATTTTATTATGATGCTCTACGAAATGGAGATTTAGATAAGAACAAAAACATAGGTGCATATTGGGCTATTATTGCAGAAGTAGCTAGTGAAGAGCAAGTTGAACAACTAGTGAATAAGTTAAAAGACAAAACTGAATTTATGACTCAAAATCCCATTCCAACCATGCCTAAAAGCAATCCTCATTTTAACGAAGAAGGTCAGTATTGGCGAGGTGGTGTTTGGGCTCCCACAAATTATATGGTTTTAAAAGGTATTGAGACTTATGGCTACAACGATTTGGCTTTTAAAATAGCCCGCCTTCATTTAGAGAGTGTTAATAATGTTTATAAAAAGACAGGAACATTATGGGAGAATTATTGTCCTACAAAAGATGAAAGAGGAAATCCATCCAAACCCAATTTTGTTGGATGGAGCGGATTGTCACCCATTTCTATACTTGTTGAATTTGTTTTAGGTATAAAAATAGACTGTGAAAATAATCAAATACTATGGCATATTAATTTACTAGAGGAACATGGCATTTGCAACTTGCCATACCTAGAAAATAACTTCATAACTTTAAAATGTGAAGCTAGAAATAATCTTAACGATGAACCAAAAGTTTCTGTTACAGGGTTAAAAGAGGGTAAAGTAATAATCTTTTGGAATGATAATCAAAAAATTATTTTTGAAAACTAAAAAAAAGAGATGTTGAGCTATAACTTAACATCTCTTTTTACTTTTTTTAAATTATTCATTGATAATATCTTCAGCCATTGAAAGCATTTCTGAAGCAGACAAATCACAGTTAAAGCCAGATAAGCTATATAGGTTGCCATCTTCGGTCCAAGACATATGTTGATATGTTTCTACTGTGCCATCACTATCACCAAAAGAAATTGTTAACTTACCAGCAAGTTGTTGCTTTTCTTCTTCAGGTGTTAAAACATATCCTTCAGGAACAACTTTAAATAGAGTTTCTGAATAGTACACATTTGTATCATCAATAGTTTCTAGCAACTTAGAATTATCAGGGCTTTCAAATTTACTAGAAAAAGGGTCAATAGATAGATAAAGAGTATCATCACCTTTTATATAATTCAAGTTAAGACTGTTAAAGCTGAATTATATAGTGTCATTATACATTAAGTCATCACTGATATTGTAACCGTCAAAAGTAAAGCCAGTTGAAAACTTGTCTACAAATTTAGGTGAAAAACCATAGTTGTTTTCAATCTCTTCTACAACTGGTAAACTATTAATAAGTTGATTTGAAGAATGACTTTCTGAGGTATAGCTTTGAGAAGTTATACTAGAAGTTGTTGCCATAACAGTAGTTGATATTGTTGATAAACATAATGCTCCAAGAATTAGATTTTTTTTCATTTTAATATTCTCCCTTATAGTTGGTTTAAATTTTATTATATAAGTATAGTTTTAGTTGTACTTATGTATTATTGGGCGAAAGGTGTTCGCCCTTCTTTTATTATTAGTTGATAATATCTTCAGCCATTGAAAGCATTTGTGAAGCAGACAAATCACAGTTAAAGCCAGATAAGCTATATAGATTACCATCTTCGGTCCAAGACATATATTGATATTTTTCTAATGTGCCATCACTATCGCCAAAAGAAATCATTAACTTACCAGCAAGTTGTTGCTTTTCTTCTTCAGGTGTTAGAACATATCCTTCAGGAACAACTTTAAATAGAGTTTCTGAATAGTATATATTTGTATCATCAATAGTTTCTAGTAACTTAGAATTATCAGGGCTTTCAAATTCACTAGAAATAGGGTCAATAGATAGATGAATAGTATCATCGCCTTTTACATAATCCAAGTGAAGACTTTTAAAGCTGATTTGTATAGTGTCATTATAAATTCTATCATCACTCAAAGTGTAACCGTCAAAAGTAAAGCCAGTTGAAAACTTATCTACAAATTTAGGTGAAAAACCATAGTTATTTTTAATCTCTTCTGCAACTGGTAAAGTATTAATAAGTTGATTTGAAGAATGACTTTCTGAGGTATAGCTTTGAGAAGTTATACTAGAAGTTGTTGCCATAACTGTAGTTGATATTGTTGATAAACATAATGCTCCAAGAATTAGATTTTTTTTCATTTTAATATTCTCCCTTATAGTT
>LJDB01000039.1 GCA_001983455.1 Candidatus Epulonipiscium fishelsonii
TATATACACGATTAATTCTAATGGTTGCCTACAATATTACATTGCCATTTATATTGAAGTACTAAAATGTTTAACTAGCACAAATGGTATATATATTTAACTAGTACAAATCATTTTTATATGTTATAATTTAATTATTTATAATTATTATTTTTTGTTATTAATAAAATTTTAGGAGGAATAAATTTTGAATAGTTTATATTTAGCAATTGCTGCCGTTTTTCCATTAGCCTTTATGATGTTTGTAGGATATGTATTAACTTTAAAAAAAGTATGGGAAGAGCCGTTTACAAGGCAACTAAACAGTATATGTTTTAAAGTCTATTTTCCATTTCTTATATTCTATAATATATACCAAAGTGACTTTTACAGTCTATTTTCGTTGAAGCTTATATTGTTTGCAGTTGGCAGTATAATAACAAGTTTTCTTTTATTGGTAATAATAATACCACTTATCGCTAAAGATAATAGAGATCGAGGAGCAATAATTCAAGGGATGTTTAGAAGTAACTTTATATTATTTGGAATTCCAATTGTACATTCTCTTTATGGAGGCGAAAATATAGGTGTTGTTTCTATTTTAATAGCTTTTGTAGTTCCTATGTTCAATTTTTTAGCTATTATATCACTAAGTATTTTTTCTGACAAAAAACAACCTATTTTTGAAATTATAAAAAAGATTTGTAAAAATCCTTTAATAATAGGTTCAGTTTTAGGGCTAATAGCTGTACTTTTAAGAGTAAAGTTCCCTGTTATGTTAGAAGATGCTATTGCAGACATTGCACATGTTACTACACCAGCCTCATTAATGGTACTTGGGGGAAGTTTTAAATTTAATAACCTACATAAGTTTAAAGGTTTCTTGACTATTGCAGTAGTTGGAAAACTTGTTGTAATACCTGGAATATTTTTATCATTAGCAATTCTTTTAGGATTTAGAGGAGTGGAACTTGCTTCTTTAATGGCTATGTTAGCAAGCCCAACAGCAGTATCATCATTTACAATGGCACAAAGTATGGGTGCAAATGACGAATTAGCTGGGCAAATCGTAGTAATGGATTCCATTTTTTCAGTAGTAACTATATTTGGATGGATAACATTATTTAGTTTTCAAGGGTTACTTTAGTAAGAACACTAGACATCTTTAGTGATAAGCAGTAAAATATATAAAAAGAAAGGTGGTGTAAAATGGTATTAAAGTTTTGTAAAATGCATGGCATTGGAAATGATTATATTTACTTTGATTGCTTGAAAAATGAATTGGCTAATCCAAGTGAAATAGCTATTAAACTATCAGATCGACATTTTGGTATAGGCGGTGATGGTATCGTACTAATATGTAAATCAACTGTTGCCGATGCTAAAATGCGAATGTTTAATTTGGATGGTAGCGAAGGTAAAATGTGTGGGAATGCTATTAGATGTGTTGGAAAATATTTGTATGACAATCACATTATAGACAAGCCCACTATTTCTATTGATACACTGAGTGGAATTAAATATCTAGACCTTACAGTTGAAAATGGTGAAGTTACTGGCGTTAAAGTTGATATGGGCAAACCTATTCTAACCCCAGCAGATATACCTGTTAATTTAACGGGTAGTAGTATAGTGGATAAAGAAGTAGCTATTGATGGACAGCTATACAATATAACATGTGTATCAATGGGTAATCCTCATTGTATAGTGTTTGTAGATAATGTGGATAGTCTGGACTTAGAAGAAATAGGGCCTAGATTTGAATACAATCAAATATTTCCCGATCAAGTGAATACTGAATTTGTGGAATGTTTAGATGATGGAACATTTAAAATGCGAGTGTGGGAAAGAGGTAGTGGTGAAACCTTGGCTTGTGGAACAGGTGCTTGTGCTGTTGCTGTTGCTATGGTTTTAAACAATAAAGCTTCAAAAAATCAAGATATTATTATCCACTTAAAAGGTGGCGATTTAACAATTAATTATACAGATGAAACTGTATATATGAGTGGAAGTGCAACAAAAGTATTTGATGGAATAATTGACCTATAAGGAGAACACACATAATGAATAAAAATTTTCTGAACTTAAAAGACAGTTATCTTTTTTCAACAATAGCAAGAAAAGTAAATGAATTTCAAAAAGCCAACCCAAATACAAAAATAATAAGACTTGGTATTGGAGACGTTACGTTGCCACTTACTAAGGCAGTAATAACTGCACTAAAAGAAGCAGTATTAGAAATGGGAGAAGCACACACCTTTAAAGGGTATGGGCCAGAACAAGGCTATGAATTTCTAAGAATTGCAATTAAAGACTATTACAAAGAAAAAAACGTAAGTCTAAAAGCAGATGAAATATTTGTAAGTGATGGAGCTAAAAGCGATATTGGAAACATATTAGACATATTTAGCTCAGAATATGTAAGTTTAATTCCAAACCCCGTATACCCTGCATATTTAGATGCAAATATTATGGCGGGAAGAAAAGTGAATTTTTTAAATGGTAGCGAAGCAAACAATTTCTTGCCAATGCCTGAAGATGGTAATGGAGGGGATTTAATTTATTTGTGTTCACCTAACAATCCAACAGGTTCAACTTATACAAAAGAGCAATTAAAAGTATGGGTGGATTATGCTAACAAAAACAATGCTGTTATTTTGTTTGATAGTGCATATGAGTGTTTTGTAAGAGATAAAAATTTGCCAACTAGTATATTTGAAATTGAAGGCGCTAAAACTTGTGCTATTGAGTTCTGCTCTTTCTCAAAGACTGCAGGGTTTACTGGAACAAGATGTGGATATACTGTTGTGCCTCATGATTTGGTGCAAGAAGGCACTTCACTTAATAAATTATGGTTAAGAAGACAGACTACTAAATTTAATGGCGTTCCTTATATCATACAAAGAGGTGCATCTGCAATCTTTACTCCTCAAGGAAAAAAAGAAGTTGAGGAAAATATAAAATATTATTTGGAAAATGCAAAAATAATAAGAAAGACTTTTAAAGAACTAGGATTTTGGTTTGTTGGTGGAGATAACTCTCCTTATATTTGGCTTAAATGTCCTGACAATATGGATTCTTGGAGCTTTTTTGATAAGATGCTGACAGAAGCAAACATAGTTGGAACTCCTGGTGCTGGCTTTGGTACTGCTGGTGAAGGTTATTTTAGGATTTCAGCATTTGGAGCAAGAGAAAATGTAATTGAAGCAATGGATAGAATAAAAAAACTATATTAATTATTAAGGTGAACCCACAGGTTCGCCTCTATTTTTATGAACAAAATTATATAGGTTCCTGATGAGTATAAAATCTGTAAAAATAGAAATCAGGCATATCAAAAGTTAATATAATTTTAGCCTTCCATAGTATTAAACAAATTTAATGTATATCCTTGGAATATAGTCTAAAATACACTATATATTCGAGGATTATTTTTATTGTATATTATAATTTTAACATTGGTGATTTTAACACACACACGTAAAAATTTTGATTGAAAACAGATATTTTGCATAATCCCCATTGATATCATTCAAATTTTATGCTACTATAAAATTGTTTTATAAGCAATTGATAATGGGGGGGAATGCAAAAATGTTTAAAGAAGAAATAGGGGTAGTTGCTAACGTTGCCAGCAACAAAGTGAAGCTTTTAAAAAGTGATATAAAATCATACTTTGTTTTGTCTATGTTGGCTGGAGCTTTAGTAGGATTTGGGATAGTGCTAATTTTTACTATTGGTGGTTTATTGGCTGGCACAGCATCAGCTAAAATCATGATGGGTGTAAGCTTTGGAGTAGCGTTAAGCCTAGTAGTAATGGCAGGTTCAGAACTTTTTACAGGTAATAATTTTATCATGGTAGCAGGACTTTTTAGAAATACAGTAACATTAAAAGATGTGGGTTATTTGTGGGGTGTTTGTTGGCTGGGCAACTTAGTAGGCTCTATATTGCTTGCAGTTATGTTTGATTTAGCTGGATTAAATACAGGGGCTACAGGTGAGTTTATAGCAATCTCAACAGCAGGAAAAATGACATTACCCTTTACAGACCTAATGTTTAGAGCAATTCTTTGTAATATGCTGGTTTGTCTTGCGGTGTGGTGTAGTTTTAAAATGAAAAGTGAATCAGGAAAATTAATTATGATTTTCTGGTGTTTATTTACATTTATTACATGTGGTTTTGAACACAGTATTGCCAATATGACGCTTCTTACTTTAGGGTTATTTTCTCAAAGTTTAAACGAAGCAATCACATTTGGTGGATATTTATATAATATAATATTTGTAAGTCTAGGAAATATGCTTGGAGCTATACTATTTATAGGAATTCCATATGCATATGTGGGTACAGGCAAGTTTCCATCTAGCTTAAAGGACTTAAAAGAAAAATAACCTAAGTAGTTTATAATACTCAACTAAAGGAGAATTTAAATGGGATTTATATTGGATAAAATAAGTGCAGATAAATTTTTATCAGGCTTAAAAGATGAATACTATATTTTTGCCCCTAAGCGTTTTGAACTTGGGGGTATATATTCAGACACAGATGCTATCAGATATTCTGAAATTAATTCGTTTGATGAGATAGTGTTTGATGAGAAGTCACAGTATTCTTTCAAGGAAACTATTTTGCAAATTTCGCAGACTATTTTTTATTTTACAGAAGACCAAATAAAAGAGCCAAACTTTACCTGTAGACAAAAGAAAGCTCTTATATTCTTAAGAAATTGTGATTTACACGGCCTAAAACGTCTTGATGATATGTATCTAAACAATGGACCAGAAGATTATTATTATAAAAAATTAAGAGATGCTGCAGAATTTGTAGTCATGGGGTGTGAAAATTCATTTGAAAATTGCTTCTGTGTAAGCATGGGAACAAACCAAAGTGATGCCTATGATTTATCAATTGATAAGCAAGAGGATAAGTATTTAATAACTTGCAAAAATTCTAAGCTAAACAATATATTATTAAAAGCAGGGGCTTCTTCATCAGATGTTGTTCCTAAGTTTGTTACTTCAAATAACATACAAGTTAATATCCCTGACAATCTTTCAAACGACGTTGCAACCAGTAAAATATGGGATGAGTACGATGTTCGTTGTATTGCTTGTGGAAGATGCAACTTTGTATGTCCAACTTGCACTTGTTTCACTATGCAAGACATATTTTATACAGAGAACGGAAAAGTTGGTGAACGTCGACGAGTTTGGGCATCTTGTATGATAGATGGTTTTACGGATATGGCTGGAGGGCATAGCTATAGAGTAAAAAAAGGTCAACGCATGCGTTACAAAGTTCTTCATAAAGTTCTGAATCACAAAAAACGTCACGGAGAACAAATGTGTGTTGGATGTGGAAGATGTGATGATATTTGTCCAGAGTATATTTCTTTTTCAAACTCTATTAATAAACTTGAAAATGCTATGAAAGAGGTGACTTCAAATGAATAATTATATTCCTTTTAGTTCAAAAATCCTTGACGTTATAAAACACACGGACGTAGAATTTACTTTCCGCATGTCTTGTAAAAGAGAAGTAAAACCAGGGCAATTTTTTGAAGTAAGTATTCCAAAATTTGGGGAAGCACCTATTTCTGTAAGTGGTATTGGAGCAGACTATATTGACTTAACAATCCGAAAAGTTGGTAAAGTTACAAATGAAGTATTTGAACGCTATGTAGGCGATACTTTTATGTTAAGAGGACCCTATGGAAATGGATTTGACGTAGATATATATAAAGGAAAAGAACTGGTTGTTGTTGCAGGTGGTACAGGACTTTCACCAGTCCGTGGAGTAGTTGATTATTTTGCAAATCACAGAAACGAAGTTGCCGGAATGACTTTAATAGTAGGCTTTAAAAGCCCAGAGGACATTTTGTTTAAAGAAGACTTGAAACGTTGGAAAGAAACAATTGATATCGTGTTAACTGTTGACAGTACTAATGATACCAAAAACTATCGCACTGGATTTGTTACTGAATATATTCCAGAGTTAAAGTTTCAAGACAAAAATAATGCGGCTATAATTGTTGTAGGACCTCCTGCGATGATGAGTTTTTCTGTAAAAGGCATATTAAATATAGGTATAAAAGAAGAGCAAATTTGGGTTTCACATGAAAGAAAGATGTGTTGTGGGCTTGGAAAATGTGGACATTGTAGAATAAATGATACTTATATATGTCTTGATGGACCTGTATTTAATTATACTGTTGGAAAAACTTTAATTGACTAAGAGAGGCGGATTAACAATGGATATTAATACTAAGAAATTAAAAAAGAATGCTTTTAGGGTATCAAAAGTTAGAGGGATAACTGCTTCACGTATTCGTGTTCCTGGTGGACATCTTAATGCAAAGTATCTTGATGTGATTAAGCATATAGCTCAGACATATGGCGACGGTACTATTCATATAACAAGTCGTCAGGGCTTTGAAATTATGGGAATTCCATTTGAAAAAATGCCTGAAGTAAACGCTGCTATCCAAGAAATAATTGATGGAATGGATATAAATCAAGAAGAATTTGCACAAGGTTATCCTTCATCAGGTACTAGAAATATAAGTGCTTGTATAGGAAATAAAGTTTGCCCATTTGCATGTTATAATACTACCAAATTTGCAAAACGTATTGAAAAAGAAGTTTTCCCTAATGACTTGCATTTTAAAATATGTCTTACAGGGTGTCCAAATGATTGTGCAAAAGCTCGTATGAATGATTTTGGTATAATAGGAATGACGTTGCCACAGTTCGATGCACAACGTTGTGTAAGTTGTGGAGCATGCGTAAGAATGTGTAAAAGAAAATCTGTTGAGGCCCTTAAACCATCCAATTATAGACCAGTCAGAAATGCTGAAAAATGTATTGGATGTGGAGAATGTATTGTAAATTGTCCAACTATGGCATGGACCCGAAGCAAGAAAAAATATTATAAACTAGTCCTTTTGGGACGCACAGGCAAAAAGAACCCCAGACTTGGTGAGGATTTCCTTAAGTGGGTTGATGAAGACAGCATTGTTAAAATTATTCTTAACACCTATGACTATGTAAAAGAATATATAGATCCAAATGCAGTTGGCGGAAAAGAACACATTGGATATATTGTTGACCGTACTGGATTTGAAGAATTTAAAAAATGGGCTTTAAAAGATGTTGAACTTCCTCCAGAAACGGAAGTTTGTTCACCAGTTTATTGGAATGGTATCCAATTTTAAAATAAACTGACCCCTTTCTCTTGGATAAAATTTATACAACTTGGACTGACTCCCAAATTGATTGGGAGTTGGTTCTCTTAGCTCTCATATTGATTTCTAATTTCTTCTACTTGTTCAAGTGACAGTCCTGATATAATTGCTAATGTTTCATTGTCTAATACACCAAGACCATTTTTAACCATATTAATTTTGCCTCTTTCTTCACCTATTTTTTCACCTATTTGTTTGCCTCTTTTCTCACCTCTTTTCTCACCTATTTTTTCGCCTATTTGTTTGCCTCTTTCTTCACCTATTTTTTCACCTTCTTCAAAGGCTGAGCTAATCATATTTATATTGTCTAGTCTTGCTTTTTCCCTAGCTTCATACAATTCTATCATTTCTGGGTCACTACTTATATAGTTGATAGTTTCTTCTACATATGCCATAGCAGGTTCCATTTTAACCAACTCCTTTATTATTTTTTCATCTACATCTTTTTCTAATAAA
>LJDB01000040.1 GCA_001983455.1 Candidatus Epulonipiscium fishelsonii
TGATAATTTTAGTAAATCTTGACCTTTATATGTGATTTCTCCATGATCTATAACTGCGTTAGCAGGTAATATTCTAGTAATAGCTTTCGTTGTTACTGACTTTCCCGATCCCGATTCGCCAACTATTGCTAGTGTTTCACCTTCATTTAAATAAAAGCTTACGCCTCTTATAGCTTTTACTTTTCCTGCAAATGCATTAAAGTGTATATGCAAATCTTTTACTTCTAGTATTCTATTTCCAGCCATAAGATTTCTCCTTACTTTATTTGTTTAGATGTTTATTTAAAAATTCTACTACTTTTGGATAACAATCTAATTGATTTTTTCTCTTTGATAATCCGTGTCCTTCATCTTCGTATCTTAAATATTCCACTGGAACATTTCTATCTTTCAAACTTTGCACTATCTGTTCTGCCTCAGATACTGGAACTCTTGGGTCATTTGCACCATGTATTACCATAAGTGGTGCTATTATTTCATCCACTTTATGAATTGGAGAGACTTTTCTTAAAATATCTCTATGATGTTCTAAACTTCCATATTCAGTTTCTCTATGTGAACGACGATACTCAGCAGTGTTTTCTAAAAATGTTTCTAAGTTTGACATACCAACTGTATCTACACCTGCTGCAAATAGATCTGGATAATTTGCCACGCAAGCAAGAGTCATATATCCTCCATAACTTGCACCCATTACAGCAATTTTATCTTTTGGAGCCATATTGTTATTAACCAAATATTTTACCAAACTTTCTATATCTTTTACACTGTCTAATCTTTTTTCTATATCATCTAAATAAGTATATGCCTTTCCATATCCAGTTGACCCTCTTACATTTGGTGCAACTATTGTGAAACCTTGGCTAATTAAATATTGTGTAAGTGGTGAAAACATTGGTCTTCCTTGTGCTTCTGGTCCTCCATGAATATCTATTATAACTGGAGATACTTCTGAGGTTTGTTTGTAAACCCAAAATGGGACTACTAAGTCATCAAATGATTTATAGTGATGTAATGTAGGCTCCGCTAATAAATCTTTATTTATTCCTTCTAAAGATGCAGTTGTTACCTTTTTTATAAGGTCATTTTCTAAATCTAATAACCATACATTCGTTGGTCTTGTTCCAGTTGTTACACTAAATAAAAGTTTATATGAATTACTATCCCAGTTCATACCAAAATAATTCATTACTCCTTTTGGAGCAGAGGGTATGCTAATTAGTTTATTAGTTGTTGTATTTAGTATTTCAATTTCTGAGTAGCCATCTCTATTTATTTGCATAGCTAAATATTTATCATCATAACTTAATTTTATTTTTTCAATGCCCCATTTTTCTTCATATACTTTTATTATTTTTCCTGTTTGCATATCATAATAAGCTAAATATTCAAAATCACTGCCTTTATCTGTTAGAAAATAAAATCCTTGACTATTTTTCTTCCATGCTGGAGATACATACATAGCATTCTCAGAAGTGGGGTCTATATTTTTGGCCTGTTGTGTCTGCAAATTTGCAATCCATAAACAATTATCAGACTGTGCTTTTAGTTTATTATATAATAAATAATTTCCACAAGGTGATAATTCTGCTGGAATATTGTAGCTATCTTCATTTTGAATTATTATTTTGACTTCTTTTGTATCTATGTTCATTTCACATATATCAAAATTTTTAGGGTTTCGAGCATTACTTGCAAACACTATAGTCTTTCCATCTGGTTTCATTCCACCATATTGATGTCTTGCACTTGAATTTTGTGTAATATCTATTATTTTTGAATTATTTATCATGTATATTTGTTCTTGTTCATTTCCACCTGCATCCATGGTAAATAATATATCTTGTTTATTTGGAGTCATGTTTAAACTAAATATTCTTTCAGTAAAGAAAGTAATTTGGGTTTCATTACCTTCTTTATCTTTGTGCCAAATTTGATTTACACCACTTTTATTACTTATATAATAAAATCCTTCATCTTTACTCCATTTTGCACCATAACAAGATGTTATGTTATAATAATTATTTATCACAATATTCCTCCTTATTCGTTATTTACAAACCTCTCATTCGAGGGTCAAACGCATCCCTCAGTCCATTTCCAAACATATTAAATGCAAGCATTAGTGCAGATACTATTAATGCTGGAAATAATGTTAGATGTGGTGTTGTTGTTAATACTTTTTGTCCTTCTGACAATAATACACCAATACTTGGTTCAGGAGCTTGAACTCCCAATCCTAAATAAGATAAAAACGCTTCCGAAAATATTGCTGCTGGTACGGCAAATGTTGCCTGTGTAATAATTGGACCAATTGCATTTGGAAGAATGTGCCTAAATATTATTGTAAAATCACTAACACCCATTGTGCGTGCTGCCATTACATATTCATATCCTTTATATCTATAAAATTGTGCACGTATCATTCTACTCATTCCAATCCAGCCTGTTAATACTAATACCAATATAAAACTTGCGACTCCCGCTCCTAATACCATTATAAATAATATTGACATTACCAAAAATGGGACACTACCTAATATCTCGGTTATTCTTTGTAATATCATGTCAATTGTTCCACCATAATATCCTGAAATTGAGCCATATACAACTCCTATTATACAGTTTATTATTACTGAAACAACTCCTATTAATAAAGATATGCGAGTTCCACGCCATAATCTAACAAAAAGATCACGGCCTATATCATCCGTTCCAAATACAAAATAATAGTCTTCAGCTTCCCTCAATGTATACGCATTGACATCTGCTATTACTTTTGGAATTTCTTTTCCTTTAAAAGTAAATATATATTCTTCCTTTATTCTCATAATAGCATCCCCATAAGTTTCAAGGTCCGCTTCAAATAAATCCATCTCAATGGAGCCGTCGCAAATCCCAAAATCTTCTAATATAGGTATTCTAGGAGGAAGAGCTCCAAAACTTGTATGTTGGTCTCTATATCCATGTTTACTAAACATAGGTCCAAATATAGCCATAAATACTATAGCTATTATTATTACAGCTCCAACTATAGCTGCTTTATTTTGCTTAAATCTAAGCCAAGCATCTTTAAAAAATCCAATTGCCTCTCCTTCTATTTGAGCATCCTGAATAGTTGTATTCGATACTATCTCAAACATATCTGCTGATATATTTTCATTCATAATTTGCTCTAGATTTAAAGGTTCTTGTACGGGTATCTTTTGGTCTTTTTTACTCATTAGATTTACCCCCCATTCGTATTCTTGGATCCACTATTCCATAAGATATATCAACTAGTAACATTGATATCAATCCTATTAGTGAGTAGAAAAATAATACTGCTATTGTTAGGTAATAATCAGATGTTTGAATGGAACCCGCTGCTAGTGAACCAATACCAGGTATTCCAAATATATTCTCCACTACCATTGACCCTCCAAGAAGTCCCATAAACATTGGAATTATTATATTACACAAAGGTATAAAACTATTTCTTATTGCATGTCTTAGTGTTGATTGTGTTTGACTTAATCCTTTTGATTTGCTTAGTAACATGTATTCTGAATTTAAAGCTTCAAATAGTTCTGCTCTCATATATCTTGTAATTGTTGCAATACCTCCAAATGACAAGGCAAGTATAGGTAGTATCATTGACACAAATTTACTAAGCGAAAAATTAGAATCCAGTTCCAATAAAAATGGAAACCACCCAAGTTTATACGCAAATATATATTGTAAAATAGAAGCAAATATAAAACTTGGTACCGAAACATTAAATACTACCATTGTAGATATTGCATGGTCTACAATAGTATTTTTTCGTAGTGCAGCTATTATTCCACAGGCCAGCCCAACTGGTATTGTTAGGGCTAACGAAAATAAATTTAATTGTAATGTTAAAGGAATTTTGTCTATGATTATAGCAAATACTGGTCTTCTTGGATATAATGTAATAGACTCACCAAAATCAAAGGAAAGAAAGTTTTTTATAAAAATTGCATATTGTTCTCCCAAAGATTTATCCAAATGATATCTTTGTATTAATGCTTCTCGTATTATAGGGGATGATCCTTCTCCTGCTATATCCCCAGGAATTAGACGTATTGCAAAGAAACTTAAGCTGATGATTATAAATAATGTTATCATCATTGCAATTAATCTTTTAATTATATATTTTGTCATAGGTTTCACCTCACTTATTAAGGTGCTGATATAATATCTAATTGATTTGTTGAATACCCTATAAATGGTAAATATTCCGTTGTTGATAATTCCATTCTTTCATGATACATTACAGTGTTATCATTTTGCATAACAGGAACAAATGCTCCATATTCTAATAATAATTCTTCCATTCTAGCCAAGGCTTCACCTTTGCCTTTTATATCATTTACTAAGCTTCCATATACTGATTCAAATTGTAATTCATCAAACTCTTCATTCTCAAATCCTGTAATATATTTGTCTGCATAATCACTAGTCCAAACATTTAAAGTAGCCCATGGATTAAATACATTTGCTAGTCTTACTCCAAGACCTAAGTCATAATCTCCAGAGCGATATAAATCATAAGCTGCAGCTGGTGGCACTGCTCTTAGTGCAAGAGTAAATCTGTCTTTTCCAAATAAATTTTCAAGTGATTCTTGTAATACCTCTGCTTGACGTTTTTGGTCTTCTTGACCTTCAAAATAGATATATTCAACTGTTACAGGAGTTCCTCCGTTTTCTTCATAAGCTTTATTAAATAGCTCTAGTGCTTTATCTGGATTAGTTGCCCATTTTTCTTCTATTGCTTTTGCAGGTGCTGTATCTCTATAATATTCACCACCTGATATTGGGTCTCCTACATAAATTCCTGTAGATATCATATATGGTGTAGATGGATATAATACATATACATCTTCGCATATAGTTTCACGTGGAGTCGCATAATGTAAAGCATTTCTGAAATCTTGGCTTTGCATAATTTTATTCTCACTTGCACCGTTTACAAAATATCCCCATACATGTGGTGATAAAGTTGGATTTGCACGTGGGTCGTTTTTGTATTGTGTATATTCGTCTCCTGATAAGGAATGTTGATCTAGCTCATTTTTAAAGAACATTTCGCTTCTTGTTGCACTAGATGAAATATATCTTCTGTTTATACTGTCTAGGTGAACATATCCTTCTTTTACTAGTGGGTCATTTTCATTGACTACATGTACGTCATGCCCTTCTGTTATCCATTCTGTTAGTGTAAACATACCAGCTGATGGGGTAGTGTCTAATGTAGTTGCATATGTAGTTGATGTTCTGTCTTCATTCATTGTAGCTTCATACAAATCTTCTTTTACAGGCCATATTAATGAACCAAGCGATGTGAAAAAGTCAAGGTCTGTTGCTGGATACTCTAGTACAATTTGTAGCTCGTTGTCATTTATTAATTTTACTCCAACATCCTCCCAGCTTATATTTCCAGCGTAATAATCTTTTGCTCCTTTTACTACTACTGTATCAAACATATATACCGCATTTTTATTTACCAATTTTGGGTCAAGTAACATTTTCATTGAATATTCATAAGTTGCTGCATTAAGAGGTGTACCGTCATTCCAAGTTAAGCCATCTCTAATTTTAATTGTCCAGGTTGTTCCACCATCTGATGAAGTTGGGAGTTCAGAAGCATGATGAGGCACAAATGTTAATTGATTAGATCCATCAGAAGATGCCATTGCAGCTACAAATGTTCCAAGGTTGCTAAATGCTTTACTATTTGTATACATATGTGGATTAAAAGTTGACATAGATGTTGTCCAACTTCTATAGTCTTTTGGCCCTGTAAATTCTTCACTTTCTGTACTAGTATTATTTTCTGTTTTTACATCATTGTTTGCTGTTCCTTGTGAACAAGCTGTAACCATCATTGTACTACCTAATAACAAAATTAATAATTTTCTTTTCATACTCATAATAATTGCCTCCTATATTGTGTTTATTGATATACAACTTCACCATTTATTATTGTTGTTACAACTTTAGCATTCGTATCTAGTGTTGGAATACCTTTAAATATTACTATATCCGCATCTTTTCCAACTTCTATTGAACCAATTCTATGGCTTTGACCAATTATTTTTGCTGGATTTATAGTCAACATATTTATTGCAATTTCTTCAGATGCTCCAAATCTTACCAATTCTCCTGCTTGTTGTATAATTACATCTGGATTTAATATTGGTCCATCTGTCATTATGCTGCATAAAACTCCTCTTTTGTTCAATTCAATTAAACATTCTATATCTACTTTTCCACATTCACCAGGTGTTAAATAAACTCCTGCTGGCCCAAATATTACACCAACCAAATTTTTGGCACTAGAAATTTCATCATAAAAATCACTTGAACCCCACGCATGGTCTAATGTAAATTTTACATTAAATTCTTCTGCAATTTTTAATGTTGTAAGCATATCAAATTGTTCACAATGAACTTTTATTGGAATTTCTCGTCTTAATACTCTTGCCACATTTTCAAGACCTTGATTGTATGGAGGTTTTTTAGTATTATCATCTTTTGCCTGTTCTTGTTTTTTCATATATTCCTGAGCTTTTAAAAAATTTTCTCTTATTACTTGGGCTATCCCCATTCTTGTCATGGGCATTTGATTTCTTTTACCATAAACACCTTTAGGATTTCCTCCTAGTGCCATTTTTAAAGCAATAGGGTTTTCTATGCACATATCATCCATATTTTTTCCATAAGATTTAACTGCACAAACTAATCCGCCAACCACATTTCCACTTCCTGGAGCCAAAGCAGAAGTTGTAATTCCAGCTGTATACGCTCTTGTAAACATTGGCGATGTAAAATCAATTCCATAGTAACTTTCAATTTCTGGAGTGGAGTGATTAGTCATTTCATTTAAATCTTGCTCTTCCATAGTCCTACCAAAACCGCCTATATGACTATGTGCATCAATAATTCCTGCTGTAACCACAAGCCCTTTCGCATCTATGACTTTTGCATTTTCTGAAATTGTTACTTCTTCACCTACTTGTGTTATTTTTCCATTTTCAATTACTATGGTACCTTTTTCATAAATTTTATTAGCAGACGTATATATTTTTGCATCTTTTATTACCAACATGATCTATACTTCTCCTTTGTCAATAAATTTTCACCATTTTGATATATAGCTACTAATTGAGCATTATATGTAGTTATTGGATTGTTACTCCAGATAGCGATGTCTGCATCCTTACCTATTTCAATTGTTCCAACTCTATCATCCACACCTAGGATTTTAGCTGGATTATAAGTAATTGCACTAAGCACATTTTCAGCACTTACCCCGCCTTTATGCCAAAGTAAAGCATTCCATAATAAATTTTCTTTTCCAGATGCATAATATTCCCCTGCATTTCCACAAGCTATTACGGCTCCATCATTCATCATATCTTCTATATCTTCAAAATTAATATGTTGATTAATAGATGACATTGCGGAAGTTAAATCACCAAGGATTAACGGTGATTTTTTAGTTTTCACGGGTTCAAAGTCTCTATCTATTCCGTATGCACCCACATATACAACTTTAATTTTTGGAAATTGTTTTAACATATGTTCGGTACTTTTCATTTCCATCTTAGTATAACAGCTAACAAAGATAGGCATTTCACCATTTATTACAGGCATTAAAGCTTCACATTTTGCATCATAATCTTTTTCACTGTCATACTCCATAGCTTTTTTAATAGCACTTTCAAATAATGCAAATACACCCATTCTTGTCATTGGCATAACAGAACGTTTTCCATATAAATTTTTTGGGGCATTTGTCAAATTAACTGCCATTCCAACTTTTTCTTTTATCAACATTTTATAAGGATTTCTTCCATAAGTTTTAAAAACTCCCATTTGTCCACCCATTACATTTTGAGGTCCTGGAGTTATCCCACTTGATGTAATTCCATAAGTATATAATTCTTGAAAATTCATGCCATCTTGATCCATTGAATATATAATGTCCATTTGTGGTAAAATGGGGTCAGTATTTTCTGAGCCGTCATTTTCTCTAAATAATCCACGAGTCCCATAAACATTTAATGGGTCTATGAATCCTGGAATAACTACTTTATTTGTTGCATCTATTACCTCAGCTTGAATATGTATATTCTTACCTATACTAGAAATTATACCGTTTTTAACTAGTATATCAGTGTTCTTAAATATTTGTTTTTTTCCATTATGAATGGTTGCATTTTTAATTAATAACACTTATTTCCTCCTTTATCTTTTTGATTTATATTTAATATTATATACCTAATTTTTTAAAAATCAACTTTTGATTATTATTTAATAATATATCGTTAAATATCGTTCGAAAATATTTAATATAAATTTTAGGGATTAAAAACAAATTATGTAAAAATAAATATAAAATTTTAATATTATAAATCTAAAATTAATTATAATAACAGGTATTATAATTTAAAAATCTTATTTTTACTGCAAACTTCTATTTCTGATGTTGATTCAATATAGACTAAGAAAAATTTGAAAAAAAGTTCACGTTTTTTATGACGTGAACTTTTTTATATGGAGGTGAGGGGAATTGAACCCCTGTCCGAAAATCCATAAATTGTGGTCTCTACCATTATATTCATTATATTAACATTCCCTCTATCAAGCACCTAATGACAGGTTCATGACTTCAGTAGCTTCATAAGTACAACCAATGGGCAAAGCTTACCATCAGACGTTCCCTGCTGTGTCGGAGTCTCGTTATAGCCTGCAGGTTAGCTATAGGAAACTTAGCTGCCTAAGCAGCTAGTGCAAAATTGTCTTCTGCGTTTAATTTAAGTGTCCTCTTTTAACGTAGTGTAGACTTCCTACGAATGGCTGCCCCAAAGAATGTGACCCCCGTCGAAACCATTGCACCCCCTTAGAGGTTTTTGATTTTAAATTCACGCTCGTTTTGACGACGTACATCTTTACTAGCTATATCATGACGTTTATCATGAAGTTTTTTTCCTCGAGCAAGTCCAACTTCAACTTTAACAAGGCTGCCTTTTATATAAATCTTCAAAGGAACAATAGTCATTCCTTTTGTAGATACAGCTCCAAGAAGTTTAGCAATTTCTTTTTTATGAAGTAAAAGCTTACGTGTACGAAGAGGTTCTTTATTAAATATGTTTCCCTTCTCATATGGATTAATATGCATGTTATATAAAAAAGCTTCACCACTATCAATCTTTATAAAACTTTCTTTTATAGAACCACTTCCAGCTCTTATTGATTTTACTTCTGTTCCAACAAGAACAATTCCAGCTTCAAAAGTTTCATCTATAAAATAATCATGATACGCTTTCTTATTGTTTGCAATTAATTTATATGCACTTCTATCTTTTGCCATATGACACTCCTTCCTCCACATCATTATAACATACTACATAGCTTCTGTATGCTCTATAGGCTGTTCTTACTTTGATCTAGTTATTATTAGATTATATTTTATGCATGACTATATGTCAAGCATTTTTTAGTGAGTTTTACTTGGATCCATTTGGCAATATCATTTATGTCTTTTAAACTACATATATATTTTGTTTGTAATTGTCCTATAATTTCCATTATACCCTTTGTCTTTTTTTGGGCTAGTATATCACATTTTATATTAATTTCACAAATTAGACTTGCGTGTAATATTGCAAGTTAATAGATTAGGATAAGTTAATTTTACCTAAATACAAAATTATTTATAAATACAGTTGAAAAAATTAAAAAAAAACGTTATACTTATATGAAATACCATTTACAGAGAAAGACAGGTGAAAGAGATGATAGAAACTGTCAGCTGTGGAGGAGTAGTTATTCATAAGGGGAAATTACTTGTGCTCTACAAAGATTATAAGAATAGGTATGTCGGTTGGGTTTTACCGAAAGGAACAGTTGAAATAGGAGAAACACATCAAGTTACAGCCTTAAGAGAAGTCAAGGAAGAGTCTGGAGTAGATGCACAAATTGTAAAGTATATTGGTTCAAGTCAATATCTTTTTCAAGGCAAAGAAGATACTATAAATAAAACTGTGCATTGGTACTTAATGAAATCAAATAGTTTTTATACTAAGCCTCAAAGAGAAGAATATTTTTTGGATGCAGGTTATTATAAATTTTACGAAGCATATCATTTACTAAAATTTTCTGATGAAAAATATATCTTAAGAAAAGCATACAATGCTTACTTGGAATTAAGAAAAGTAAATAACTGGTTTAGTAAAGAGGAAAGAAATAATAGACGTTAAAAAAGTTGCTTAAATCTCAAGCAACTTTTTTTATATGTTATTATATAAACATTTTTAACAACCTTTAAACAAAAAAAAAAGGACAGAATGCGGATAAAGGGACTCGAACCCTTACGATGTCACCATCGGCAGATTTTGAGTCTGCTGCGTCTGCCTATTTCGCCATATCCGCTTAACTTGTCTTCATTATAACACACTCATTTTTAAAAATCAATACCTAATTGTCGAAATTCAGAATAATCTAATTTAGGAAAGATAAATTCAGAACAAGTACATGAATAAAAAATAAGTGCACAACTCTTCGATTAGTGATACAATATAATATATCATATTTTAGTTGAGACGAAGTTATAATGTATGACGGAAAAACTTATTTATGGCAATAGAATTTATTGTAAGCAAAGAAAAAAATGCATTAGCACTTTCTTCCATTAAAAGGATATTTAGCAATATCGAATTAGCATATAATAAATTGTATAATGTAGAGACTCAAACTTTAATTATCAAACATCAATAATTTTATAGGAGATAAATTTATGAAAATAACAATGTTAGAACCACTTGGAGTATCAGAAGAGAAAGTAATGGAGATGGCAAAACCTCTAGTTGAAAAAGGACATGAATTTATATACTGTGGAGCACCCATTGCTACAGAGGAAGAGAAAATTGCAAAAGCAAAAGGATCAGATGTTTATATTATTGCAAATTCTCCATTAACAGAAAAATTAATTAATGCATCTGATAATTTGAAATTTATATCTGTTGGGTTTACTGGGGTTGACCATGTGGACTTAAACGCATGCAAAGCAAAAGGAATTAGAGTCTCTAATGCTCAAGGGTACGCAACTGATGCAACTGCAGAAGCTACTATTGCTTTAATACTTGCTTGTTTAAGAAATATTGTACCATACGACCAAATTGTACGTGATGGTGGAACATTGCATGGTTATACTAACAACACATTAAAAGGAAAAACCATTGGTATTATTGGAACAGGAGCAATTGGATGTAGAGTTGCAGAAATTGCAAATGGATTTGGAGTAAAATTAATTGGATATAGCACTACTAAAAGAGAACAGGCTTTAAAACTTGGTATCGAATATAAAACTCTTAAAGAAGTATTTGAGCAAAGTGATATTGTTACATTGCATGCTCCACTTACAGAAGCGACTAAAAATATTGCTAGTAGAGATATGATTGACTCAATGAAAAAAACTGGTATTTTAATTAATTGTGCACGTGGAGCTTTAGTAGATAGTCAAGCCTTAGCAGATGCACTAAATGAGGGAAGAATTGCCAAAGCAGGAATAGATGTATTTGAAATGGAACCTCCTATTCCAGCAAATCATCCACTTTTAAATGCTAAAAATGTAATTCTAACTCCACACATTGGTTATTTTTCACAAGAATCTTTTGCAGATAGAGTAAAAATTGTATGTAATAATATAATCGCTTGGATGGAAGGCAGTCCTATTAACATTAAATTATAAAGCTAAAAAATGAATAATGACAGCCGAATAAGTGTCGGCTGTCATTATTCATGATAACGCATTTATGAACAACATGAGTAAATCTGTTATCATGAAATTATGCCCTAAATTTATTGTATTTGTTAAAAACAATAGCCACTAGAAATATACTTATATACATAAAAATATACAAATGTTCAAAATGTATTATATCTATTTACAACATATTGCATAAATGCTATAATAAAAAAGTAAACTCGGGAGGGGAGGAAAGAATATGACATGTTGCCCAATTTGCAGAAGTATTGAGAATTTCTGTGAAGATATCAATATAAAAAAAGGAGAAGTCGAGGGGTATCACTGTATTGCTTGTGGATATTCAAGATATGAAATAGAGCTAGAGTTAGAATTAGAACTAAACCAAGAACAAGACGTACATAATTAAAATTAATAGAAAATAAATGTGAATAAGAAGAAAAGATTCGTGTCCTTTTCTATTATATTAAATTACATTACATACAAAAGAAGGGGAAATGTTCTCTTCTTTTTTTTTATATAAAATTTTCTCAAAACTTAATAAAAATTCTTTCCTACCCTGTATTAGTCGTGCTTAAAATTTAAAGAATATTCCGAACAAATATAAATTTTTAACTAGCAGAATTGTATCCGATTACTTGCATTAGCTAACTTAGTGTGATATATTCAGTATAATATAGCGTTTTGTTATGACTAATCGTGTTAATATTCCTCATGTTTAAAGACGTGAGAAGTTAATTTATAATAAACGGATTTAGGAACAACGTGACTAAATCTGCCACTATATTTGAAAAGAGATTAATTGTATTTTTAGCTCATATTTGCTATAATATGGAATAGTAAATTAGTAAAGAAGGGGGCATAAAATATGAAAATTAATTGGTTAGCACTCTCTGCAATAATCGGTTTGATTTTATGCGGTGTTGCAGTATATCTTTCAGTAAATATATACTGCATAGAAAAACAAATTGCCCAAAAGTATTCTAGTATAGAGAATGCGAAAGTTCAAGCTCAAGAAAAAATACAAAAAATAGACTTATTAGAAGAAGAAAACGAAAATTTAAAAGATAAAGTATATGTCATAGAAACAAATATTTGGAAATATAGTCCAGTAGTTGTACCATAAGTATAAAATAGGAGGAAAAAACAATGCGTGGCAATGAACAAAAAATTTTAACAGCTGGATTTATTTTATTGTCCATTATATTAATCTTTATGTCTATATTTTTATACGGGAGAAAACAGCAAAGTTCCAAGGTGCTTGCTGAGATGGAAATAGAGTTTGAACAGATAAATGGGCAAACTCAAACAGTACAAGCAAACCTAGATACTCTTTTATCTCAACAAAAGGATTTATTAAATCAAATAAAAGTCTTAGAGATTGAATTTGAGAAAATAGAGCAAACAACTGTAGTGCCAAAAATGGAACTATTAAACGAAGATATAAAATATGCATATTTAACATTTGATGATGGCCCAAGTGATAATACTATTAAAATTTTAAATTTTTTAAAAGCAAATAATCTTAAAGCAACCTTTTTTGTTTTGGAAAAAAAAGGCAAAGAAGATATATATAAAAGAATTGTAAATGAAGGGCATACTCTTGCTGTTCATTCCAGTACACATGAATATGAAGATATATATAAAAGTGTAGATGCTTTTTTAGTTGATATCAATAAATTAAAAAATTTTATCAAAGAAACCACCGGTTATGATGCTAATATATTAAGATTTCCAGGTGGATCAAATAATACAATTAGTCATAAATATGGAGGTAACGATATAATGTCAAGAATTATTCCTGCTGTACAACAAGAAGGATACGTTTATTTTGATTGGAACGTAGACTCCTCAGATGCATCAAAAGGAATTCAAGATACACAAATTATAATAGATACCGTCCTAAAACAATGTAAGCATGAACAAACACCTGTAATATTGATGCATGATTCTCCCGCTAAAACTACTACCGTAGAGGCTTTGCCTGCTATTGTAGAGGGATTAAAACAACAAGGATTTGTGTTTAAAAATTTAACATTTCAAACACCACCCGTCCAATTTTAAACTTTTTTCAGAAATAAGAGATTTTTTATAGACGAAGTGGTATAATTATATTATTAATATAGTTATAGGAGGGTAATATGAAAATTCCTATTAATACGATAGGCTTTTCGTCTATAAAAGAGCAAAAAGACATTGAAACACTGGCAGAGGAGATTGTACTTGAAGAGGGGACCCCTCAAACTACACAATTAAGTGAAGAGCTAAGTATTATGGAGTGTGTTAAAAAAGTTGCACCCTACACATATGTTATAGTAAGACTTAGTGTTGAAGAAATTGATGATGATGAGATAGTAAATATAGAGGACTGTGATGCATTCATTGAATCTACAATTACTACTGAAGTACAGGATATAGAAATTTATACTGAAGGAGATTTTCTGTACTATGGTATTTGTGAAGAAAAATACTCTAAAACAGAAATAATATTCTATATTCACAATCTAGTTGATTACATTAACAAAATTAACAAAGGATATAGTCCAATTGGAGTAGGAGTGGTTGGAATTGCACTGGAAGGTACAATAATTTTACCAACAGTAATGACTCTAGAGGATATAAAGAACAGTTGTGAAATCACCACCTTTTCTACTGCAAAAGAAAGATTTCAAATGGGTGATACTTTTATTAGAAGACAACTTTCTGAAGATGAATTCAATATGGAAAAAGAAATTAAAAGGAGACTTTTAACAGAAGATTTATTGACAATAAGAAATGCATACTTTATTCCTCTAATTGGAATAGAATTTTCAATTTATGCAGTTCTTGGTACTATTATTGAGATTAACGTAAGGGATAATTACGAAACTGCTGAGCAGATGTATGTATTTACTCTGGATATAAATGAAATGCTTTTAGAAGTTGTTATAAACAAAAATATGATTGTTGGGTTACCATCAATTGGAATGAGATTTTTAGGAACATGTTGGTTACAAGGAACCATCCTTTTACAAAAATAATGAATGATAAAATAGTTCATGATGTTCGCTATTTATATATTTATAAAATGGATGAACTTGAGCTATACATACTTAAGATGCGGGGAGTAAAGAGGAATTTGAGATTCTTTTTTACTCTTTTTTTATTTTTTATTGAATAATGAATGACAAAGATATTATTTGGTAATTTAAGGAATCAAAAGAAGTTAAGCTGGTGAATAATATGGTAGCCTAGTTTCTTTCATCAATTTAATTAAAATTAGACAAGATTATTTGTTTAATGATATAATAGAAGAATAAGAATATGTCTTACGAGGAGGAAGAACATGAAAAAGAAAAAAAAACAGTTAAAGAAAAAAGATATAATTTTAAAAAGAGAATATATCGGAATAATATTTAGCATACTAGGATTATTAACTATAATAAGTGTATTTACAAACCAAGGTGGATTGATTGGGAATAGTATAAAAGAGTTGTTTGTGGGAATGTTTGGAGTGGGTGGATATATTATACCCTTTTATATTGTAGTGTCGGGAATAATATATATGAGAACAGGTTTAAAGGAAGTTATACATATTTGTTTAAAAACAGTACCGCCATTATGTATTACAATTTTAGCAGCTCATGTAATAACTTATGGCAATGAACATACACTAGGGCTATTAAGTTTGATTTATTGGAGACAAGCAAGCTATTATAATGGTGGCTACTTTGGAGGAATATTTTCAGAATTACTACTTACACTTTTTGGAATATACGGAACATATTGTATATTAGGAGTAGCAATGATAGGTTGGTTGCTGTGGGCTATGGATTTTCCTATTGCATCATGGCTAAAAAAATATATATCTGCACAACCTGCTAAAAAAAGTTCTAAAGCAGTAAAGAAATCTCCATTAAAAAAAGAATTGTTTAGACAACAAGAACAAATTGTAAAACCTGAGATTGAAATTGCAGATTATCAAGAGCAACCATCTGTAAACAAAGCAGAACCAGTGAAAACACCAATATCAGCCTCAGCCAAAAAAAATAATTTACCTAAAACGGAAAAAAAGGTTGAAAAAGATATAGAAATAAGTGTAGAATTTAAGTCAGATTTAGCTATTAAACCTAATTATAAATTTCCAAATGTAAATTTATTGCAATCTAAAACTGTACGTGGAGTTAAAACAGAAAATAAGGAACTACTAGAGCATTCAAAGAAACTGGAAGAAACATTGGCAAGCTTTGGTGTGGAAGCTAAAGTATTAAAAATCAGTAAAGGGCCCACTGTAACAAGATATGAAGTTCAGCCGAAACAAGGAATAAAAGTTAGCAAAATAGTTAATCTTGCTGATGATATATCTTTAAACTTAGCTGCAGCAGGAATACGAATTGAGGCTCCAATACCAGGAAAATCTGCTGTTGGAATAGAGGTTCCAAATGCTGAAAGTGAAATTGTATATTTAAAAGACGTAATTGACAATGATAACTTTATAGCGTTTCCTTCAGACCTTGCATTTGCCCTAGGTAAAGACATTGCAGGAAAACCAGTTATAGCGGACATATCAAAAATGCCTCATATGTTAATTGCTGGCTCAACGGGATCTGGAAAAAGTGTATGTATAAACACTTTAATTACAAGTATTATTTATAAGTCGACTCCAGATGAAGTAAAACTTATTTTAATAGACCCAAAAGTTGTAGAGCTAAGTGTATATAACGGAATACCTCATTTGTTAATTCCAGTTGTAACAGACCCCAAGAAAGCTGCTGGAGCTTTACATTGGGCAGTTAATGAAATGACTAAACGATACTCAGCCTTTGCCGAAAATAGTGTTCGAGATATAACTGGGTATAATAAAAAAATTAAAGATGATAGCTTAAAAATGCCTAAAATAGTTATAGTCATAGATGAATTGGCAGATTTAATGATGACAGGAGCAAAAGAAGTTGAGGAATTAATTTGTAGATTAGCACAAATGGCTCGAGCAGCAGGAATACATCTAGTTATTGCAACTCAAAGACCATCTGTCGATGTAATTACTGGGCTAATTAAAGCAAATATTCCATCAAGATTGGCATTTGCGGTTTCTTCTGGAGTTGACTCAAGAACAATTTTAGATATGAATGGTGCAGAGAAACTTATGGGAAAAGGGGATATGTTATTTAATCCTATTGGTGCTGCAAAGCCTCTTAGAGTACAAGGTGCATTTATTTCAGATGATGAAATTGAAAACATAGTGAATGCAATAAAGCTAAAACGTCAACCAGACTATAAAAAAGAAATAATGGACACGCTTGTTACTGAAAAGCCAAGTGTTAAAATAAACTCATCTGAAGAAGATGAACTTTTCCTAGTGGCTAAAAATTTAGCTAAAACTACGAATAACTTAACTATAGCTATGTTGCAACGTAATTTTAAAATTGGGTTTAATCGAGCTTCTAAATTGATGGCAGCTTTAGAAACAAACGGGATAGTTGAAAAAGGGACAAAAAAGTTACAAAAACAGGAGAGATAAACTAAATATGAAAACAGATATTCAAATTGCACAAGAAACAACAATGTTACCAATAACTCAAATCGCTAAGGCAGCAGGAATTGCAGAAGAATTTATTGATCCATATGGAAAATATAAAGCTAAAATTAATAATGATATTTACAAGACCTTAGAAAATAAAAAAGATGGAAAATTAGTTTTAGTTACTGCTACAAGTCCAACACCAGCTGGTGAAGGTAAAACTACTGTAACTGTCGGGCTTGGGCAAGCTTTATGTCGATTAGGTAAAAATGCAATAATTACACTAAGAGAACCTTCTCTTGGGCCTTGTATGGGTATCAAAGGTGGAGCAGCAGGTGGCGGATATTCTCAAGTTGTTCCTATGGAAGATATAAATCTACATTTCACTGGGGATATACATGCAATTGGGGCAGCAAATAATCTACTTGCCTCTATGATTGACAACCACATTCATCAAGGAAATACTCTAAATATTGATGTTCGTAATATAACTTGGAAAAGATGTGTGGACTTAAATGATAGAGCACTACGTGAAGTAGTTGTTGGTCTGGGTGGGCCGTTAAACGGAATGCCACGACAAGATAATTTTGTTATAACCGTTGCTTCTGAAGTCATGGCAATATTGTGCTTGGCAACTGACCTTGAAGATTTAAAAAATAAGTTAGGAAATATAATTATTGGGTATAATCTTAATGGGGAACCTGTTAGTGCTAAAGAATTAAACGCTCACGGAGCAATGGCAGTCCTTTTGAAGGATGCTATAAATCCAAATTTAGTTCAAACTCTAGAGCATACTCCAGTATTAATTCATGGTGGGCCATTTGCAAATATAGCTCATGGATGTAATAGTATTCGAGCTACAAAATTAGGCTTAAAATTAGCTGACATTACAATTACAGAAGCTGGATTTGGTGCAGATTTGGGAGCTGAAAAGTTTTTTGATATAAAATGTGATAAAGCTAATATTTCTCCAGATGTTGTAGTACTAGTAACAACAATTAGAGCCTTAAAACATAATGGCCATGGAGAACTAGAAGAAGGTGTATCAAACCTAGTAAGACACATTGAAAACCTTAAAATCTATGGAGTTCCTATAGTTGTTGCATTAAATAAATTTAGTGCCGATACCGAAAGTGAAATAGAATTTGTAAAGTCTATTTGTCACAAACAACAAGTCAAATTTGAACTTTCTGAAGTTTGGGAAAAAGGTGGAGCAGGCGGTGAAGATTTAGCCAATGCCGTTATCAATATGCTTGAAACTGACCAAAGTAATTACAAACCACTTTATGATTTGCAATTAAGTCTTGAGGAGAAAATAAATAAAATTGCAACCTCAATTTATAGAGCAAAGTCAGTTTATATTGAGCCAAAAGCTAAAAAAGAACTAGACAAAATAGAAAAAATGGGATATTCACATTTTCCAATATGTATGGCAAAAAATCAATATTCTTTTTCAGATGACCCAACTAATTTAGGAGCAGCCGAAGACTTTATTACTACTATAAAAGAAGTCAGAATAATGGCTGGAGCAGAATTTGTGGTTGCATTAACAGGAAGCGTCATGGTAATGCCTGGACTACCCAAAAAGCCTAGTGCTGAAAATCTTGACATTGATAAAGAAGGAATTGTTACTGGATTATTTTAAGATAAAAATTTAAGATACATGAGAGGAAATGAAGTTTTGTATAAAGTAGCATTTGTATCGCTTGGATGCGATAAAAATTTAGTTGATAGTGAAAATATGTTAGGCTTATTAGCTCAGGAAGGATTTTGTTTGAGTAGTGAAGAACATAAGGCAGATGTTCTAGTTGTTAATACCTGTTGTTTTATTGAAGATGCAAAGAAAGAAAGTATTGAACAAATATTGGAAGTTGCTCGATTTAAGCAAGAAGGCGAATGTAAAGCACTAATTGTAACGGGTTGTATGGCCCAAAGATATAAAGATGAAATTTTAACTGAAATGCCAGAAGTTGATGCTGTTGTTGGGACTACTTCATATGATAAGATTGCAAGTATCGCAAATAAAATTTTATCTGAAAAAGGTGTTAAAGTGTCTGACTTTGAACATATAGATAAATATCATATTGAAAATTTGCCTAGGGTTTTAACAACAGCTGGATATTTTGCCTATATAAAAATAGCTGAAGGTTGTGACAATAAATGTACGTATTGTATTATTCCACAGCTAAGAGGACGTTTTCGTAGCAGAAAACAGTCTCAAATATTAGAAGAGATATCTAATTTGGCATCCAATGGAGTAACAGAAGTAATTTTAATCGCTCAGGACACTACCAAATATGGATATGATTTAAATTCCTCTCACAACTTAGTCACTCTAATTAGAGAAATCTCTAAGACAGAACAAATTGAGTGGATTAGAATTATGTATTGCTATCCAGAAAATATTACGGACGAACTAATTGATGAAATGGCTAGTAATGATAAAGTATGTAAATATTTAGACATGCCTATCCAACATTCCTCAAATAATATTTTGAAACGAATGGCACGAAAAAGTCGAAATGACGAACTTAGAGCTACAATTAGTAAATTAAGAAATGTTATGCCAGATATAGCTTTAAGAACAAGTTTAATTGTAGGATTTCCAAACGAAACAGAAGAAGATTTTAACAACTTATGTGCTTTTGTTGAGGATGTCAAATTTGATAGATTAGGTGTATTTACGTATTCTCAGGAAGAAGGAACTGTTGCAGCAGAATTTGATAACCAAATTGATGAAGATATAAAGTTTAAAAGAAAAGAAGTAATAATGAACCTGCAACAAGATATTTCTTATGAACTTATGCAACAAAAAGTAGGCAAGACAATGAAAGTATTAATTGAAGGAAGAATACCAGACGAAGGAGTATATATTGGAAGAACGTATCAAGATGCACCAGATGTAGATAGTCAGGTATTTGTACATTCCGAAGAAGAGTTACTGTCAGGCGATTATATTGAAGCAAAAATAACTAGTGCAAATGAATATGATTTAGTAGGAGAATTTTACAAATATAGCAGATAAACTTACATTTTTAAGGAGGATTTTATGAATATAGCAAATAAACTTACATTCTTAAGGATAATTTTAGTATTTGTTTTTATGGCATTAATTTGGTGGATACCTTTAAGTCTAGAATTAGCCTTATGGTTGGCACTAGCAGTATTTATTGTTGCCAGTTTTACTGATTTTTTGGATGGATATCTTGCAAGAAAATTAAATTTAGTTACAAATCTGGGCAAATTTATGGACCCACTGGCTGATAAATGTTTGGTAACAGTAGCAATGTTAGCACTAGTTGATGTTGGTGACCTATGGTTACATTATGAATGGCCAGCGTGGATTTTAGCAATAATTTTACTTCGAGAATTTGCCGTTTCAGGAATGCGACTTATTGCAGTAACTAAAAATATTGTTGTTTCGGCTAATATATGGGGAAAAGCTAAAACCATAGTACAAATGGTTATGATTATGGTATGCTTATGTCCAATCCAATCATCCTTCATGAGGCCGTTGGGATTATTTTTAACCTATTTAGCTTTAGTTCTAACAATTATATCTGGAGTAATTTATATATGGGAAAACAAAGAAGTATTTAAAGATTAAATGATTAACTAGAGATTGTTGGCCTCTCGTTAATTATTATAAAAAGGAGTGGGCGTATGATCGCAGATTTAAAACCACCACAACAAGTTAAGGCAGTCTATTTATGTAAAAGTAGACAATTATTAAAAAATAAAAACGGAAAGGAATATTATGCATTAAAAGTTCAAGATGCATCAGGTGTTATGGATGCAAAAGTTTGGTCAATAAACGCTAGTATTGCAGATTGTAAGATTAATGATATTATTTATGTTGAAGGAGAAGTAGTCTTATTTCAAAATAATCTTCAGCTGAATGTGTTCAAGTTGACTATAGCAAGTGAAGATACCTATAAGATAGAAGATCTTATACCAAAATCAAAAGTTAATTTAGAAAGTTTACAAACAAAATTGTTGGAATTCATTGATAGTGTGCAAAATGAGAAAATTAAACAATTACTGGAAATAGTTTTTTATGATGATAATATACTTGAAAAATTTATTACTCATCCTGCTGGAAAATCTGTTCATCATGCATATTTAAATGGATTGCTTGAACATACTATCACTGTTACCAAAATAGGAACAACTCTAAGTCAGTACTATAACCATGTAAATAAAGATTTAGTTATTGCTGGATGTTTATTGCATGACATTGGTAAATTATATGAACTCTCAAATTTTCCTCAGATTGATTATACAGATGAAGGTCAATTACTAGGCCACATTATGATTGGTTTAGAAAAGGTTACCATGTATATAAACCAAATACCAGATTTTTCAGCGGAGTATAGCTTAGTTTTAAAACATATTATAGCTTCTCATCATGGAGAATTAGAATATGGTTCACCTCAAACTCCAAAGTGTATTGAAGCAATGATTGTACATTTATCTGACTATAGTGATTCTAAAATAAAGATGATTGAAGAAATGTTGGATGAATCTAAGGAAGTCTATGTGGGTTATAATAAAATTTTGAATAGGAATATAAGACGAACAAAATCTGAATAATAGGAAGTGTATTTATGGATAATATTCTTAAAAAGACACCTTTATTGGACTTGTATATTCAAACTCAAATAGATGAAGAGATGCAAGAACTTAATGACAAAAAGATTGTAAATTTGTTAAGAAATTTACTACAAGAAGAAAGTAAGAATAATATAAAGTTAAATTAGGAGTGTTAGATGTTTTTACCAATTGATAAAGAGGATTTAGAAAAAAAAAATATTGAGCAGGTTGATTTTGTGTTGGTAACAGGGGATGCTTATGTTGACCATTCATCTTTTGGAACAGCAGTTATAGGCAGGGTTTTGGAGCGGTATGGCTATACTGTTGCCATACTTGCTCAACCTGAATATAAAAATTGTGAGGATTTTAAGCGATTTGGAAAACCAAGATTAGCCTTTTTAATTGGTTCTGGAAACATTGATTCCATGGTAAACCATTATAGTGTATCTAAAAAAAGACGACAAAAAGATGCTTATACTTCTGGTGGAAAAATGGGAAAAAGACCAGACCGTGCCGTAATTATATATGCCCAAAAAGCGAAAGAAGCTTATAAAGATGTACCAATTATAATTGGAGGAATTGAGGCAAGTTTAAGGCGGCTATCACACTATGATTATTGGGATAACAAAGTTAGAAAATCTATTTTGTTAGACTCAAAAGCAGATCTATTGTTGTATGGAATGAGTGAAAAATCAATAATAGAGGTTGCTGAAGCTTTAGATAGTGGAATTGACGTAAAATATTTATCTTTCATAAGAGGAACTACCTTTAAGACAAAAGATTTATCTAGTGTATATGATGGAATAATGTTACCTAGTTTTGAAGAGGTTTCCACTGATAAAACTAGATATGCACAGAGCTTTGTTATTCAAAGCAATAACACAGATGCTTTTACTGCAAAACCTATAATAGAGGATTATGGTACTCAAGGATATGTTGTACAAAATCCACCAGCAATGCCTTTAACCACTCAAGAGCTTGACGATATACATGATTTACCTTTTATGAATTTGCCACATCCTATTTATAAGGAAGAAATTGCCGCAATAAAAGAGGTACAATTTAGCATTTCAAGTAATAGAGGATGTTTTGGAAGCTGTAGCTTCTGTGCAATAACATTTCATCAAGGAAGGATTGTTCAGGGAAGAAGCAGAAGCTCTATGGTCAAAGAAGCTACAAATATGACTACACATCAAGATTTTAAAGGATATATACATGATGTGGGTGGACCAACAGCCAATTTTACTACTGGTCCATGTGATAAATCTAACACAAAAGGAACATGTAACCATAAAAAATGTCTTTTTCCACATCCTTGTAAAAATTTAGAAATAAATCATACCGAATATATGAAAACTCTACGAACTATAAGAAAAATAAAAGGTATAAAAAAAGTATTTATCCGTTCAGGTATAAGATATGACTATTTGTTAAAAGATAAAAATAGCAGTGAAATATTAAAAGAAATATGTGAACATCATATAAGTGGTCAACTTCGTATTGCTCCTGAACATATTTCAGACAATACACTAAAATATATGGGAAAACCATCAAAAGATGTTTATGAAAAATTTGTTAAAACATTTGAGACTCAAAATAATAAGATTGGAAAAGAACAATATATTGTACCATATTTTATGAGCTCTCACCCAGGCTCTACATTGGATGATGCAATTGAACTTGCTTTATATTTAAAAAAAATTAACTATATTCCACAGCAAGTACAAGATTTCTATCCAACTCCATCAACCTTATCAACATGTATATATTACACGGAGATGGATCCATATTCTTTTGAACCAGTATATGTTGCTAAAACTTCTGAGGAAAAAGCTATGCAAAGAGCACTCCTACAATATAATAAAAAACAAAATTATGACTTAGTATACAAAGCCTTAAAAAAAGCAGGCAGAACGGAGCTGATAGAATTTTTAATTCCACAAAAATATAAAGGGAGATAAAAATGGCGACTACTAAAAAGATAACACCTGATAACAAATGGAGATTACTATTATGGATGTTGGCCGGATTAACCTTTGGAAATTTTATTGGAGAAATATGTAGACCAATATCATTTTTATCATTTCTAAGTTATGGACAAAGTTTTGGGATAGCTACTCCAGTAGAACTAAATCTAGGATTTTTATTAGTAAGTTTTAAATTTCAACTCCACATTACTTTAACAGGTATTATGGGAATGGCACTTGGAGTAATGATTTATAAAAGATAGTTATACAATCGTAAAAACTATTTAATATTTAAGTATAATTTTTAAATATTAGGGCAATAATTCTTAAGAGTTTATTATAAAGGGGATTGCTAATGGAATTAATTAAGCGAGGTTTGAAATTTGGGATAAATAGTTTAACTGATGAAGAACTATTAAACATTATTGTTAAAACAGCAAATAAAAAAGATAATATAGAACATTTATTGCATGTTTTGTTGCAAGATGTGAATAATGAAATAAATATAACAAATCTCAAAAAGTGGAACCTTAAAAAATTAAATGTTCTAGGAGTAAATGAAGAAATATCAGTTAAGATATTAAGTTTATTGGAATTGTCAAATAGATTGAACGTAAGACAAACAACTAAAAAAATTCAGGTTACTCATCCTTCTATAGTAGCAAACCTTTTAATGGAAGATTTAAGATATGAAAAGCAAGAACATTTTTACGTTGTACTTTTAGATTCAAAATGTCAGATAATATTAATTCATTGTGTTTCAAAAGGACTACTAAATGCAACTATTGTACATCCACGTGAAGTATATAAACCAGCAATAGATAATTTGGCTCATAGTATAATAGTTGTTCATAATCATCCCAGTGGAAACCCCGAACCAAGTGAAGAAGATAAAGAAATAACAACAAGAATTATTAAATCTGGTGAAATATTAGGAATTCCACTAAGAGACCATATTATTATTGGAGATGGAGAATTTATAAATTTGAGAAGTATAATGAATTTTTAGTATTAATAAGACTGCATTATTTAAATACGGTCGTTTAAATAAAGAAAATTGAATGTAGGAGGAGTATCTTGTGTTTGGAAAAGATATGGGTATAGATTTAGGGACAGCAAATACTTTAGTATTTGTAAAAGGAAAAGGTATTGTAGTAAATGAACCATCTGTTGTTGCAATTAAAGAAAGAACAAATCAAATTTTAGCAGTAGGTGATGAAGCAAAACAAATGATAGGAAGAACACCAGGAAACATAGTTGCAATTCGACCATTAAGAGATGGTGTTATTGCTGATTTTGGTACAACAGAAGCTATGATTAGATATTTTATAGGAAAAGCTTATAAACAATCATTATTTTCTCCAAAACCTAGAGTAGTTGTGTGTGTTCCTTCAGGAGTTACAACGGTAGAGAGAAGAGCGGTTGAAGAAGCAACTTTAAAGGCTGGAGCAAAACAAGCTTTGATTATGGAAGAGCCTATGGCTGCTGCAATTGGTTCACAACTTAGGGTAGAAGAGCCAAATGGAAATATGGTTGTGGATATTGGTGGGGGAACAACAGATGTTGCTGTTATTTCACTGGGAGGAATTGTAGCTAGTAAATCCTTACGTATTGCAGGAGATGAATTTGACGAGTATATTGTTTCTTATATAAAAAAAGAGTACAACCTTATGATAGGTGAGCGAACAGCAGAGCAAATTAAAATGACAATTGGAGCTGCATATCAAATTGACAATGATGTAACAATGGAAATAAGAGGTAGAGACCTTGTTACAGGATTGCCAAAAATATTAACTATAACTTCATCAGAGATTACGGGAGCTATTAAAGAACCAGTAAATTCAATTGTAGACGCAATTAAATCTACATTAGAAAAAACCCCTCCAGAACTTGCAGCAGACATTATGGAAAGCGGAATTATGTTGACTGGTGGGGGAGCGTTGCTTGCAGGACTTGATACATTAATCAGTTTGGAAACAGGAATGCCTGTTAAGATTTCGGAGAATCCATTAGATTGTGTGGCAAGAGGTACTGGTTTAGCACTAGAAAATATTGAAAAATGGTCTGGTCTATTTTCAGATGATAGATAAATAATGGGAGTGGCGTATGAAAGTATCACGAAAAGTAAAAAAAAGAGTATTTATCATAAGTGGTATAACGCTAATACTATTATCATTGATAGTAACACTAGGTAGAATATACCAATTAACATTGCTTGGAACAATATCGGATATCATTATTTATCCATTTCAAAAGATAATAAATATTGCGAATACTCATGTTGGAGGATTAACAGGTTATCTTAAAGATATTGACACATTGATTAATCAAAATGAGGAACTTCTTCAAGAAAACGAAAACTTATTATACCAAAATACTATGCTTACAGAATTAGGTCAAGAGAATGAAAATCTGAAAAGTTTATTAGACTTAGCTCAAAGATATGAACAATATCCATCACAAGGTGCTAATATAATAGGTAAAGAACCTGGAAATTGGTACAAAGTCTTTACTATTGATAAAGGCAAAATAGCTGGTTTAGATAACAATGATATTATTTTAGCAAATGGAGGATTAGCGGGAAAAATTATAGAAGTCAATCCACTATCTTCAAAAGTAATCACCTTAATAGATGATAGAAGTTATGTTAGTATAAAAGTAGTAAGAAGCGGAGATATAGGTGTTCTTATGGGAGATATCGATCTTTCTAACAAAGGGATAGCTAAGGTTGAACTAGACATAAATGCAGAAATAGTTAAAGGTGATCAAGTTATAACTTCCCATTTAAGTGATATATATCCACCAGGGATACCTATTGGAACTGTAGAAGAAGTGATTGTTGCTGATAATGGACTTATACAATATGCTTATATAAAGCCTTTTGTTGATTTTAATAATTTACAAAATGTTTTAATAATTTCAAAAAACGGAGTAGAGAAATGAGAATAGTTACGATAGGCGGACTTATATTAACAGTTCATATTTTGCAATCTACAGTGTTTAATTTAATCAGGATAAATAGTATAGCACCTAATTTTTTTGTAATGATAATAGTATCTTTTTCTTTATTAAGAGGCAGTAAAGAAGGAGCAATTATGGGTCTTTTTGCAGGAATTTTATATGATTTATCTTTTGGAGTAACATTTGGATTTGCTTTTTCTTATATGCTTTTGGGATTTTTATGTGGAAGATTAACACCAAATTTTTATAGAGAAAATTTTATTCTTCCATTTATATGTACATTTTTAGGAGATATTTTTATTAACTCCTTTGTTGTTGTCGCTTTAATATTGAGAGGACAAACAAATATTATATATTTTTTAAAAGAAATAATTTTACCAGAAATAATATATACAAGTGCATTAACAATTTTTATTTATCAGATTAGTTATAAAATAAATTTAAAACTAGAAATAGTTGAAAAACGTACTCGTAATATCTTTTAAAATTTTATTCAGATTTAGTAGGAGGAAGAACTTAGATGAAAAAGTGGTCAGAAAAAATAGTTCAATTAACAAAAGAACGGGTATTTGTTATGTTAATTGGTATAATTATACTTTTTACAATACTTCTTCTTAGATTTTATCAACTACAGATTATCAGATATGATGAGTATTCTTCAAACATAAGAGTTGGTATAGAAAGAACTATAGAGGTTCCATCGACAAGAGGACTAATATTTGATAGATACGGAAGACAACTTGCGACCAACAAACCTATTCATGTTTTAAAAATAGATCAGCAAGTTAAACAAACAAAAGAAAGCTTAAACAATGTTTTGTTAAAAGTAGCAACTGTATTAGAATTAAATGGTGATGAATATATAGATAATATTCCTATAACAAATTCCCCTCCCTTTGAATATACCACAAGTAAATCTAGTATAAATCAATTTATGTACAATATTCCATATAATAATGAAGAACATAGAAAAGAATTATTAGAATTATCGGCAAATGAACTAATGGATTATTTAAGAAAACAGTATAACATTGCAAAAGTTAGTTTTGAGATAGATAAGCAGAGTGGAAAAAAAGTAAAACGAGGATTTACAGACGAAGAAGCTAGGAAAATTATTGCTCTTAGAACAGCTATGTATCCATACACTTATAAACAATATAATTTGGCTACTATTGCTTCAAATATATCTGATAAATCTGTTGCCTATATACAAGAAAATAGTGATAAATTTATAGGGGTTAGTGTAGGAATTGATGCAACAAGACAATATACCGAAGGAGAAATTACTGGAAACCTTATAGGGTATACACGAACTATAACAGATAGTTTATATGAAGAACTTCAAGGACAAGGATATGATAAAGACGATGTAGTGGGACATGAAGGTATTGAAAAATCAATGGAAGCTACTTTAAGAGGAATAGATGGAAAAGAAGTTATAGAAGTTGATACTTTGGGAAAAAAGGTGCATACTATTGAAGAAGGCAATGCAATTCAGGGTGATGATATATTTTTGACAATAGATATAGATTTGCAAAAGTCCGTCTATAAAAGTATAGAGAGACGACTTAGTGAAGCTTTAATTGTTAGACTTAAAGGCACAAGGCCTAAAATGAAAATATCTGCACGTGAAATGCTGATTTCTATGATTGAAAGTAGTCAATTGTTAATTAGTAAAATGGAAAAAGCTCCACCCTCAAGTAAGCAAAATGAAATCTATCAACAATTATTACAACAATATAATCAACTAGACAATATGGTTAAAGAAGAAATAACGCTATATGATTTATTTCTTCAATGGATATCTGATGAAAATTCAACTTTAACAGATAAAGATTTAATTCTAGCATTGCATGAACAGGGTTCATTAAATTTATCACCATCCTTAATTGAACAAATAAAATTGAATAATACAGGCACAGGTGAGCAAATATTAATTGATCAATTACAACGTGGATTTTTAAAACCAAACCAAATGGCTATTGACCCATTTAGTGCAACAGCTGTTATTGTTGATGTTAATACGGGTGAAATATTATCACTAGTAGGTTATCCTTCTGTAGATAGTAATAAATTGGCTAATGAGTTTAATAGCTATTACCCTACACTATTTGATGATAGGAGCATGTTATGGAATAGAGCACTTATGACAACAAAAGCACCAGGCTCAATTTTTAAAATGGTAGTAGCTATGGCAGGCTTAATGGAAGAAGTTATAACGCCAGAAACTATTATATATGATACTGGTGTTTTTACAAAAGCTGGAGAACCGCACCCCGTATGTTGGATACACACAAACACTGGTGCAGGACATGGCCCTGTAGATTTACAAAAAGCCTTGGAAGTATCTTGCAATTATTACTTTTATGAAGTAGCTCATAGACTAGGTTTAAAATATACAGAACCATATGGCTCTATTAATGTCTTGGAACATTATGCATCTTTATTTGGACTAGGAGATTTAACTGGAATTGAACTCCCCGAAAAAGAGCCTAATCTTTCAACACCAGAAAATTTGGTTGATCAGGCAATTTCTAGCGTCTTGAATAAATTAAAGACAATGAGTGAAGAAAAAATATCAACTCAAGTTAAAGAAATTACTAAAATACTTGAAAAGGGAATATATCCTTCTGCAAATCCTTATGCTACCGATGTAGAAGGAAAAATTGAATATTTGAGTCAATATGAATTAAAAAGAACTATTGAACCAATATTACAAGAAGCAATAGGTAAAAATTTGGAATCAAAAGTTAAAACAGCTTTTCAAAATATTCAAGGATATTTACAATTAAATATTGATGATATTACAGAAAATATTGTCTTAAACACTATGCTTGACCAAACAAATCGTTCTTTAAAAAGCAAAGCGAACGACCAGCTAAAGAAACATATTGAATATATGATCAATGAAACTATGCAAAGTATTTCTAAAGACATAACAGAAAATACTGATATAAATGATATATTGCAAGCGTATTTAGAAGCTTACACAGTTTTATATAACAAAGAATTAAATAAAAACTCAGATATACAACTAGTAGACAATTTGCGTGGCAAAATAACTAATTTACTAGATCAAGAAGACTACTATATTAAGTATTTAATTTCAAAAGTACAACAGAATTTAATAGACACTATATCAACTTATATTTTAAAAGATGTTGATATGGAATGGAACGAAGGTATCACTGTAAGAACAGCTATTGGACAAGGAAATAATGCTTTTTCTCCAATTCAAATGGCAAGATATGTTGTAGCTCTTGCAAACGGAAAAACTGTGTATGATCTAAAAATTATAGATGGAACTTATAACTCTAAAACTACACAAAATTACGAAGAAGCTCCAGTGAAAATTCATAGTAGCTTAAATGTTCCTGAAGAATATATTTCGGAAATTCATGAAGCTATGTTAAAAGTAACGACTGGAGAACTTGGTACTTCAACAAATATATTAGGAGATTTACCAATACAAATTGCTGGAAAAACGGGAACAGCGGAAGAAGCAAATCACGAACATAGTTGGTTTACAGGATATGCCCCCTTTGATAATCCAGAAATTGTAGTAGTTACATCTGTTTATAATGAAGATGGATTAGGAAGTTTTGGGAGTCAAATTGCTAAAGATGTTTTTTCCGCATATTTCAAATTGAATGAAAAGGGTGAAAAAAGTACGTTAGATTATGAATTTGTAGAATAATACAGGGGTGAGATCATGGATAATCTTGTTATATTTAAAGGCTCTAGAGATGGAATTACTATAGTATTGGATCAGAAAGCACCCTTTAAAGAAGTAATCGAAAGTTTTTTGACTAAATTAAAAGATGCTGAAAAATTTTTTAAAGGTGCAAAGACTAACATAAAATTTCAAGGTAGAAAACTTTCTGAAATGGAAAAAGATACTTTAGTTGGTTTACTAGGAACACAAAAAGTATTAGACGTTTCTTTTTTGCATGACTTTGAAAATGTGAAAGAACCTATTTCAACTGAAATAGCTATAAAAACCACAGAAGAGGTGAGTTTTGAAGAAGTAAAGCTTGAAGAAGTAAATTCAACAGATAAACCAAAGGCTCGTAGTACTATTGCATCAAGCATATTAAAAGCAGATGAAAAAATATCATCCACTTACTTTCACTATGGAGTTTTGCGTTCAGGGCAAGAAATCAATTTTGAAGGCAGTGTTTTAATTATAGGAGATGTAAATCCTGGTGCAGTAGTTAAAGCTACCGCTAATATTATAATATTAGGATATTTAAAAGGAATTGCTCATGCTGGAATAAATAATAGTAAAAAAAGGGCTGTTATTATAGCTTATGGTTTAATGCCAATGCAAATTTGTATACATGGAAAAATTGCTGATTTATCAGAAGAGGATTTTGATCTTAAATCACATGTTGCTCCACAAATTGCTTATGTATTAAAAAATGAAATCTACATTGATGAAATAGATTTTAAAACTATACAAAACATGTTAGAATAAGATGAAATAATATAGGGACACTATATTTATCAGGGATAAATATAAGAGTTTTAAGCTGTGTCTTATTCAGGAATAATAAGACACAATTTTAGATTTTAATTATTGCTTTACAGACTGTTTATAATCTTTTAAAAATATATTTTTAGTTGAGATAAATCTTGAAAGTATAAATAGGTGCTTAAATAACAAATTTAGTCACGTTGTTCCTAAATCTGTTATCAAAAATAATTAACAAGGGATTATTAATTTCTTGTTAATTCCCATGAATAAAACTAAAGGGGGCGTAAAAATAGTTTGATAACAATTAATAAATATTACTAAAAGATGTTTACAAAATCAATTTGACATGCAAGAATACAAACTCTGCGTAGCTCACGCCATTCTAAAGTATTCTAGAATGAACTGAAGGATAATTAAAGAGAAATCTTTAGTTAAATGGCAGGTATTTGGAGTAGAAATATTTCAAGTAGTGAATTAAATATGGTGAAAAGCCATAGCTAAAATATATTGGCAAGCTTAATATAAGATAGATAATTTATTAAGTTTAGATAATTTTAGTAGAGCGGACATAACAATGAATAATTCAAGTGAAACAATGCAATTTCATTTTGATTTAGCAGACCAATATTCTACAAGAGATATTTTAATAGATGTATATAAAGCTCTTGAAGATAGAGGATACAACCCTATTAATCAGATTGTGGGATATATTATGTCTGGTGATCCAACGTATATTACAAGTTATAATGATGCAAGAAAAAAAATAAGAAAACTGGAAAGAGATGAAATCTTAGAAGAACTAGTTGCTTTTTATTTAAAAAATTAATACAACTGCTAAAAGGTATAATAAACTTAAGAAAGGAAGATGTTATTTAGATGGAGACATATATATGAGAATACTAGGGTTAGATTTTGGATCCAAAACAACAGGGGTTGCTTTAAGCGACCCTTTAGGCATAACAGCTCAAGGAATTGAAATTATCAGAAGAACAGATGAATTTAATCTTAATTCCACATTAATAAGAATAAAAGAATTATGTACTCAATACAAAGTAAATAAAATTGTTATTGGGTATCCTAAAAACATGAATAACACTTTGGGACCAAGGTGTGAACAAACAGACAAATTTATAAATAAATTAGAAAAAACAATAAACTTGCAAGTAGAAAGATGGGATGAACGATTAACAACCGTTTCGGCTGAAAATATGTTAATTGATGCAAATGTGAGTAGAAAGAAACGAAAGAACGTAATTGATAAAGTAGCAGCAGTTATAATACTGCAAAATTATTTGGACACGAAAGGAATTTAGTAATGGAGCAAATTTTATTTGTAGATGAAGAAGGCGTAGAAATTTTATTTGAGATAATTGATTATCTTGAAGACGACAATAACAAATATTTATTGGTTGAGGATGAGGATGAAAATGCTACTGTTTTGAAACAAAACACTGACGTAGAAGGAAATTTAATTTATGAATTAATTGATGCGGAAAGAGAGTTTCAAAAAATTGCGTTATTATTTATGGAAAATGATGCTTATGATATAGAAATTTAATTGTGTTCTAATGATATTTAATTTCAATTGACATAATGAATTTATGCCTTTATAATTATAACCATGACAAATAATGTAAAGGAGTCCTATAAATGAATACAAATGCATTCAAGGATATGTTAAAAAATAAAGGGTATAAACTGACTACACAACGAAGAGGAATTTTAGATATATTAATTGATAATAGTGGAAACCATCTTTCTACAGAAGAAATTTATGATTTTGTAAAAGTTCCATATCCTGAGATTGGATTAGCAACAGTATATAGAACACTGCAATTGTTTGAAGAAATGGAACTAGTGGATAGATTAAACTTTGATGATGGCTGTAGCCGTTATGAACTACGTTCCCCTGATCAATTGCATCATCACCATCATTTATTGTGTCAAAGTTGTAATAAAGTTTTTGAAGTGGATAATGATTTATTATCAGAAGTAGAAAAAGATATTGAGAAAAAATATAACTTTAAAGTATTAGACCATAATGTAATGTTTTATGGAAAATGTCAAAAATGTAGAGAATGAGAGGTGAAACTGTTGTGGTTCAAAAAAGAAATAAAACTAAGCTCCGAATTATACCTTTAGGGGGACTTGGTGAAATTGGAAAAAATATGACTGTTTTTGAATATGAAAATGATATAATTGTTATTGACTGTGGATTAGCTTTTCCTGCTGATGAAATGCTTGGTATAGACTTAGTTATTCCTGATGTGTCATATCTTACTAAAAACAGTTATAAAGTACGAGGAATTATTTTAACACATGGCCATGAAGATCATATTGGAGCATTACCTTATATATTACAAGAACTAAACGTTCCGATTTATGGTACAAAACTTACAATCGGACTAGTGGAAAATAAGTTAAAAGAGCATAATTTATTAAAAACAACGACTTTAGAAACTGTATCTCAAGGTGAAACCCTAAAGCTTGGAACTAATTTTAAAGTAGAATTTATAAATTCTAACCATAGTGTAGCAGATGCTGTTATGCTAAGTATATGGTCTCCAGCAGGAATTATAGTGCACACAGGAGATTTTAAAATTGACTATACTCCAATAAGGGGAGAAATGCTAAATATACATCGCCTTGCGGAATTAGGAAAAAAAGGTGTATTAGCACTAATGGCTGATAGTACAAATGCTGAGAGAGCAGGTTATACTCAATCAGAAAAAACTGTTGGAACAACTTTAGAAGATATATTTAACCGTTCTATTGATAGACGAATTATGGTTGCAACTTTTGCTTCCAATGTAGATAGGGTTCAACAAATTATAAATATGGCCGAAAAATTTAAACGAAAAGTATTAATTATTGGCCGAAGTATGGTAAATGTAGTAAAGACAGCTAGTGAACTTGGATATATGGATATTCCAAAAAACATTATGATAGATACTAGTGAATTACGAAATTATACGGATGGTCAAATTGTAATTATAATGACTGGAAGCCAAGGTGAGCCAATGGCTGCATTGTCACGTATGTCTAAGTCTGAACATAGGCAACTTGATATTAAACCAGGAGATATAGTCATTTTAAGTTCTACTCCTATTCCAGGAAATGAAAAAACTATATCAAATGTTGTAAATGATTTATCTCGAAAAGGTGCCATTGTTATAAATCAAGACACTCACGTTTCAGGCCATGCGGCTCAAGAAGAGTTGAAACTTGTGCAAGCTTTAGTCAGACCCAAATATTTTATACCTGTTCATGGAGAATACAAACATCTTTTAAAACATGTAGAATTAGCACTAAGCATGGGTATGCCTAAGCAAAATACTAAAATTCTTTCTATTGGAGATGTTTTAGAAATTAGTAAAGATACATTTAAAGTAGTAGGGACAGTTCCTGCTGGTCAAGTTTTAGTTGATGGCTTGGGAGTTGGAGATGTTGGAAATATTGTATTAAGAGATAGAAAACACCTTTCTCAGGATGGGCTTTTAATTGCTGTTATGACGTTAGAACGTGAGACAGGAATGGTTGTTTCTGGCCCAGATATAATTTCCCGTGGATTTGTTTATGTAAGAGAAGCTGAAAACTTAATTGATGAGGCTAAAAAAATTGTTCGCCGTTCTTTAGAGCATTGTGAAAACGCAAACATATGTGAATGGACACAAATTAAAACTATTGTAAAAGACGATTTAAAAGATTTTGTTTGGCATAAAACAAAACGAAGCCCTATGATTTTACCAATAATTATGGAAATATAAATTACAAAACAATGGAGGGATACACTAGATGTTTGCTTTCATTGTTTCTGTAAAATTACAGTAACAGATTGAATTTATCGAAAGGAATTTTTATTAAATAATGAGTCAAATTAACTATGATTATATAGTGCAATATTTAAGAGTTTTGCATACTCAACCAAATGAAATATTGTACAAAATTGAACAAGCTGTAGCAACAGAACAACATACATGGCCAATCATAAAACCTGAAGTTGCCGATTTTATGGAAACTATCATAAATATTCATAAGCCTAAAAATATTTTAGAAATTGGAACGGCTGTTGGATATTCCGCTATTTTAATGAACTCTCAGCACAATTCAAAAGTAACTACTATTGAACGATTTCCAGTGATGTTAAAACAAGCAAAAAAGAATATACATGAAGCAGGAAAAGATAATGTTATCTCTATACTTGAAGGAGATGGTGAAAATATTTTGCCTACATTAGAATCTAATCATTATGATATGATTTTTATGGATTGTGCAAAAGGACAATATCTAAAATTTTTACCAGATTGTATTCGCATATTAAAAATAGGTGGAATTTTAGTAACAGATAATGTTCTGCACAAAGGTAGTGTTGCAAAATCAAGATATTTAATTGAAAGACGACAAAGAACAACTCATTCAAGATTGCGTGAATTTTTGTGGATAATTACACATGCAGATTATCTAAAGTCTTCTGTTATACCAATTGGAGACGGTGTTGCATTATCTTATAAAATTGGTAATCCTAGTAGTAACCAAAGTATTCACGATGCAAAGGAAGGAAAATAAATAATGAAAGTTGAACTATTAGCTCCTGCTGGAAGTTTAGAAACATTAAAAATAGCAGTATTATATGGAGCAGATGCTGTTTATATGGGAGGAGGAAATTATGGACTACGTGCAAAGGCAAAAAATTTTACTCCTGAAGAAATGCAAGAAGGAATAGAATTTGCTCATAAACATAATGTCAAAGTTTATATAACTGCCAATATCTTTGCTCATAACTATGACTTTGAGAATATGGAAGATTTTTTTAGATCAATAAAACAAATGGGAGCGGATGGAATTATAGTTGCAGACCCTGGTGTATTTAGTCTTGCAAGAAAAGTAGTGCCCGATTTAGAAATTCACATTTCAACTCAGGCAAACAACACAAATTTTTATTCAGCTAATTTTTGGATTGAACAAGGTGCAAAAAGAATTGTTATGGCACGAGAACTTTCCTTTAAAGAAATAAAGCAAATACATGAAAATATTCCAAAAGACATCCCTATTGAAGCTTTTGTTCATGGGGCAATGTGTATGGCATATTCAGGCAGATGTCTTTTAAGTAATTATCTTACAAATAGAAGTGCAAACCGTGGAGAATGTGCACAGCCTTGCAGATGGCAATATAGTGTGTTGGAAGAAACTAGGCCAAATGAATATATGCCACTGGAAGAGGATGAAAGAGGCACATATATTTATAATTCTCGTGATCTATGTATGATTGAATATATTCCTGAGCTTATTGAAAGTGGTGTTTACAGCTTCAAGATTGAGGGACGTATGAAAACTCCTTTATATGTTGGAACTGTTGTAAAAGCCTATAGAGAAGCTATTGACACATATTTACGTTCTCCGAAAGAATACGAAGAAAAGAAACAATTCTTTTTAGAGGAAGTAGGTAAAGCAAGTCACAGAGAATTTACTACTGGATTTTATAATAATAAAACAACATCAACTGACCAAACATATACTCATAACTCATATGTTAGAAATTATGAATTTTCAGGAATAATTATAGAATATGATAAAGAAACTAAAATAGTAACCGTTGAACAACGACGTAAATTTTCAGTGGGAGATACTCTTGAAATTCTACAGCCTGTTGGTAAGAACATTAGTTTTAAACTGGAGCAAATGTGGAACGAGGATAATGAAGAGATTGAAGCGGCACCTCATCCCAAACAAATTGTTAAGTTTAAGTTTGATAAAGAAATTTTTATTCCTAGTATTTTGACAAATCCTTTATAAACGTAGAAACCACCTGTTAAACATAATAGGTGGTTTCTGAATAAATAAATTAAATTACCCTTGAGGAACAAAGAATATACTTTGATCATCTGCTGTAGGTTCTTGTTCTTCTAAAATTATGCCTCCTGGTTCTGGTGGAGGAGGTACTTCCTCTATCTCTATAGTTATATTAGGATTAATTTCAGGAATTGGTATAAACTCTACTGGTGGAGGCACAAACTCTGGTGCTAATTGTGGCTCTGGTTGTGGCTCGGGCTCTGGTTCTGATACCATTGGCTCAGGCCATTCATTAAACCAAGAATCAGGTATAAGTTGTGGTATAATAGACTCAGTTTGTGGCAATGGTGGTTGAGTATGAACATTGCACACTGCTCCATAACTTGCTCCTTGAGTAATCTTATTTGTTACAACATTTGGAGGACAAAACGGACCAGCAACCATATCGGAAACTGTACAAATTTTAGTTTGACCATGTACCGTACAATACTGATCAGATATATGATTTGTTCTAAAATAATCTGTTGTAACTGCTCCAGCACCTCTACATAAAGAAGTTGGAAGCATTCCCGAAACAGAACAAACACTTGCTTCAACAAAACCAGTTGTAACTTTATCAAAGTTTTTGTATTCTAAACCAGAATGAATATCTGACATTATTTCTCCCCAAAGATGAAGATGTTCGTTTTGGTTTGAGCCACTTAAACTTTGTGGATCATCATGTCCAAGCCATACTGTTGCAGTATAGTATGGAGTAAATCCAGCAAAAGATAAGTCTTTTTCATCACTAGTAGTTCCTGTTTTACCCGCAACGGGTTGCCCTGAAAACCATCTACTAAGAGAGGCTCCTGTTCCATACCCAGTAACAACATCTTCCATCATATCTGTTAACATAGTTGCAGTTGATGCAGATATAACTTGATGAGTTGTAGGTATATTTTCTATTAATACTGCTCCATCACGGTCTAATATTTTAGTATAAAGTGTTGGCTCGATATATGTTCCTCCATTAGCAATAGCTGCATAGGCCGCCGTAAGCTCAAGAGGGGTAACCCCTTCTGTCAAGCCTCCAAGAGGTAATGCATAAACTTTATCAGTTGGAAGAAGTGTTGTAAATCCAAAGTTCATTAAATAATTAAAAGATGCATCAAAACCGACTGACTGAATAGTTCTAACAGCAGGAACGTTTGTAGAATTCCAAATAGCTTTTCTGGTAGTAATTGTTCCCCCGTAATTTCCATCCCAGTTCCTTGGAGAATAATCAGGTTGACCAGGTATTTCAATACTTAGTTTTGAATTATCTATTGCTGAACCAGGAGAAAGAATTCCCATGTCTATTGCTGGACCATATGCAGCCACAATTTTAAAGGTAGATCCAGGTTGACGTTTTGCTTGAGTAGCACGATTGAATGTTCTATCGCCTATCTTGTCACCTCTACCCCCAGATAATGCTTTTACTTGACCTGTTGATTGATCCATTATAACAAATGCTGCTTGAGGTTGAGGAATTTGTAGCAATAGTTCATCTACAGTATCTTCAGGAGTTGCTCCCCATTCAACCAATTTAGCTTCTTTAAACTTATCAATTTCTTCAACAGATTTAACCATTTCAACAGCATTATAATGTTGCACTGTACCATCAGGTTTATGAAGACTTACACGATAATCAAGTTTTATTTCATTTTCATTCACTGGAAATAAACTATCATCTGCCATGTGAGTATCCACTATATTTTGAATTTCTGGATCAAAAGTAGTATAAATTTCTACCCCGCCACCAAATAAATAATTTTTAGCTTCATTTTCTGTCATAGCATTTTTTTCTTGTAAATCTACTAAAACATCTTCAATTACAGCATCAACAAAATAAGTATGTGGAGATTCTTCTACATATTGTTGGTTTACTGTTTGAATATTATCATAAGGATTTTCAGCTAAAGCAACTTGGCGTTCCTCTTCTGTTATATATCCTTGTTCAATCATTTTTTGAAGGATAATTTTAGCTTTTTCGTTATTATTTTCAGGATTTGTAATAGGACTATAGCGTGTAGGAGCTTGCGTAATACCAGCTAATACAACACTTTCAGCTAGTGAAAGTTCCGAAACATCTTTATTAAAGTATCTGTGTGAAGCTGCTTGCACTCCATTTGTTCCATGTCCTAAAGCCATTGTATTTAAATAATATTCAAGAATTAAATCTTTATCATAAATTTTTTCAAATTGTAAAGCTAAATATTGTTCTTGAATTTTACGAGTTATAGTTTGCTCTGGAGAAAGTATATTATTTTTTATTAATTGTTGAGTTATTGTACTTGCTCCCTCAGTTTGGTTAGTTGTTAAATTAACTATTATTGCTCTAAGAATTCCTCGAATGTCAATACCATTATGTTCCATAAATCTTTCATCTTCTATTGAAATAATAGCTTTTTGTAAATGATCAGGAATTTGATCAAGAGTTACATAAATTCTTTCTTGTCCACTAGACAATCGGTCAATTTCGTTTCCATTTACATCATAGATAAAAGATGTATAATTTGTACTAGGTTTTAATTCTAATCCAGCAATATCTGGTGCACTTTCAATAATACCCATAAAAATTCCCAAACTAGCTCCAAATAAAGCAAAGATACATACAACTAATACCATAAAAATTATACGTAATAATGTTATTTTAGTCTTATTTACATTTCTTTCTTTTTTTAAATCGTCTTCATCATTATCTGAATTCTTCATCGCATACCTCCTTCTATTTTCCATTATAACAAATTTATTAAAAATGGGCAAAAATATTTTAATTAAAAATAAGAAGGGAAATAGAGTTTTTCTATTTTTCCTTCTTATAAAAAGTTATTTTACATAAATTTTTGGGCTAATTGTTTTAATTTATTCATATCATCCATTAATTTATGATATTCTATCAAAATTCCCACATCTTTATTTTCTTCTTTTAATAAGATTTCGTTTCCAGAACTTGTTATTAAATTTATTAAAGACTTATCCATGAGTTCTTTTATTAAATCAATGAGTTCTAGACTGCTACCTCTCCACCTAGCAGTATCAGGTTTACAAGTTATCTTAAAATCATTTATTAATATCACTACTGTAGTATAATGCATATAATTTATTTTATACCAAGAAATATTAAGTAATTCTGCTAATTTCTGTAAATATTCACAATATTGTATCGTTATCTTTTTTAATTCCATTTCAGGATCAAAACTTGTATCTATGCTAGAAATATTTCTTTCTTTGCTTTTTTCTTTCAAAGAATTCTTTAAATTTATTGTATTATTATACCTTGTATATATTAAATCTAGCAAAGAGCTTTGTTCTTTATGCTTTGAAGTATAAGTAATCCATCCTGAAGTATTACCAGATGAATCATAATTTTCCTCAGCTAACCTATTATATGTTAAGTTCATTATTTCATTTATTTCTCTCATTATTTGGTCATTTAAAACTTTATCATTATTCGTATATAAAATTTCTATAATCCCATCTTTATGATCAGATAATATTGTGAAAAAATTTGTTGAATTAGCAACTAGATTATCTTTTATCATTTGAATATATTTTTCTGTTAATGTAATGATTTCATCTCTCTGAACCTCCTACCAGATATGATAGGAAGTTGTTGTTCACAATAAGACGCTACTCCTATTGCAGTTCTCTAGGTATAACCCTGAACTTCTTTAACTTTCGCTAAAGCACAGACTATATCTTCTTCTTCACCATTACGTGTTAAGAGCCACCCGCTTCCACCATCAATCACTTATGATGTACGACCCTCAAGAGGTCTAGTCGTTGAAGTTTCTCCTGTTTGGAGCTTACCTGCTCATTGCCCATTATGTTAGTACTTAGGATTTAACCATATACCATCCAATCAATTTTTTCTGCTTTCGCAACCAAAATATTAATTCACGTTTAGTTATGTTTCATACTTACGTTGTAGTTTGATTGGCTTTAGGGGTTCCAAGCAATTCAAGTGGTATATTGCAACGGTCAAGCCGTTGACTACGTACTAGTTTCCCAATACGCTTACTGGATTGAAAAACCTTATCCTATAATTGTTATAAACATTTAAAATAGACATTTGCATATTCCTTTCTAATATTATTGTACATTAGAATTATATCATATTCATATCGTATTCATCAAAACAATTATAGAAATTAAGGGTATAAATTGATAAAAAGACAGTTAACTTTTTATCATAAACAAAGTAAGCAAACAAATAGGGAGTACTATGTACTCCCTATTTGTTTGCCCATATAATGGATTATTATAAATTTTCTTTTAAAACAGCCATAATTGCGTCAGCATCAGCGGCTTCATTATCTCCCTCAGCTGTTACAACAATTGTTTCGCCAGATTTTACGCCTAAAGACATAACAGCCATAAGTCTTTTTCCGTCAACTTTTTTTCCTTTATTTTCAATATCAACTTTGCTTGAGCAACCTTTAATTGCATTTACTAAAATTCCAGCAGGTCTTGCATGAATTCCTTCTTTATCTTGTACTACAAACTCAAATGTTTTCATTAATAGATACCTCCAAATTTAAATTTTTACATCTATTTATATTTTATATGATAAAGGTTATGTTTGTCAAGTTAATTTTAATAACCAATTATTTCTTTATACATATTCCTTTTTGACTATTTGTTATGATTTCATTTATATCCTCTAGTCCTTGCTTAAGTTCATCACTATCTATATCTAAAATAGCCTTTTGAGTTTTTATTATATATTCTTTATCAACTTCCATAAGATGTAGTGTGTGTAAAATGCTTGCAATCTTCATATCACTAGAAAATAAACCAAATTGCCCTTGGAAATCACTAAGTGCCTCTGATTTTGCCATTCTCATTTTTTGTTCAATATCACTTTGTTCTAGTGCTTCAGGCATATTTTCAATTATTTCAATAGAGCTTTTATAATGTGGGTCTCTATAAGTGTATATACTTATTGTGTTTGGAAAAACTGCTTGCATGCCACTACCATAAGCTCCTTTTTTTATTCTTATTTCTGGCTGTAAATAATTTTTAGTTGCATAAGCTGAAGCTAAATAATCTATAGCTTGTATATAATCTTTTTTAGAATCATAGTTATACAATAAATAGTCTACTTGGCCTTCTTTATAATATACACTATCTTTATCAATTTTATCAAATTCATATTTATAATTTTCTACAATCTCAAGTTGTTTATCTTCAAAATATTCTTGCCAATTTGCAATACTTTCTTTTGCAACTCCTTCATTTGATACAATTCCGATGGAAATTCCATCTCTTTTTCCAAGTACATCAAAAATTTGTTTTGTTTGTTCAATAAAATCAACACTCTCATCTTTGCAGTTTAAACAAAAGGTGTAAAATGGGTAGTGAGCTTCATACATATAACGTTTACTACCGTCTTGGCCACCTTTAGTCAAAGTTCCTAAAGTAGAGATTATATCATTTTGAAATGTTCCATAAAATTGTCCTAATACTTTGTCAACTTGAAGTCTATACCAATCATCATCCTTACTAGCTAAAATATCATTTGCTTTATTTAATATTTCAATTTGATTTTTGTCATTACTACTTATTATGTCAATCTTTAAATATGGAACATAACTTTCCTTATTTTCTAGTGCTATAATTTTGGTTTTTAATATCCCTTCAAAAGGAGTAATTTCTTCGGATGCTTTTTGGAGACAATGACTGTACAAGAATAAATAATTTAAATCAGACTGTGGAATGTGAGATGTTGGTAAATAAATTTCCGTATTTATAAGCTCTGTATTGGATATATAATGATTGAAATTTATATCGTCTTTTTTATATTTTTTATCTTTAACTCCCAAATCAATTATCATTTTTTTTAGATTTGTTGGTTCAAGAACTTTTCTATCATATTCAGCTTGCCATTCTCTCATATCATTTAAAATATTTGTCCATTTTTCTTCTTCCATAAAAACAAGTTCAACTGGCTCGGTAATTCCTTCTTCATCTAAATCTGGTGTTAAAATAATATCTACTTGAACGGCATTCTTTAATACCTCGATATCATTTTCATTTATGTCATTTAAAGAAGCTAAATATTCTTTTAAAGTATAGTAGCTTATGTTGTCTTTGTTGTGCACCCAATCCGATACAATTGATTGTGAAATGTCAATCCCTCTGCTTTTGTCCATGTCTTGTTGCAATATATTAAGTTTTGTTTGCTCTAAAGTATCAATCTCATGTTGTTTTTGCTCTTCAATATTCCATAAGTTGCTTATTTCTTCATTTAATACCGTTTCCACATATTCAACATCTGAAGACTGTATTTGAGATACAATTAAAGAATATATAGGATGAGTTAATTCACTGTCCTTAAATATTTCTAAAGAATCAATACCTCTACTTTGCAAATTTTGTCTAAATTGTGATTGAGGATGCATCATATACGTATTTATCCATAGATCTACATCTGTTACACTCTGGACATCATATAATCTTGGTAGTACAAAACTCTTTATTACATAAGCTCCTTCTCCATCAGTATCATATGTTGCTGTTACTTTTTTACTTTCTAATTCTGGAGTAACATGTATATTTACAGGGGTTGCTAATGTATAGTTTTTTACATATTTATCAATTTTGTTAAGTACTTTATTTATTTCAATATCTCCATACAAAACAGCGATCATATTTGATGGATAATAATAAGTTCTATATGTTTCCAAAAAATGTTCATAAGTAAGATTAGGGATTTCTTCAACTTCTCCTCCACTATCATTTGCATAGTGCGTGCCTTCATAAACATTTTCTCTTATGTTACGAAAAATTACCCGTCCAATTTGGCTGTTTGCTCCTTTCATTTCATTATACACTACTCCTCCATATTTGTTTGTTGTTGGATCATAATAAAATGATTCTTCATAAAAACTATGAGGTTGATAAATCATTTGTGGATTAAATACACTATCTAAATAAACATCTAAAAGTCCCATATAACATTCGTCATACGGCGTTGCAAATGGATAAACTGTCATATCAGCTGCTGTGCTTGCGTTCATATAGGTATGAGGATAGTTTGCGTTTGCGTCAAAAAATAGTGTACTACTTGGAAAACTTTCAGAACCTGTAAAAACAGTGTGCTCAATTATATGATTTACTCCTGTATTATCCGTTGTTGGGGTGCGTACTCCCAATGTAAAACTTGTATTTGTATCCTCATTTTCTATCCATCTAACTAATAAGCCTGAATTTTCGTGTAAATATGTGTGAACCTTATCTTTGCCAAACTCTATAGTATCTATTTTAGTATATTGATTTGGTAATGCATTCAAACTTACACTCAGACTTATAAATCCAATTATTGCAACAAAACTCTTAAACATACACACCTCTTCCTCCCTTTCTAATTATAAGCTTAGAATGTGCTTGTATTACCTATATTATACATTTATTTCTAAAGCTTATACATAATGATGTATAGTTGAATAATTTTAAAGAATGCTGACTATACAATATTAATTATTTTATTACCTTATGTTATTTAATATAGTCATAAGTGGTTTTATTTTTTTGTTTATTATTATTTTAAAAAATTAGAGCATTTTTACTATTTAATTGATATAATTATATTATAAAACTATTTAAATTAACTTCAATACATTGGGGGTAGATAGTATGAATATATCATTAAATACAAAAAATAAAGTGTTTTCTAAACAAAAATATATGCAAGTCACAATAGATAAAAAATCATTTTTTAGACTTAAAAGAAAATATTTACTTATATTTTCAATGTTATTGTTCCTTGTTTTTGGGGGAAATGAAGCCTTTAAACAATATCAAACCTTTTTAATATATGTACCCACATTAAGCATGTATCCGACAATTGAAGCAGATGATAAATTCGCAGTTACAAAGATTTCTTTTACTGATAAAATACAACGAGGGGACATAATTACATTTAATAGTATAGAATTTGATAAGCATTTTGTAAAAAGAGCTATTGGTTTACCAGGAGAGACTGTTAATATTATAGAAGGTCAAATTTACATTGATGGAGTTGCAATTATAGAAGATTACATAGTAAATAACGATTATACGTATAGTGGGGAATTTGTTGTTCCGAAAAATTCATATTTTGTGATGGGAGACAATAGACAAATTAGTAACGATAGCAGATTTTTTGAAGATACGTTTATTAATATAAAAGATATTACAGGTATTGTATATGGTGAAGTTAATCAGTTAAACGAAATTATACCTTTGGAAGACATTGTTTATTCATCAGTACTGTTGGCATATGAAATATAAAAGTAGGCAAACCTCTGGGTTCGCCTACTTTTATTATAAATCTTATATTATAAACTGCTCAATTTGAGATTTTAAGTTTTGTAATAGTTGTTCTAAGTTTTCGCTAATATCTAAATTTTCTTCTGAAATACCTGTATTTTTGGACATCTCTGCTTCCAATTTTTCAACATTTAATATTATTCTTTGAAGTGCATCCTTTTGAGTTAATGCATTTTCAGATACTTGCTTTGACATATCTCTAGTCTGATTACTTGCTAGTGCAATGTTTGCTAGTGAATTTACCGTAACTTCTACCATATGTTCACCTTGTTCAATGTTACTTAAATTTTCCTGTATCATATCAAATACATTTTTAACGATCTCAGATGTCTTTATTGATAAGTCACGAATTTCACCCGCTACTATAGCAAACCCCTTACCAGATTCACCCGCTCTAGCTGATTCAATAGCTGCATTTAGTGCAAGCAGATTAGTTTGAGATGCTATTTCTTCAATAGAGTGTATAACTTCTGCCATATCTCTTATAGATGTAGTTATGGCATGAATTGAATGGACAAGTTCGCTGCCTATTTGCTTTCCGCCAACAGCTTTATTTGACATGTCTTCAGCAGTGATATAATTTTGATTAATATCTTCAATAATATTTATTATGTCATTTGAAACTTGAACTGTATCCTGTTTGAAATTTAAAATAAGAGATGATTGTTCTAGGGTTAAATTTGCTAAATTTTGTGCAGAACCTGCAATATGGTCCACTGCACTGGTTACTTCTTTTGTCGATTGCTGAGTATTAAATATTAGGTATTTTAATTTGGTGGAGATATTATTTAAAGACACCTTAATTTTGCTAAAATCACCAATATAAGTTTGACTTGGAACTTTTGTAAAATTACCATTTGAAAAAGAATCTAATACTTCATCTATATCTGTTATGTAAGAAGTAATTGTATTTGAAACCACTTCTAGTGATGAAACTAAATTTTCGATTTCTTTATTTGGTTTTTTAATGTTTTCAGTTTGTATAGTTAAATTACCATTCTTTATTTGGTCTAAAGCTGTTACAACATCAGATATTGGAGAAGTATACTTTTCTACAACTTTATTCATTGCTATTGATACAATAGTTATGCTAAATAAAACTATAATTAAACAAGTAAACATTTCAAATTGAATATCATCCCATACATGTTGAGCTGGATAGTGAGTTATTATTTTAAAATTTGAACCGCTGATGTCATCTGTCGCTATATAATATAGTTTGTTATCTATATTTTTTGTAAGTAAAACAGTATTAGCTGGTGCTTCCAGTAATGACATATAATTATCACCTTGTGTATCAACTGAAGTCATTCCTGCATCATTTGGCATAAAACTTTCATCTGGGTGAATAATTATATTCCCCTTATTATCAATCATAAATGCCATAGTTTCTTCTTTTTGTGCTAGATCTAAAATAATATTTCTTATATCATTTAATCGTATGTCCATAACTACAATACCAATATTTTTACCCGATGAAGATATTACTTTTTTGGAAAGAGATATAATTAGATCTCCTGTTGCATTATCTGTATATGGTTGTGTTACATATATATCATCTGTATTTTGTGCTCCAACGTACCACTCCCGTGTAGAAAGGTCTAAATTTGGATCTGGCCTCCAACCGTTTGAACTAACAAATTCATTATTATGTCCAACAAGATAAATTAAAGTAACATCCTCATCTATTGCTTGTGCTTTTAAAGAATTTTCTATTGATTTTTCATCATCTGGAATAGCTATCCATTCAAGCCACGCCCCTAATTGTATACTAATAGCATTTAGTAAACTTTTATTTTCTAGTAATTCCCCTTCAATATTTGCTGATAAAAGTCTTGCATTTCCATTTGATATGGTTTCCGCCACATCAACACTGTCAAATAAAATAGTTATTATTCTGGAAATAGTGCTAATTGCTAAAATCAACATCATAAATAAAATAAAGGTCCTTTTAAGTTGTGAACTTATTGTTTTTTTCTTCATTATTTTCCCCCTGTTATAGTAATTATTTGTCGTGTTATTTACCAATGTAAAATGGCAAACTTTTAATAAAAATATAGTTCTATATGTAGGACGACAAAATGTCGTCTTCTTTCTATATTTTAGTTCCATCTATCTTAATATATTCCTTAAATTTATTTAACAGGGATTTTGTAATTGGACCACATACTCCATCACCTATAATTCTTCTATCAAGACTACAAACAGGAATAACTTCTGCTGCTGTTCCTGTTAAAAAGCACTCATCAGCATTGTATATATTAAACTGAGTAAATTCTTTTTCGTATATTTCGTAGCCTAGTTCTTTTGCAAGGTCTAGTACTGTATTTCTAGTTATTCCATCTAAAATACCAACATAAACTGGTGGTGTATAGATTACATTGTTTTTAACAATAAATATATTATCTCCTGTACACTCTGCAGCAAGACCATCATGAGTAAGCATTAAAGCTTCTGGAACATTAGCATGAATTGCTTCTATTTTAGCAAATATATTATTTAAATAGTTTAATGATTTTATTTGTGGATCAACAATTGTAGCCTTGTTTCTTCTTTGAGAAGCAGTTATGATTGGCATACCTTTTTCATACATTTCTTCAGGATAAATACTAATTGTAGATGCAATGCAAAAAACGGTAGCTTTTTTACATTTACGTGGATCAATTCCCAAATCTCCTTTTCCACGAGTAACTACCAAACGAATATATCCTGATTTTAAATTATTTTTGCGACAAGTATTAACTAAAATCTCTTCCATTTCTTCCTTAGTGTTGGGGATTTCTAACATAAGAGTTTTGGCAGAATAATATAATCTGTCTATGTGTTCTTTACATTTGAAAATATTTCCATCGTACAAACGAATTCCTTCAAAAATTCCATCTCCATACAATAAGCCATGGTCAAAAACAGAGATCTTAGCTTCACTTTCATCAACATAATTACCATCTAAATAAATTATCATTAATTTGACACCTCCATTAAGTTTTATTAAGTTAATTTAAACATATAATACAAGCATTGTCAACGTGACTTAAATAAAAATTGCTAATTTAACTTTCTCCAAGAAACAGGGTATTGATTTTTTAAAGTTCCATTATTTGACTTAATCCATCCAAGAGGAAAGCTATCAACACAAACAATATAATCTCCTTTTTTATAATCTCCATCTAAAGTTTCACCTTTAAGATATTTTATAACATTAATATCAGTATGTTTAAAATTGATTATATTTTTAAATATTTGACTTGGATATGCTAGTGCCAAAGCATGGGAAGGTTTAAATCTGTTATTTTGAACACTGCCTAAAAGTAAGCCTGTTCTTAAAGTTCTTAATTTATTGTGATTTGGCATATTGGAATTTACTAGATAAAAATTGTCATTGTTTAAAAAGACATATTCATCAAGCGATATATAAGTATTGCTTGATATAAAATCTGCAAGAAGTTTAAAATCTTTAATTTTATTTTTAGGATAAAGCAAATTAGGTGTAAAGTCGTCACCATATTTTTTATAAAGTAAGCATAAAAAATGTCCTTCACCTTTAACACAGTGAGGCCACAATCTTAATGCCCCATTTACTTCTTTAATTTTATTTATAGGTTTTAAAGGTGCCACTTCAAAATTTTGGTTTTTAGCAAGAAATGCATCAATTATATTTTCATTTTCTGCTCTATTAAAAGTACAAGTAGAATATAAAATATAACCGCCTACTTTAAGCATTTTATCAGCATTACTTAATAAAGAAAGTTGTGTATCAAAAAAGTGGTTTTCCTCATAGTTTTCCCAACTTTTTATAGCAGCACTATCTTTTTTAAACATTCCTTCACCTGAGCATGGTGCATCCACTAAAATCTTGTCAAAATAGCCTTTCCAAAAGTTTGCTAGTTTTTCAGGTGCTTCACTTGTAACAATAGCATTTTTAAAACCAAATAATTCTATGTTTTTGACTAAGGCTTTTGCTCTAGTTGCACTTATGTCATTTGAAACTAAAACACCAGTGTTGTCTAGCTTAGCACCAATTTGAGTAGTTTTCCCTCCTGGAGCTGCACACAAATCAAGAACTTTATCTCCTTTTTCTATAGGTAAATATGAAGCAGGCGACATAGCACTCGGTTCCTGAATATAATATAATCCAGCATAGTAATATGGGTGCTTAGAAGGAGTTTGTTCATCATAATAAAAACCTTCTAAACACCATGGTATTTGTTGTAAATTTTCAAACGGAGTTATTTTGTTCCAATATTCCATTTTTACTTTAGTCGTATTTATTCTAATTCCTTGATACACAGGTAAGCTATAGCTTTCTAAAAAATCATCAAACTCTTCAGCTAAGATCTGTTTCGTTTGTTGTATAAATCTTTGGGGAAGTTTTGTCGTCATTTTTTCTAAGTCCTTTAAAAAAATTTTTATTACTCTAATTTAATTATTGCCTAGAGGTCCAAACTATAGTCTGAAACTACCATGATATTTCAAAATTTGTTACAAGAAAAAAATAGATAATCACCTTTTGAGCAATTATCTATTTCTAATAAGTTTTGTTATTCTGTTTTTAAGCTTTTGCTTCATTTGTTGTAAGAGCATTTATCGTAGTATTAATTAAGACAGTTTCTTGAAGAGTAGGTCTTAAAGTATCTATTGTAAAAGCTACAAAATTTAATATTGCTTCTAAATCTTTATGTACAATACTTGCTGGCAACCATTTTCCACGAATATTACAAGCTAATTTCTTATTATCATTTATTATTATATCTTTTTCCATCAGCTTTAAATTGATCTCTTTTAAAGGAACACTCCAAGGTTCTTCACCAACTTTATAACTATATAGAGATTTGTTTGTAATTACAAATCCTTCTTCTGGAGCAGTGGCATTATTAGTTTCAAAATAAATTAAAATTCTGTCGTTTTCTATTCCAATTTCTGAATATTTTTCTCTTATAAGGTCTATTTTTCCATCTGCTGATGATAAAGCATGTCTACAACAAAGGTTCTGTTTAAGTTTATTGCTAAAAGTATTATTATAATAGCTATCTATTGTTTCAAGCAATGGTTCAAGAATGCTTTGTTCAATTTCATCTTCAATTATATTTATGTTGTCAATTGCCCATTCAATCAGATCTTCATCATATCCTTCTAATCTACTAAGTTCCTTCTTAGCTTTTTTACAATCGCTCATAGTATCAAAATTTTTGGCTAACATATTTTTTACCTGATTGCTTTGAATGCGATATATAGCGTCGTTTATTTTTTGGTATGCATCTTCAATAAGCTCTTGATTGCTAAAATCTAGTTTTGAAATTCTTTTTCTTAAAGCTTCACAATGTTTAAAATTTGTTAGTTTAAAGTCTTTGAATATATTATTTAGTTCTTCTTCTTCACATTCATAAATTCTATTCCAAAGTTTATTCTCAGCTTGTTGAATAACAAATTTGTTGTTATAAGGTAAATTTGAAATTTTATCTATCAAGTTATAACACTCTTGACGATTTAATACGCTAACATTTTTAATTAAATAAGTTACGTGCTCTTCTTCATAATCTGATATCATTTGATTTATTTGAATTTCTGCCCATTCAAGTGCATCTGGATTAAAAGGCATATTTAAAATTTCTACTTTAAAATTATAAAAATCTTCTAATTTTTTCAATTCACGGCCTGTAATTAATCTTTGTATTTCTTCAAATTCACGATCTAATATCATTTTACTAATATGATTTTTAGTTCTTTTTATAATATCTTTGTCAAAATCTAAAGATACAATCTTTCTTTCTAAATTATAATAGTCTTTTAATGATTCTAAAGGAGCTTTTTTAACTATATCTTTTATTAGCTTATTTTCTTCATCCAGAATACATCTGTCCACTTTTTCTATAAATTCACTTACAAAATTATATTTGCTATAATTATTTTTAATTTTATTCCTTAACATTTTTAATTCTTCATGGTTCATATTTACAGTTGTTTTACAAACATCAGTTAAATCATTATAATCTTGTTCAGCTACTGCTTTTGAATCACGTGTTTTATAAACATGATTTTCAAACGTTCTTTTTTCAATATCTATTTTTTCTAAAATACTATTAATACTATCTAACACAGAGCTCTTTTTAACATTATACATATTCATGTAATTTAAAATTTCTTGCTTAATATCTAGAGC
>LJDB01000041.1 GCA_001983455.1 Candidatus Epulonipiscium fishelsonii
TGCTGCTGTTAAGCGTCCAAAATGTGTTGAAACTACTGCTATGGGAGCCGCTTATTTGGCTGGTTTAGCTGTATTGGCTATTAGAAAAGCAAAGAGGATGTTAAAAAACTGGGCTAAATTGATAGAGTTTTTACCAACCATCACTGAACACAAGAACGTGAAAAAATGCTTAAAGGATGGCATAAAGGTTAATATTATGCTTTTGATTGGGCAAAAAAAGATAAAATTTATTAATAACCAAATACTTAACCAGAGGCACATAGTGCTTATCTGTACATAAAAGGTTCACATTATTCATGATAACGGTTAGGAAAACAATGACTAAAATCTGTTATTCGTGATAAGAGAAAAAGTATTGAGCTTTTTCTATCTTATTTAAAACTTTATTGGGGGAGGAAATAAAAATATGACCTTATATTTCAGAATTTTTAGGTACAATGATATATTTAATTCTAGGGGATGGCGTTGTTGCTAACGTAACTTTAGGTAAATCAGGCATGAAAGGTGGAGGGTCTATTCAGATCACAATAGCGTGGGCGCTTGCCGTTATGCTACCAGCGTTTATTTTTGGAGTATCATCTCGAGCAAACACTTTAACAGCATTAACACTAGCACTTGCTATTGATGGATCAGTAAGCTGGGGAATAGTTCCTGGATATATTATAACTCAATTTGCGGGAGCATTTGTAAAGGTGGATGCATAGTACATGCTTTATATAAATAACATCTATGCAGAAACTTCACAAGCTACACACAACTTGGAGTATTTAACAGGACCTTCAATACCAAACACTTTAAACGTAACGTTAAGTGAAGCTGTTGGAACTCTTTTATCTTTTTTATTGCTATTAAAGATTGCTCAAAAGCAGGAGCAGTACCCTATGGCGTATAATTTGTTAGTATTTGGAATTATATAGCAGCTTGGTATGTCAATGGGGGTGGTAACAGGATATACAAAATAAATCCAGCACGTGACTTAGGTCCTCGTTTAGCACACTACTTACTTCCAATTAAGGGAAAAGGAAGTTCTAATTGGGAATATGCACCCTGTGTTATAATTGGACCAGTATGGAGCTATTTGTGCAGTGTTATTTTATCTCAAATAACCTTGGGCTTAAGAATTTTAAAGGAAGAGTACAATATGCTCTTCTTTTTTTTTATAAAAATACGTATTTAAGTTGTTTTTTATATAAAATATTTAATTAATATTAAGTATAGTAAAAATATCTAAAATTTATAAGGAAGCACCATTTGCCTTCGCTATAATGTAAGGATAACATTACTTTGCATTGCTATGAATAGAAGTGGGGAAGAAAGGAATGAAATAATGGTTGATAATTATTATATTGGCAGGTGTATCTGGATAAGTGCCTGTGCCAGAATTGTCTAGAGGTATAATGTAAATGTATGTGTATTGGAAAAAGTAAGATGTTTGTGCTACGCAACATCAAGCCAACAGTGGAATTTCGCTCATGCTGGATATGACGCAAAAGTTGGTTCTCTTATGGCTAAGCTTAACGTTGAGAAACAAAATGATGCCTGAGCTTTCAAAAGAGCTTGACATTCTCCATATACAATATGGATATCTTTTGTAGTATGTAAAAACCAGGAAGATTTAGACACACTAAAAACTCTTTATTATAGGAGTTGCAAATGGGTTTGATGTAGATATTTTTACTGTGACAGAAACCGTATTGTAGAGATGGAACCAAATAGCAGATAATGTAGTTTTTGTTTTTTATGCTCCGGCTACTGGAGTTGTATATGCCCATTTACTAAACATTGCTATGGCGCTGAAAGCTGCAATGAATGGAGTCGACTTTAAGTTTAATACCGAAGTTGTCGGGTTTGAAAAAACAGACAATGGCTGGAAAGTTTTAACTAATAACGGCGAATTTGAAACAAAATATATTGTTAATGCTGCAGGTGTTTATGCTGATGTACTACACAATATATGGTGAGTGAAAACAAAATTCATATTACAGCGCCGTGGAGATTATATTGTTTACTAGACAAAGGAACTGGAACATGTAATTCGTACAATATTTGCTTTCTACCACAAATTTGGAAAAGGTATATTCTTGTTACTCCAACCTCACATGGAAATTTATTGCGGACCAACTGCTCTGTTGATTGAAGATAAAGAAGCTACTGCTACAACACTAGTGGGACTTAACGAATTTTAATAGCAAAAGCAGTTAAATGTTATGTATATATATTTAAGAAAAGTTATATTACTTCTTTTGCAGGTTTAAGAGCTCATGGATAATCATGTGAATTTATTATCAAAAGTTGAAGTTGCAATAAAGGGTTTATTGATTGTAGTGGCATTGAGTCCTGGACTAACAAGTTCTCCTGCTATAGGGAATAAATGGTTGCAGATATACTAAAAGAAAAACGGTTTAGTGAGCCAAATCCAAACTTTAATGGCAAGAGAGAAGGTTATATTGCAAAACGAACACTAGATTTTAACTCTCCAAGAACTAATTAAAAAAAAACCACAGCATACGGAAACAAAGTATGTCGTTGTGAAATGATTACAGAAGGAGAAATTTTGGACGATTCATAGACACCTCGGAGCCAAATCACACTTGATGGCGTAAAACGGTACTCGTGCAGGTATATGGGGCGTTGAATCTGGTTTTTGCTCTCCACGTACAATTGACTTAATAAATAAAAAGAATGTAAGATTGCCATGGATGAAATTACAAAATCAGGTGGTAAATCTCAAATTATTGTTGGAACGAACAAAGATAGTTTATAAGGAGTGTATAAATATGAAGTATGATGTTGTAAAAATCGGTGGAGGGCCCAGGGCTTGAGCTTGCCGTTTCTGTAAGAGATAACGGCGTTGAAAGCATTTTAATTTTAGAAAAAGAGATAAAGAACTGGGTGGAATTTTGAACCAGTGTATTCATAATGGATTTGGACTACACACTTTTAAAGAAGAATTAACTGGTCCAGAATGTGCTGCTAGGTATATAACAGGTGTAAAATCGTAACATTGAATATAAATTACTCACAATGGTTATAGAAATAAATAAAGATAAAAAGTTATTACAGCTATGCCAAGAAGAAGGATTTTGTTCAATTGAAGCAAAAGCTCAATAATACTAGCTATGGGGTGTCGTGAGCGTTCCCGGAGCACTAAATATTCCTGGATATCGTCCAGCATAGGAATATTTTCAGCTTTCAGCTCTCAACGTCTAGTAAATATGAGGGTGTATCTTCCGACGTGAAGTTGTGTATTTAGGAGTTCAGGTGATATTATTAATTATGGGGCACATCGTATGATTTGAAGGTGCTAAAGAGTTAAAGTTGTAGCTGAACTTATGCCTTTCACATGGATTAAAAAGAAATATTTTGCAATGTTTAAAGATGATTTTGGAATACCATTAACTTAGTCATACAGTAGAAAACATAAAAGGGAAGGAAAAAGCATTGAAAGTATAACACGCTCACAAGTAGACGAAAACAAAACCAATTCCAGGAACCGAAGAAGAATATACACTTGAGATACTTTGTTGTTATGTTGGAAACTTATACCTGAAAAAATTTTCTGAAAATATGGGAATTGAAATTAGTAGAGTTACCTCTGGCCCAATTGTTAATGAAAGCCTAGAAACTAATATTGAAGGCGTGTTTGCATGCGGTAATGTTCTTCATGTTCATGACCTAGTAGACTTTGTGTCTGGAGAAGCAGCTACGGCTGGAAAAAATGCCGCAATGTATGTTCAAGGCATACATATTTATAAAAGCGAAAATACCATTTTACTTCAAGGTGAAAATGGCGTTAGTTATACTGTTCCTGTGTAAATATTGATCCAATGTATGGAAGATTTAGTCAAATTATACGTTTTCGTGTGTGGCAAGTATATACTGACTCTTTTGTGAGTGTATACTTTGATGATGAACGTATATCTAATAAGAAAAAACGTGTAATGGCTCGGTGAAATGGAAGAATTAGTAATAACTAAAGCTCAGTTAATGGATAGGCCAAATTTTATAAGAGATACCATTAAAATTGAGGAGGCGTAAGCATGGAGGAATTAATTTGTATTAACTGAGTCCAATCGGATGTATTGACAGTTGAGGAGTTGAAGGAGAAGTTTGGAGCGGTAACAGGAAACACTTGTAAACGTGGTGAAAAATATGCCCATAAAGAACTTACTAACCCAACACGTATTGTTACATCCACTGTAAAAGTTGAAAACGGAAACGCTCCTGTTGTTTCTGTTAAAACAAAAAATGATATTCCTAAAGTATAAATATATTTGAGTGTATAGGCTCTTTAAAAAATGTTGTTTAAAGCACTTCTGAATATTGGAGATGTTTTTGTTTCTCCAATGTCGCGTACTGGTGTAGATATCGTAGCTACAACATATGTAATTTTTAATTTTATTACCAAATAATGATTTTTTAGGGGCGTTTATTAACTTCCCTTTAATTATAATAAATATTAAACAAAAAACAGTTGACAATTTTAAAACGATAGAGTATTATAGTGAGGAGTGAACTAATTAGTTTACTCCTAACTTTTAAATTGGAGAGGACTGAGTATGAAAACCATAAAGGATATTTTAGATGCATATTTCCATGATTTAGCTATATTAGAATTAATTTCAAAATAATATCCTTGTGGAGCAAAGACTAAGCTTTAATAGTGCTTTGTATCTAGACATAATCAGGATATGTCCTGACAAGAGTATACTGTCTCTGACATAGCCGAAATATTAGAGATCAAAAAACCATCTGTAACCCAAAAGATTAAAACTAGAACAACTATGATATGTGAAAAAGTGGTTCAAAGTGAAACAGACAAAAGAGTGTTACTTAGCAATTACTGATGAGATTCAGAAATTTGAGTCAATATTTTAAGATGCAATGAAAATTACTATTTAAAAGAGTTAAAAAGAGTATACTGAAACTGAAATTAACCAATCAACAATTCTGTTTGATAAATTTTGTGTTCAGAGTTTAAAAAATTTAAAAATATAATATTAAAAAATTAGGGGGGAGGTTATATGGAAGAAAACATTTTGAACTGAAAAAACTGGAAAATTATTTATACAATATGTTTTATACCAAGTGTTATAGCAATGGTTTTTAGGGGTATGCAAACTATTAGATGGTATATTTGTAGGATATTTTTTATTGGGGAAGCTATTAGCTAGTATTAATATATATCACAGCCTTTTATGCAAATAGTAATAGGTATATGTTTAGTTAAGTATAGGTGGGGTTATAGTTTTGGGGAGAAGTCTTGGAGAAGGAAAAACTGAGGAAGCACAAGACATATTTTTAACAATATATATCTTTTTATAAGTATCTCTGTTATTGATATCTCTTATAGGAATTACGTTTTTAGTCCAAAAAGCAACTTTATTAGGAGCAAAAAAGAAGAACTTATTATATGCCCAAAAATACATATAAGAATTATTTCCTTCTTTCCTTTTTATAGGTTCGATATTTCTAATTGGTTTTACGTCACGCATTTTAGGGAAAACTGAACACTATTTATAAAAGCTACTCTTGAGTATTGTAGTAAACGTAACTTTAAATTATATATTTTTAGAGCAATTTTAAAGACAAAAATTGGCGGAGCTGCTTTTGCAACAGGTATAGCACACACTGTATCTTTATATTTTGTAATTAAACCAGTATTAGACAAAAATTCTCAAGTAAACTTGTTTAAAGGAAGATTTGTAGCTAAATATAGTTCCAGTTATGTACAATGGGTCTTCTGAAGGTGTTACATCAGTTGCAACGGCTACTTCTACTTTTATCTTTAACCTAGCATTTATGGAAATTGCAGGTACATCTGGAGTTGCAGCTTTTACTGCTATTATTTATTTATCTTTATTTGGTGGATTTCTTATTTTTGGTGTATTGCGGATGGAATGGTCAATTATATAAGCTATAACTTTGAATGAACAACACATAACAGAGTGATAGATTATTTGAAATTATCCCTTTTGCTCTAGTGTATTTGGAATTATATTATTTTTGCAATTGTCAGCATTTGTGCACAGCCTCTAGTAAATATTTGCTGTGATAATACAGATGTAGTTAACTTGAGTTGGTGGAGCTAAAATTTTTGCTCTTTTGCATTTTTACTTAGTGGGTTCAATGTTATAACTGGTGGCTTTCACTCAGCAATAGGATGCAAAAAGTTCATTTATATAATTTCAGCAAGTAGGATTAATATTTATACTTATTGGAATAACTGTACTCTTCCTACATTTTTGAGTGTGAGGAGTTTGGGCAACTTTACCATGTGCAGAACTTTTAATACAGCAATCTTTGCAGTTTATATTAAAAAATAAAAATCAACTAGTATTATCATAAAAAGCTTTTAATCATCCAGATAATTCCTAGCTAATGTTCTATTTTTTTAGGTGATAGGACAAAATCTAATAGCCTACTTAAATATAAGTCAAAGCAAAACGAGCTCATATAACTATCTACGGTCTTGTTTTATAACATTTTTAATTTTCTATTTCTCAGAGCTTCTAATATAACTAAGCCTACAACCAGGCCCCCAGTATGAATCCATAGCAGCTCCAATTTCTTCAATGCTAATTTGTGTAATCCCTTCACAAAATCTTTTATTTGATTATAAAAATCTTTAGCTTCACTATCAGCATCTTGTTAAAACCCAGACTTCACATTTAGATCGCTTTAATACATTTTTTAAAATATCAATTAGTTCGCTAAAAGCTTTTTTTCTTCCTCTAGGTTTACTTTTTCACTGTACAATATACCTTTTTCATGATCAATTCCTATAATCGGTTTAAAATTTAAAATTGTACCATGCTCCTGCTGTTTTGTGCTCAGTCTACCACCTTATTAAATGATCCAGACTATCAACATTAATATATCCATGCAGTCTTTTCTGTATGCCAGGAACTTTATTTAAAATTTCTTCAATTGAAAGTCCAGCTTTAACATATTTAGCTACCTCAACAGCTACAACACCTTCGGGATAACCTAAAGTCTTACTATCAATAAAATAGAAATTAACATTTTAGTATATTCTTCACAAATAATTTTCAAACTATTTAATGAACCAGATAATTGTGTTGATACACACCACTAGAATATCAGTATATCCCCCTCGTATTATTGACTGGATAACACCTTGTGCATATTCTACATCAGGTAAAGATGTTGTTGGAACTTCTTGGTTTAATCTAGCATACATTTCTTTTGAAGAAAAATTGTTACCTTATCTAAATACTCAGCATTCTTGTAAATAATTTTTTGGGGTTTGATAAATCCCATATTCTTCAATTTTTTTGGAACTTAAGAGTCACAAGCACTATCAGTAACTACTTATTTTTTTCACATAAAAACCTAAGTATTTTTAAATAAAGATAAAGAGTTATCGATGGTTTTCTCTATTCCAGAAAAAAGTATCATTTAAAATTGTTAAAATCCACAATCCGTATGAACTATCTGATAAATTTTCGTTTAAATGATAATACTTCTTCATCACATGATAAAAGTTCTTTTAATTTTTCCACAGTAAATACACTTACTGCACAATCATTATTCTTGAAACTCTATTGTTTAAATATGTTTTATTGACCTTCATTCATTGTAAAAGGAGAATACGACTTAAAATATATTGTAATTTAGCATTAACTTCCTCTGGAGTGGCTTTGGCAACATATTTGTCTAGTTCTTCTAAAAACATGTCAATTTCTTTAAAATGTACCTTTGAATCCCCTTTATAGGTTTATCAAATCTCATCTAAAAAGACTTAAACAAAAATATGCATTATGTTCGGTCGGATTGTCTTAATTCCCAAGCTTTCAAAATATTTCTTTTAATTCTTCTTCAATCATATCAATTCGTTCTGTGAAATTTCAATTGAAATATTGCTTATTGGATTTTTTATAATAATATATATCGAGCTAAAACGGGTGTATAATTCTAGTAATGTATCAAAATCAAAATTCTCTAGTACTAGCAAATTACATATACAACCTAATAAACAAAAAATGTCATTTAATAAGTCTAGATAATCATCATTAAAAAATAGTCTCTTCTAAGTATCAATAATATTCATCATAAGAAGCATCATCATCAAGATTTACTATTTGTTCAAAGTTATCTTTAAGCATTGATTTAGATTCTTCATCAGTTGCATCAAAGCCTCCTAATTAAGTAAAAAATAATTTATTAGATATATTTTCATCATATTACACATATTTTAAACTTTCTTTTATATATATCTTCGAGCACTTGCATATTTAAATCCTATGATTTACTTTTCTAAAAGATTTTTTCCAAATGCTTGTTGCGGATTTAGTTATAGAAAATAATAATTCGCTAATATCATTAATTATATTTTCATAGTTATATAGTTTTGCATTGTCTAATTCTACCAATGGTTCTATATAATAGTTTTGTCAGCTGTATTCTATATAAATTCAGCGCAATATTCAAGATTAAGTGTATAAGTAGCTAAAAATATTTTCATTATTTTTACGAGTTTCCATATAATTTCATTAAATAGAAGCTTTATCTGAAACATTTAAATTTATTTTTTTTTAGAAATTTTTCAATAAAGAAAAAAACTGAATTTTTTTATGAGCAAATTCGAAATCATCTTTTAAGATTTCCATAGTATCAGTTTGTTGTAAAATATTATTATATTTCTGTACTAATGCTATATAAGAATATGCTAAGCTATTTTCTATTGACAAATACTATTTCCTCCAAAAAATTAAAGAATTCTATTAAGGATAACCAATTTTCAAAATAAAGGCAATAGCTTTAACAAATTTAAATTAAAATTTTACAAAAAATAATTGAAAAAAATTGGAATCTATATTAAGATAAAGGTATCATAAGGAGGATTTATAATGGATTATATAATTTATTAAGAAATACAGATCAACCGCATGAATTTTTGGGAATGCACGAACAATATAAAAAAGGAGTGGAAATAGTTGTTGTCAGAGTATTTTGTCCAGATGCAATTAGTTGTTGCTAAGCCAAAAACAGAACCTGACAAAGAATATGCACTTCTCAAGAATTATCAGAAGGCTTTTGAAGGGGTTATTTGGGCAAGCATAAAAAGAAGTTTCCATATATTACGCGCTACACTAACCAATCTGGAGAAACTTGGGAAAGAAGATGCATATGCATTTGAACCTTATATATATCTCAAGATAATTTAAAAACATTTTTAACCTCAATTGATCCAAAAGCATATAGCTGGATGGGTGCACGTTACAACTAATAAGAGTCAGTAAGAGGTGTAAACTTTACAGTTTGGGCTCCTAGCAAAAAGAGTTAGCATAATTGGTTAGTGTTTAATAATGGATGGTCGTGCCGTCATATTATGACCCTACAAATATTCTGGTATATTTAATATATTTATTCCAGGGGAATTTCAGAGCATAGTTGATAAATATGAAATCAAAACACAAGATGATAGTTTATTGTATAAAGCTGACCCCTATGCAAGACGATTTGCATTAAGACCCCCGAAACTTATAGTTTTACATATAATGGCAATAATTATACTTGGAAAAATAAAGGTATAGATAAACAAGATATCAATTCCGTAAACAAGCCTGTAAATATTTATGAGGTGCATATAGGCTCTTGGCGAAGAAAAGGAAATAATGAATTTTTAACTTATAGAAATTGCTCAACCTCTAGCAGAATATGTTAATGAAATGAACACTACACTCATGTTGAACTTATGGGTATTATGGAACATTTTTGATGGTTCTTTGGGATATCAAGTTATACTGGATTTTTCACCCACTATACAAGATGGAGTGCCAGATGATTTTAAATATTTAATGGATGTTCTACATCAACATATGGAATGAGTTATTTTTTAGATTGGGTTCCTGGACATTTTCCAAAAGATGCTTTTGGATTTGTATATTTTTGGAACACATCTTTATGAAAAACCTGAAACTCATCCAGATTGGGGAACACTTTTATTTGATTATTATAAAAGAGAAGTAAAAAGTTTTTCTTAATCTCTAGTGCAATGATGTGGTGATGATTATTAAAAGCAGATGGAATAAGTGTTGATGCAGTTGCTTCAATGCTTTTTGGAGGAAGATTAGGTAGTCATGAATCAGATGGAACAGGGGTAGAATTTTTAAAAGAATTAAACCAAACTGTAAAAAAAATTTCCTCACAAAATTGTAATTGCAGAAGACTCCAGTGCATGGTATGGAGTTACTAAAAAAGTTGATGTGGGTGGTTTAGGATTTGATTATAAATGGAATTTAGGTTGGTGGAATGATGTCCTAATAAATATATGTCATATAAATTAGCGCATAGAGGATATATTCGATAAGTTAACTTTTAGCGCTTATCTTATATGTATAATGAATTATTTACTTCCACTTTCACATGATGAATAGTAGTTCATGGCAAGAGCCCAATGCTGTATAAAATGTCTGGAGATTGGTGGCAAAGACAAGCAAACTTGAGATTGCTATATGGATATATGTTTGCATCCTGGTAAAAAATATTAATTCACATGGGTAATGAATTTGTACACAATTGATAATGGTAAAGAGGCAAACCTTGATATTGGCCTTCTTGAATATAAAGATCACAGAGAGAAACTCTTATGTATGTAAGAGAATTAAATGAGCTTTATAAATCACCCCGCTTTATATGAGGAAAAAGACTTAACTCAGAATTTTTCTTGGATTAGAGGCGACGACTTAGATACTTTAATAGTAAGCTTTATAAGAAGAACAAAAAAAGAAGAACTAATAATAATATTATATACTTTTCTATTAACTTATCTCTAGGGTATATAGTTGGAGGAAAAAGAAGGGGAACTTATAAAGAAATCTTTAACAGCGATAAACTAGAATGGTGGAACACAGGACGATTAAATGGAGAACTTCAAACAAATAACTTTGGATAATTATAAAGAGAATTCTTTGTATGTAGATGTACCTCCAGCAGGCCTTGTGTTGTTAAAGCAAATATTAAATAATAAAAATATGAACTGCACCCATAAAGTTAGATAGAAGAAAGGGTGCAGGTATGCTGACATATGAAAACAAAGTGGATATATATACTAGAAAAAAAAATGGTGAAACTATAAATAGTCTAGATAAGATTTTAAATCCCCATCGATAAATACAGACTATTATATTAATAAGAGAATTAATAAATTAAGTTAAGGACTAACTCCTAAAATCAATTTAGGAATCAGTCCACATACTGGTTAAAATCTATCCAAAACTGTGGGGTCAGTTCATTTTTTTTATAATGCTATATTAAATGAACTACCCATTAAATTCATCATATTTGTGTGCTTTTGCATTTGATATTGTGTAAGTGCATTGAGGGTCGTTATTCACAATTTCTTCAGCATAATCTGTGTCTTGGATACGACTAGCTGCTGCTTTAAGATTTTCAGAAGTTACTGCGTTGGAATATTGTTGATGTTGCATTCCATTTGTTTGTGCACCCAGTTCTGATCTTAATGAAGTTACTTGTTCTAAAGCCTGATCAATAGTATCTATAAAGAAATCTCCAGTTACTTCTCAAAATCAGCATCCTAAACTTTCAATACTTATTTCTCCAAGTTGATTTTCAGCTGAGCCAAATAAATCCTGTGCATTAAATTCACCATTAGTGCTAAACTATCAGAAATGCCTTCTTTTATATGATCGATTTCATTGAATAATTTCACGTTCAGTGAACTAGATAAAGCCATTAGACGCTTGTGAACACCAAGCTCTTGAATTCTATTTAAGCTATCCCACACCCCACTTAAAGCACTGTCACCCACATTAATTCTATTCATTTCCATTGAGATATTTGTATTCTACATGTCTATCGACATATGATGTGAAAAAATAATTTGTGCGATAGCCTCCCGCTGCATCATCTGAGCAGCAGAATTAATTCTTTTTCCACTTGCAAATTTTTCTTGTGCTTTCTCTTTCACGGCGTACTTCTTCACAACTTTACTTTGTTGCTGTTGTTGAGTATTTAATCTTGTAGTATACATACTTGGTGAAGTGCCACCAATTGCTCCAATTGCCATAATTGTCACCTCTTTAATTTATATATACGTATTATGCGGGGGAGTTCCCACAAAATAATATTTAATATTTATAGGGGGTAATAAATTATTTTTACATTAAGATATCATAGATTGATTTTGAACCATTCATAAAATTAAAAAGGTTTGAATAGCTCTCATATTTATACATGTATTGTAAAGTAGCACCTGTAAATTCTTTAAAAGCGTCATATTCATCGTCTTCAGCTTCTGTATTATTATCTGATGTATTATTATGTGATGTATCATTATTTGGTGCCCCAGTTGTTTGTACCAGTTGTTGATTTTTATCTTCTTCAGGAGGTTGTTGGTGCTACTGAGCTAGAATCGCCGACCTCAACACTTATATCACCACTGGTTGATTATCCAGTTCCTTTAATTTGTGCATAAGCATTTTTTATATAGTTTGTATTGACTTCCGCAGCAATTTATCTAAATCATCCAATCCTACTTTCAAGTGTATATGCTCACTACCACTTTCTTCTAAAGCAGCTTTAAGTTGCTTTTAAGTTCTCAAATCTATCTTCTAATAAATTCCTATAACCCCATCTGTGTAGGCTACAGATTTCTATGGTCACATCTCGTAGTTGGTTTAAAACATCATTTACTGGATTACTTTCTTCCGTAGTATATCTTCTGGCAGTTTCTTCGGTAGTATTTGATGGATCAGCTACTTCAGTGTTACTCACTGCAGCTACTTGATTAACTGTATCTTGATTTATTTGTGCGGAAAGAATGTTTTGTGCATTGCTAACGGCTGTGGTACTATCTGTTACTTCCCTTTGATTATTCGAGTTAGTTTCTTGTACCGCCTGTGTATTTTGTGATTGAGTCTCTTGTACTGCACCTGTGTATTGAGAGATTGTGTTTCTTGTTGCCTGCGAGTAATTTGTGATTGTGTTTCTTGTACTGCCTGCGTATTTTGTGATTGTGTTTCTTCAACAGTAGGCTGAGCCTGAGTCGCTTGTGTACTTCGTGTTTTGAACATATTGCCTATTTTGGACACTCCTAATTGCTCCAACTGCCTTAATTATATCACCTCTTTTTATTATTAAAAACTACAAAATGTAAATCTTAAAAAATTTTAAGTCCTAAGAAAACATATTAAATGTTGTTGCTACTACTATGTCCACCAGATAATAAATTGAGCATATTCATGTAGTGCTTCGATATTGAGGTGTCACAGAGAAATTTGTAAATTTCTGAAGCTTCTTGCCAAGCACTATTATCATTACCTACACTTTTATTCTTATTTCTTAGATCACTTAGATATTCTTCACTATAGACATGGTTTTTTTGTGACCCAAAGTAGATTGCTTATTAGTAATCCCTTCTATTGCATTGTGAATAGTATTTAGAGAAAATTTTCCTAACATCAAAATCTTCAATTTTTTTATCTTTTAATGTAACGTGCCAGTGTCTTTTAAAGTGTCTTTTATTACTTTTAATCTTTTCAACTCTTCTTCTTGCAAAAGCTCTTTATCCAGAACTATTTGTTTCAGAAGCTGTGTAGTCCCTAATGCATATAATTTTTCTAAGTCATCTGCAATCATTTTTACAGGAACTGCTTAATCCAAATGGATTTTCTTTTTTGTAAGATATTAGATCAATGGCATTATCGACAGATTTTAGGGAGTTATGTATAGAAGCGCATCATCTGTAACGTCTATATCTTCTAGCCCTAGTTTCTCGATATCATATCCCATATCTATATCTTCTAAATTCAATTTAAGTTCCTATAAAAGTTGATTTATTTGCTTGAGAAAATTCACGATACTCGTTGCTTGAAGAATTAGAGGCATAAACTACTTGCTCACGTATTTTTTCTAGTGTAGTGGTTATTTCATCTAAGTTACGCTCTCTTTCTCCACTCGAAGTATTTATAGAAATATTGTTTATTTCATTTTGTTCTTCTGTAGTTATACTATTTTGTTGTTCAGATAGTTTGTATCGACATTCATCTTCACACTAGAAACCTTTTGTGTTTTATTAAGAATCTCGATTTACTTGTGCGCTGAAAGAATGTTTTGTGTTAGCAACACCAGTTTTGCTCTATCCGTTATTAGTTTTTTTTGTTTATTTGTACTGCCAACTTTCTTGTGAATTTACTTGTTCTTGTGAATTTACTTGCAAAACATTAACATGATCTGCTGCTGATGTATCTCGAACTTTTCTAATGGGCTGTACATAATATGAATTAGAAGATCTGTTGACTGGACTAATTGTCATAATTATCACCTCGATTTTATTAATAAATATATCACTACATGATATATTCGACATTTATGATAAAAAATATAATATCATATTATATTTTTTATGTTTTAATATTTATATATAATATTAAATTACAAATTATAAGATATATATTAATCCGATTACCTACTAAGAACTTATACTAAGTGTACATTTCAAAAAAATATAAAATATATAAATATTTTTATATATTTGTCTTGGTTGTATATATACATATTGTCTATTTTTTTTAAAATTATCTTATAATATAAAATATAAGCATTGTATTTTATATAGTTTTAAAGCACTATAGGGGGAAAATAAATGTATAAAGAAGAAATTGAGTGGCTAACACAAGAATTGACATGCATAAAAAACAGCATAAAAGAAATGGAAAAACAAAGACGAAAATTTCAAGGCAGATTGAAATTTAGAGGAAAAACACAAGATTTAATTAATAAGATAGATCAAAAAAATGATTTGCACAATTTTGTCTAACTTAAAAAATCTATGGACAAAATATGTTTTGGAATATTTAGAATTACTAGATATGATAAATGCAAAATGCGCAAACTGACCAATAATTAGTATAAATGATGATTATATCGGTGGATATGAATTAAAAATATAAGATAGTAATGAAGAAAAACTATTATCGGAGATGTACAATTTTGATATTTCAAATTTAAAATGTTTTATAAAAGAAGGGGCTTAATAAAAAATGCTATTCTAAATGAGTATACAAACAATATAATATCTGAAGATTTGCCATATAAAAATATTAAGACTGATGAAAAATTATTTTATGAATACTATATGGCATTTTCCAATACTCAAATACCTGTTAAAAGTGTAAGACTATCAAATAATTTTCGTGAGGATAAATAGTAACTGGCATCCTTATTTGGTGCTTTACCACAACTTAATAAGACACGATGGGGTAAATTAGTGCAAAATGTGAGAACTATTTTATAATACTGTAATGAGTTATGCTCTAGATTTATAAGTAATTTTGATACTACTCAAGTAACAGACATGAGTCAGATGTTTGAAATGTAAAATTCATTGCAAAAATTAGACTTAAGCCATTTTGATACTTCAAGTAACAGATATGAGTGGTATGTTTGAACTATGTAAAGTGCACCATCAATTGAATTTAAGTAATTTTAACACTTTTAAAGTTGACACAATATGAGGAGCATGTTTGCTGTGTAAAATGTTAAAAAGATTAGAGAATAAAATCATTTTAATACGGATAAAGTAACAGATAAGAGCTAAATGTTTGCTGAATGTAGTGAATTAGAAAAAGTCTGTAAAAATAATTTTAACACTAGTGAACTAATAAATATGAGTTGTATGTTTTTTTGGTGTAATAAATTAAAGGAATTAAATTTAAGCAGTTTTGATACATCCAATGTAATAGATATGAGTTGTTTATTTTTTGGATGTAATACTACATCGTGACTGAATTTAAGTAATTTTAACACATTTATTATCAGATATGAGCTGTTTATTTGCTGAATGTATAGTGAGTTGGAACAAATACATAACTAATTTTGATACATCAAATGTAATATATATATGGGTTGTATGTAAAAGATGTAACAAATTTCAAAATAACTACTTCTCAGCAAATTTAAATAGAGACATCAAAAAGCACCTGGACAGGTGCTTTTTTGTTTTTATATTGTTAACGAGAGCGTCTTTAAAAGTCTGGAATTTGAGAGGTATCACCTGAGTGTTCTCTGGTCCCCCATTTATATTTTTAGATTTTTTCAACTTTATTTTCTTCTTTTTCCACATGCTTATCTTCTCTCTTTTATTAGAACTTGGTGATTTAATAAAATTAGCTTGGTGCCTAACATCTAAATTGAAAGTCTGTTGCAATTATTGTAATTGAAAGCTCCTTTCCTATAAATCCATTAATTGAAGTACTAAATATATAATTTCTGCATCTGGATCTACACTCGCAAATCAATTCTCTGCTGCAGAGTTAGCTCATTAAGCCTAATGATTTTCTTCACCAGAAATTAAGAAGTACACATTTTGCACCACGCGAATGGTTGTATCAAAATGGACTACTAATTGCTATTGCTTTACTGCATCTTCTGCTCGGTTTTCCGCTAGCTACTCCCCAATACCCATATGCAACACCTTTATTTGTCATAATTGTACGCACATCTGCAAAATCAAGGTTTATTACACCTGGACTTGAAATAAGGTCTGCAATCCCTTGAACTCCCTGTTGTAAAACCTTGTCAGCTTTGCTAAAGGCCTCAATCATAGTTGTTTTTTTATCAATTACTTGTAAAATTTTATCATTAGGAATTATAATTAATGTATCTACAGCTTTTTTTAGTGTTCTTAAATACCTTTTTAAGCATTTCATTCTTTTGCGGCCCCCTCAAAACAAAAAGGTTTTAACCACTCCCACACAGAAAATATTCCTTGTTCTAGCCATCTTTGCAATATAACTGGAGCAGCACCTGTTCCTGATCCTCCGCCCTCCTGCAGTTATAAACAAAGCATATCTGTTCCTTGTAAAGCTTTAAGTATTTCCTTTACTTTCCTCCGCAGATTTTGTACCTATTTCTGGATTAGCACCTGCACCCAATCCACGGGTGTCATTTTCACCAATTTTTGTTCTATAAGTGCCCTTAGAACGGGAAAGGGCACTTGATGATCAGTATAAAGTGATAAAAAATCTACACCATTGTCCATCTTCAAAATCACGGTCAACGGCATTGTTTCCTCCTCCTCCCACTCCAATATTACTTTTATCTTAGCTCCTAGTGTTGGGTCCCATATAAAGTTCTAGCACAATTGCCACCTCTTTTCATTTAATGTACAAGATAATTAATTATTCAAGCGGCTTGAGAACGGAGCAGAGCCATTTTCTATCAGATAGATCTCCAATAAACCAATGGTATATGTAATAAATTCCTATAAGCCACCTAAAATTTTGTTCAAACTCCTTAATATCCCCAATTATAACATCTAATGAATTAATGTATACAAGTATATTTGTACAGTGTCAGAAACATATTGTGGTTACTTCTTCTTGTGCAAATTATATTTATTTAATATGCTTAATATTTCTTTAAGCACTATAAATTCTTCATCTTCTACAGGAACAAGTTTTTCTCCAACCAAATTTATTTATTTTTATATTCCTTCAATAATTGGTAATTTCAATTTTTTGCTCATGGTGAGCAAGTACGTAACCTTCTTCGTCTAAAATAATATATCCACCTGAAAAAGGAATATACCCCAAAGGAGTCCTTTCAACTATATTCAAATTGATGGTATCAGGTAAAACTTTGTCAAGATGGATTTCCTTAATAAAAGGCAATAGATTTTTTTACTATTCCTCGTCACTTTGTGACACAAAGTTAATATATGCGTTGGTTTATCAAGACCTAGTATTATTTTTATCATCATCAATATAGTATTTTTATTTCTCAATATTAATATATTTTTTATATTCCAATGGCTAAATACTAATATTAGCAAAAGATAAAATAATTTTATAAAACTTTATCATAGTTTTCTTTTAGTTTTTCAAAATTTCTCCCAATATCTGCATTTTAAAAACTAACAATACCTCATATACAATAGAATTTTAACACAACTAATAATAAATTGGATAGCTTTGTCCTAAAAATTAAAGAAAAAAATATAAAAAAAAGCCGAATATATATTCGGCTTCTTCTATTTAAGATTGTCTAAATTCATCAAACAACATGGGGCATTTTCTACCTGAATAACAGTAGGCAATTGTCCATCCCACTTTTCAATAAAATTTTGTATCAGTAATTCTTGAGTTAAACTGGCTACGCAATAATTTTGTTTGCTTTTCTGCTTCGGCTTTTAAAATAGTAGTTTCTGCATCGGCTGCAGTTTCAATTAATTTTCGCTCCGCCTGATCTTGGGCTTCATTTATATTTCGTTCAGTTTGTTCTTGAGCTTCAATCATACACTTTTTTTAGCTACTTCTTCAAATCTTTTTGTTTCTGATTGAGCTATCAAAATTTCATTCATCTTATTTACTTTTTGCTGAATTGCCTGCCTAGTTCTCATCTAGTACAACTTGAGTTAAAGAAACTTTGTCAATTAAAAAATTCCATATTTATTAAAAAATTCTGTTGAAACTTTAGTAATCTGTATTAATTTCATTTCGGCCACTACCATATATATCAAATATTGGATATTGTGTAGAAACACTATTTACTAAAGAAACCATAATGTAGGCTTAATAAATATAGTCAACTATTTCACACCATCTTTGCCTTAAACTTTCATATATAGTTGTGATATTATTTTCGTCGAATGTATATATGAAAATTTCAGCTCAGCTAGCTATTCTTTACCATCAGAAGACATTAGCAAAACTTTCATTTTTTCTACTATCCCACCATAATCTCCTGCTGTCATAACTATGTTCAATATAGAAACGGAACAATGAGACTTTATTAATTAAAGGGGAATCAAAAACCAACCTTGATTTAAAGCCTTGCTCGAAATTCCTCCATTTGCTTTATAAACAATTCCGACCGTACCAGCGGGTATAACTTCTATGAAAAAGTTGTTCCAAATGTCTAAAAAACAAGCATTGCCAAACCACTGACTATGTACTTTTTATGCTTTTATCATATTTGACACTCCCCATGCCTAAAGCTAGGGGCTTTACGGGGCGTTTGGTAAAATTTTTTTCAGGAACAATTGGAATAATCATTAACATTCCTCCTTAGATCCAGATTATAAAACATTTTCAACAAGCAATCAATATCGTTTTCTCTTAACAGGTAAAATGATATAGAGTTTATTATAATATTCGTTATACAAAAAAGTTCAGATGAGTAGTCAAAATTAATTTAAATGTTAGAGTTTCTTCTCTTAAACTTCCAGGAAAATACATTATTAAAAGCATATCAGGGTTTACTTCCTCTAACTTCTGTAACATTTTGTTAATACTTCCACCATTGCCTTCTCTCTCATATCATAAGTATGTTTTTTTTTATAGTGCAGCTAAAAAAGGTGTCTTTGGTATATTAAAAGATAATCTTATCAAAAAAATACGTTTATTAATATGGGCGCTTGTGCATTAGTTATTTAGATTTATTCGTTGTCACCTCCTAAATAATATGAAAGAGTGAGTTTTTGTGCATCTAAATTTAAATCTATTTCGACATCTGAAGTAGTTTTATCAAAAATTAGCATCTTTAAACTCATCTCTTCTCTTTTAATATTGGTGCTAGGTATCTAAAATAAGATTTGTGTTTCAAATTTAGGCAATCGTTGTTATATCATCTGGTTCTGTAAAGTTTGAACACCTACTCTTTCCCCTTGAACCAATAAAAGCATCTTCATATGTAGTTAATTGTTAATTATTTATATTTCTATTGCTTCTTTATTAACAACATACACATCCAGTATCTCAAATTTGTTCTAAATTTTTGGTATATGTGCCCAAAACTGTTTCAAAAGTCCATAATGGTGATCAGTTTTATAAAAAGCCTCATTAATCTATTTTATCTTCTTTCATTTTTTCTCTTAAAAATCTAAAGAAGATATATTATTTTGGTTTAGTCCAAGTAATAATTCATCTGCATTTCTATTTGGATAAGTTATAATATCTTTAGGTAAATTTTCATCTATCAGTAGGTAGCTTATGTGGAGCCTGTATATATATAATAATGAAATTTCTTTTTCGTCAATATTTTTTAAAAAATCTGTGATATTTTCCACATAAGGCTCCATATCTAATTTATCTACAACCATTGTTAAGTGACCATTACTCAACTTTATTACATCGTTTAATACTTTTTGTCCTATTAAATTTCAAATCTCCATTTTTAAATCAATATATCCTTGCTTAGATACAAATCTCACAGCATACTTAGCATACACTCTGGAAAAAGCCCTGAATATCCGTTTTGTTTTCCTTAAGAGAACTGCTAAAGCTACTTAAATAAAGTTTGGTGCAAACTATTCCTCTCCTATTCCATAATCCAACAAATAGACATGATAATAACTTTGGATGTTTTGTAATTGATAAAAAAGTTTCATCAACATGACCCTTAAAAATTAAAATAAATAAATGGATTATGTGCACCAATTACAAGATATGAAATTGAAACTATAAGCACAGACATATATACCAAACTGCTACCAAACTCAAAAGTTTTAGTAGTATGTAATTTCATTTTATTTAAACAACTAGTTAAAAAATTGGAGTTGCTAACTATTCCTATTACATAAGTAACAAATAATTTACTTGCCAGACCTTCATTTATAAATGGATTTTTAGCCAAAGCGCAAAATTTTCCATTATAATCCAATCCTATAGCATCAAATATATATCCTCCCCACCAAACTGCAAAAATATGGCCAATATTGCTCCTTTTACCAGGACACTACCAAATATAACCCATCCAACAATTACACATACCATTAAATGCTTGATATAAATAACACTTACAAATTTGTTTTTTAAAAACCTTGATATGTCAATCAATTTTTCAAATGTAAGCAGTACAAAATACATAAGTCCCCAAAATAAATTGCCACGCTGCTCCATGCCATACCCCAGTTAAAAATCAAACAACAAATAAGTTGTGAATACCATTCTTTGTTTATTAACACGGGAACCTCCAAGTGGAATATACTTAGTCTCTAAATCAACTATACCCTGTGAAAAATGCCCTTCTCCAAAAAATTCGCTGACAGTTAGAGAGATATAAAGATAATTAAAGTTTTAAAAATTCAAAAAGCCACATTTTTCCAAGGCCCCTTGCCCCATATCTGTATCCAAAGAAATCATAATAAATTTGCAAACTCTATAAGATTGCTCCAACCCAAGAGCATAAATAATAGAAATTTCTCTTGATGGAGCTAAGAAAAAGGCATCTGCTATTAATGCGAAATTATTAGCCAAAACTATTTTTTTCTACACCAATAATAAATCTTCTAACTCCTTCGTTGAATTGTTCTGCAGTAGTCGTACGTTGTTTTATCTCTGTTCATTAATAGTGGTATATCGTACAATTGGTCCTGACCAACTGTGGAAAGAAAGAGATAAATATAAACCTAGTTCATATGTTTTTTTGTACTGGAGCAGATTTCCTATACAAACATCCTAAATATGATAGTGCGCTTGAAATGTAAAATGAAATCCCTATAGAGGTAAAGGTAATTCAAAACTCTAAACTCAAAGTCCGAAAATACTATTTAAGTTCACAAAAACAAAGCCTTCATATTTAAATATAAATAAAAAAGATAAGTTACACACTATTCCAATAAATAAAATTAACTTTGATTTGCCTATGTAAATCTATCAATATTCCTCCAAAATAATTTATTACTATATACTACTTAACATTTAATATGTGTAAACGGGTTCTCCCCATGCATAAAACACAACTAAATGCTAATAAAGAAATATTTCTTGATTTTATATTTTTTAAAACTCCATATAGTACGCCTAAGACTAACGGTAAAAAAACAAAAATAAAAATACCATACTAAAAGACACCATATTTCCTCCACTATGTTGTAATTTGAACTCAAACTTAATAAAATTATAACATCAAAAAAAAAAAATGGCAATCTTTTTTAACAATTTCCATTAATATACTTTAATATTTTTACAATATGGTATGTTTTTTTCAATTTGCATTCTATTATAAACTAACTTTAGTTGTTGTTCATATATTTACTGCACTCTTTTAGATATGTGATACTTCTATACAGGTTAAATTTTTATTTTAATATGAAATTTTATAATATTTCTGTTAATATATTCCCAACATATTAACTTATTAGTGAGCTGAGATGTAAGTTTATTATAGTTAGGAAGTTGCACAGGAGCTATTATTTATGATAGCTCTGCAAATTAGAAAGGGGTATTAATTTGTGGTATATGAAAAAAACATTAAGAAAGCATGGTAATATAATTTAGTATTAAAAGGAGTAGATTTAATATTAGAAGCTCAGTTTATACATGCTTTTTGGAGAAAATGGCACTTTGGTAAGTCTACACTTATGAATATACTATGGACTTTTGGCATATATGATGAAGGGGAAATTCTCAGAAATAACAAAAATCAAATAATAGCATTTATACATCAAGAATTAGCTGGTAGATGATTTATTAATATAATGGAAAATTTATTTTTGGCATGAAATAAAAAAGTCACTATTTGTTGATAAAAAAGCAATGTACATAAAATCAAAAGAAATTTTGGAAAGAATGAATATAACTATTAATCCAAAAACAATAATAAAAGATTTAACGCCATCATATAAACAAAAATTATAGAAATTGCAAAAACTTTATTAAAATGCTAAAATAATTATATAATGGATACCAACAACTTCTTTGTCTGAAATTATGAAATACAAAGCATTTTTAGTTTGATGAAAGTGTTAAAAAGTCAAGGTGTAAGCCTAGTGTTTATATCTCATAAGCTATGAAGTAATTGAAATTTGTGATCGAGTTACAATTATGCGAGATGGAGAAGTTGTATATAATGGAAATATCACACTGCAGATGTTAATGAACATGACCTTTCAACATATGGTTGGCAAAGAACTTTCATATGAAAATGTATATAACCCCCGAACGGTTGGAGATGTTGTTTTAGAACTTTGCAACTTGAATAAAGAACGTATTATTTTAAAAATATAAATATCAGTACATAAAAAGGCGAGATAGGGTGTGACAGGACTTTTAGGAGATGGTCGAAGTGAAGTTTTTGAGGCTGTTTTTGGAGTGAGCTCTGGTCATAGTGGAAAAATTATTATTAAAGGAAAGGAAGCAAATATAACCTCAACAGCTAAGGCTTTAAGTCTTGGAATATTGGGTACATTCCTAGTAATAGAAAACAAAATGGAATTGTAAAAGTTTTGTCTGTTGGAGAAAATGATTTTTTGCCTAGTTTAAACAAACTTAAAAATAATGGATTAATTAGTAAGTCTATGCAAAGCAAATTTAATGAAGAATATGTAGATAAATAGTATAAAAAAGTAAATAAACTAAATAATCTTATAACCTCTCTTTCAGGTGGTAATACAAAAAGTTGTTATTGTGCTCGTGTTCTGGGGACCTCCAGATATTGTTATATTTGATATAATCCAACACAAGGAAGACATTTTGGTGCAGCTTGAAATTTATAATATTTTAATGAATTTTTCAAAAGAAGGAGTGTGAGTTTTATTATTCTTTCAAATGAAGCACAAGAGATATTTATGACATGCGATAGGACATATGTTATGTTTCAAGGTCAAATTAGACATGAATTTAGTAGAGCTGAGATGTCCGAAGAAAATATAATGTTAGTAGCAACAGGGGGACAAATAATAAAATGAGGTGGTGGACTATTATTGCCCATTAAGGATATAATGAAAAAATGGTTTAGCGAAAATAGTGCATTTGTAGCTTTATTAGCACTAGTAATAATTGCGACTTTATTAAAAGGAGAAAAATGTTTTTTAATCAAAGAAATCTTACACATATTTCTTAACAATTCAATTATCGGTATAATTTTGCTTGAGGAATGACGTTAATTATTATTACTGG
>LJDB01000042.1 GCA_001983455.1 Candidatus Epulonipiscium fishelsonii
CCTGCTCACCTCTCAGCTGGACAGTAAGGGACGTTTCCACCACACACTGACAACATGCTGGGGAGCCTCTGCACTCTCATCACTGCTCTAACATGTAAGATCTTCTTCTCTTTCCTTTTATACTCCACATTTTTACACACACATCTTTCACTCATCTGTTTTTTTGTGTTTGTTGACAGATGTTGAGGCGGTAAAAGTGCTGACCCAGACGCCTGCTGTCCACACAGTTTCTCCAGGACAAGAAGTTGTTCTCAAATGCAACATCCAGATATATACTACAAATTATGATGTCAGTTGGTATAAACAGGTTCCTGGTGAAGCTCCTCAGTATGTTCTGAAATTTTACTATGGTAGCAGTTCACCCAGCTTTGGATCAGGATTTTCTTCAGACAGATTCGACTCTAAAGCCTCATCAAACATAGATTATCAGTTCATCATTAAGAGGACAGAGACAGAAGACACTGCTGTTTATTACTGTCTAACATTTGATGGCTCTGTCAATGAGCACGTATCACAGTGATTGACACTGTGACAAAAACCTCCTCACTAACTACTTCTGCTTTCTGAGTCTCTGATGCAATAACTAAAGCTCTCTATAACAACCCTACATGAAATTAAATAAACAACTGTGCACCATTTTTCTTAAATCATTTCTATGAGGACAAATCAAATATAATTAACTGATTACATTCACCACTGAACATTAATAAATATTTTAATTCCATGTTTAATGTTTTGTTTTTTCATTTACACTGACAGCTTAAGAAAAAAATCTCCCAGTAAGTGACAAACACAAATAAAATGCTTCATACAAAGCTTCATTTCAAATCCTGGAAATAATTGTGGTAAATATCCATTCGTAAAAGTCAATGTGTATTCCTTTTGTTTAGATTTAAAAAAATAAGTTGCAATATAATTAATAGAGATGAAATTAAACATGTCTGTGAGTGTGATTGGTGTTGTCAGCATTTAAAATGTAGCACTTAAAATTTCAAACACTTTGTACATGAATGTAAGTTGATGTTATTATACTATAAAGCAGTTTGCTGTTTTATACAAAGAATAAAACATTGGTTATCTATCGACATATTTTGCTCTCATATTACCAACATGCATCATCTTGTCAAAGTGGTCGCCGGTGACACAGAAGCCTCCTGTTGTGACGCTGAGGACAGGAGAGACAGCCACCATGGACTGTAACCTGGGGACTGTTACTAACAGTGCTGCTCGCTGGTACAAACAGATTCCAGGAGGAGTTACTCAGTTTGTTTTATATTTTAAGTACAGCTTGAGTTCTCCAAGCTATGGCTCTGGTTTCTCTTCTCCCAAATTCACATCTACTCATCAGTCACAGACAGATTATCATCTGATCATCAACAATGTGGAGGAGGGAGACTCAGCAGTTTATTACTGTCAAACATGGGATGACTCTGTTAATGAGTGGGTATCACAGTGATTGACACTGTGACAAAAACCTCCTCACTGATTACTTCTGCTTTTTGACATTTTCACCTATTGATTGTGAGTTTGCAGAAGCTACTTGTTGATTAAACAAAGATCTCTGAATGTAGATCCCTTTTAAAAGATTTTTTGGTCAAATGACAAATATTATATTTACACCTGTTGTAAATGTGATTTGATTCAATAATTTTCACCTCATTAACATGTCTACAGTACTGCTAAAACACAACCAAATGAAAATATGGTTTTGACCTGCTAATACATTACCGTATTTTCCACACTATAAGGCGCACCTAAAAGCCTTTAATTTTCTCAAAAACCGACAGCGCGCCTTATAATCCGATGCGCCTTATATATGGATCAATATTGGATAATTATGGCTACCGTAGTCAGGCGGCGTCGCCGAAGTAACAGCGGTAAAAACGGTAAAGGGGAATTCCAGTCCCACACCACTTGTGTGTGTATAAAGACCCCAAAATGGCACCTTTCAAGAGACACGCTTACGACGCAGAGTACGGTACCGTATTGTGAATGCACTAACTTGTTTTGGGAGTGAACGGAGTTATCAGAACGTTGGTTTGTATTCTATTAATAAAGTTTGACTGACTGACTTATCTGAGTGTTTTGTTGAAATTCCCTTTAGCGCAGCTTCATCTAGTGGATGCATAACACAACCCCAGCCACTACAGTAGTTTCTATTCTATGCGCCTTATAATGCGGTGCGCCCTATATATGAAAACAGTTTTAAAATAGGCCATTCATTGAAGGTGCGCCTTATAATCCGATGCGCCTTATAGTGCGGAAAATACGGTATTAGTTAGTTAACTATGTTACCAGTGAGTTCATCATGAGAGTCATTTTTATTATTGTCATGTTGAGATAATGTAGAGACACTTCAGACAAGTGTGATCAAACTTAGAGTCAAGACAAATAATTATTCATACTCATTACCCTCTTTATTATATTCCACCTGTCAGTGGATTACAGACTGCCCAACAGGTAGCATCAGGTGGCAGGTGAGACTTTTAAAAAAAATCACATCCAGCACACAGGCATTCAGCACTGGTGTCCCTCAGGGATGTGTGCTCTCCCCTCTGCTCCCTCTACGCTGATGACTGCAATTTCAGACACTGGAATGTTAAACTCCTGAAGTTTATGGATGACACAACGTTTTTTGACCTCATCTCAGATGGTTGATGAATCTGTATACAGATGAGAGTGTCGGGTCACATGGGACTCCAGCCATGTTGTGTTTAAGAATTTGGAATTGGCTATCTAAAGTAACTAATAGTAAAGTTAGTGATAGGATTTAATTTACATCAAATCCACCTCAGGGCACCATCCTTAGAAAGGGAAAAGAAAAGGCGTTAGTTACACACAGGTTACTGAATAATTCTCTTCTTAGCTGTGCTATCTCATGCCCAGTATCCAGTCTTTTGAGGGAAAATATGTCCTTTTCGGTGCGTTGCTTTGTCAAGTCCATGAAGCTGCAAGCTTGTGACCACATTGAATCCAATAAGCTGCAGGTTTGTGAGGCTTCCTGACAGCTTACAGGCTGGTCTGGCCCTCTGAACCCTGGGTCTCTGAAGACCACTGATCGCTCCTTTGCTCCATAAGTTAGCATCTCGTGGCTAACTTTGGTTTGTGACTCCTGTTGCTTCTAAGTCTCAGCTGGCAGACCTTGTGTCCTGGCTGCTGGTGCTGACTCTTCTGCCCCTTGGGGCTGCTCAGTAGAGAGAACAGGAGAGAAGAGTGCGATGTTGAGGCAGAGGCGGTTTTTATTGTCTGTGTTCATACCTAGTTGTGAAATCTGGGGGACTCTGGGAAGTTGAGTTTACTGCCCTTTATCTGAGTTCCCGAGGGTCTCATCTGGGACTCAGATTCAGGCCAGATTTCCCAATGAAGTGTGGTTTGCTAGGCCATTCTTTGTTCTACTCACATGGTGAGGTAACCAACAAGAGGTTGAAAAGCTGGCTATCTGTTAAAGTCAGGAAACTGTGGAGATGACAGAGGGCCTCAGGTGGAGCGTCCTAACACTGCCTCTCATGACCTTGCTCAAGCATCAGATCTCTAGTAAAAGCCTTCAGGTTTTGGGGGTTTGACATGTCCCAGATCCAAAAATTATAGTTGAAAAAATTTCAGAGAATGATCCTCCTGGACCAAAAGGTTCCATCTGGCTCAGAAGCTGCTGATTTTGTTTTTCTGTTTGAATTTCCACTTTATTATTTGTTCATCCATCATTGTGTAGCAGAATGAGTGACACATTCTGTTTGGAGTAAGCAGACTTTGTGTTTCGCTCACAAAATGACCATGGTTTGTATTAACCAATCACTGTGGGAGGACACCTTATAAAGCTGGATAATGGTCACCTACCATCCTCTTGTTTTGACGTCGGAGGCACGCCCTGCTCCCTGTTCGCCTCACTTCCTGTTCACCTTGCTGGCAGGTACAATGGCAGTTGCTGCAGCATTGTTTGCCCTTCGCTTCAAGTTTTTGTGTGCTGTTGATGTTGTTATAGTAGCAATTTATTATTTTCATAGAGTCCTCATTGTGCGTCCTTATTGTGCGTAGTCCAGGAAGTGAGCCGCTCCCAGGCCGTTTCTGGTTGGTCCTCTTTTCTTTTAGCTATCATGTAATGTTTTGATGCTTCATGTGTGCATGATAGCTTTTGTCATAGGCTGTAACCATGGCCACTGGTTGCTCCCCGTTCCCTCGCAGTCACCCATTAACGGATTGGGCCTGGGCAACATCCACCTGGAGCTGTACTACGCTGGCTCACGGACTTAGGAGGCACTGCTGCTTTGCCTTTGTTGTTTTTTTTTTCTTTTGTCTTTGGCTGCTTCGATTTCCTTTTGCTGCAGGTGTTGGATTGTCGAAGCTCACCTCCCTTGCCGCTAACAAGTGTCCTCACGCAGATTCCCATACAACCGTTTGGCCTGTAGCGGGCTGGGATTGGATTTAATTCCACTGACACGTGACTGTTTTTTGTTCGATACCTTTTTTGTATGTGTGGTTTATGGTTTGTTTGGTTGTCACGTGACTGCATTTTAGTGATTAATTTCGTATGATTAGTTTGACTTTGGTGATTACAGTGGTTAAGTTACAAGTTGGTGTTTATCTGCTAATTCTTTAAATTAATGTTTTTGTTTTGATAAACTGTTTCCTTTTTGTGGTTTATTGTGTAAAGTTTATTGTGGTTTATTTTCTTTAAATTTGCAGTTGATTTAGAATAACCCATTGAGGAGTGTCCCCTTTCCCTATCATTTTCAGAAGCTGTGGGCCTACGGTGGCGGGACTGGTGTCTTCGGGTGGTGGGATCTCTTTCCTGTGTGTTGTGCTGTTCATCCCCAGTTTGATTTTTCACTAAGGTATGTGTGTGTGTTCACGTGTGGTTGGGGTGATTTTCCTGGACTCCTTCTTGACGCCCGTTGGCCCAAACCCCCCACCAGAGAGCCCCGGCTCTTCCCTTAAAAATCCTGTGTGAATGGTTTCCTTTTTTTAATTTTTTTTTTTTTTTAAATTGATTTCTGATATTCTTTAAATAAAGTTTCCTTAATTTCACTTTCAACTGGCACCACATCTCTTGCCTCCGAAGTATAATGGACCTGAATGCCTTCTTTTTTTGGTTGACATTCTCCTACTAGTGGTCATAATTCTCTGGGTGAAATTCCCAGGGTGGCATTGTCTGGCCTTGGTGTTCGAGTATTTGTACTTAGTCGTAGCACCCTTAGTTTTCATCTCATCCCCACTCGCCACAACCATTTGAGTCAGTCGCCTTGTATGACAGTAACAGACTCAATGGGTGATCATGGCTGCAAAGAAAATGATTGGTTCAAACCCGAATTTAGTTCAGGCCTGATATTCATCCAGAGTCAAGAAACAGAAAAGAAACATCACAACAGATCCATCATCTTTTGTACACTTCTGTTCAAACTTCTCTCCTCTGACTGAAATGCACTTTAAAACACTTTATGCCAAAAAAGAAGCTCCTGTCTCTGTTCACATCTCAGGACCTTCATCACTCCAGACCAACTATTCTCCATCCGCCCACAAGATGTCCTCAGACTCTTCTCATGTCCCCAGTTAAACTTTCTCCTTGTTTCTGATTGACAGTCACCAATGCTTCCCTGCCTACTTACACACCTGATCAAGATTTCCTTCTTATCTCAGTCTCCATTTAAACTTGCCATTGTCACAGCATCCTTGCTTTTTTAGCTGCTTTTCTTCACTTCACGTGTTTCCTTCACACATTCACATCATTCAAAAAAGATCCTTTTGTATGAAACCTCCTGATTGAAAATGAGTCTCCCTGTAATCTACCGGTCTCCTTATTCCATGTTTCAGTATGTTTTGTGCGTCTACATGTGGGTCCTTCTTGCCTGTAACAGTTATCAGCTACACCGGACACACAGTGTAAAAAATTCGATCATCACCAAACATACACAATATCTAAAAAATAGGGTATTTCATGGTTTAAAAAGCATTTACATAAATCAAAGCACAATATAAACAGAGATATGTACATGTACACAGTAAAATCCTAAAGCTCAGTGTTGAGTGTTGAAACTCCTCCTCCTTCACTTCTGCTCTCCTCAGTGTCTTTATAAGCTTCAGTGTCTCTTCTCCTCACACTCACAAAAATAAAAAAAGCTCCCTCAATTAACTTCAACCTGCTCACCTCTCAGCTGGACAGTAAGGGACGTTTCCACCACACACTGA